>JAIRSZ010000113.1 GCA_031255195.1 Prevotellaceae bacterium | reverse complement strand
GTGTGTGTGTGTGTGTGTGTGTGTGCAAAAGCAGGGGGCAAAATATATTTTGTCCCTGCTACTACATATATGTTATAAAGCTGTAGCGTTATCTGTTTTGTGTTATTTAGGTAGCTCATGGTACAGTATAGCGTAAAATGATGAGCGCAAAGGTATGTATTTTTCCAATACCCTGCTGCTATATTTTCGTTAAAATGTATTAAGTGTGAAATATTTTATTCGGGTGTACTCAACGATTTGCTGTTCTCCCTTGCCTGAACGGTGATTCTTCCCCCTCCCCCGTCATTTCGTAGCGAAGCGCGCGAGGCACGAGCGAGCGGAGCGGAGGAAACTCAGGCTGTAGCTGGGGGCGAGCTTTGTCTGAACTGTGATTTTTTTGATTTTGGTGATTTACGGTGATTGCTGACGCGATAATTCCGCCCACCATTGCCGTCAACAGCTACGGGCTGGGGTTCCTCCGCTGCGCTCGCTCGTGCCTCGCGCGCTACGCTACGGAATGACGGGCGGCGGCGCGCAGGGAGGGGAAAGAGCGAAAAGTGGCGCGCCAGCAACCACATTAAATCACATAAATCATAGCTCATTTTCGTGCGTTTGCCCTGGCCTGCTACAGCAAAAATTGAAACAAATCGGGCTTTTCGTTGAGGTATTCGTACACCACGCCGTACTCGTTCATGCGGGCAATCAGCCCGTCAAAATCTTCCTTTTGGCGCAGCTCTATGCCAATGACTACAGGCCCCTTGTCGCGGGAGTGCTTCTTTTTGTACTCAAAGTGCGTAATGTCGTCGGAGGGGCCAAGCACGTGGTCGAGGAGCTCCCGCAGCGCACCGGCGCGCTGCGGGAGGCGTATCACAAAGTAGTGCTTCAGCCCTTCGTAGAGCAGCGAGCGGTCTTTGATTTCCTCCATGCGCGTTATGTCGTTGTTGCTGCCGCTCACCACGCAGGCTACAGTTTTCCCCTTAATTTTGTCGCGGTAAAAGTCCAGCGCAGAGATGGTTATTCCGCCTGCAGGCTCTACCACAATGGCGCTCTCGTTGTACAGCTGCAAGATGGTGGAGCAAATTTTTCCTTCGGGCACTAACACCAGGTCGTCGAGCGCCTCCCTGCAAATGGCAAAGGTGAGCTCGCCAACGCGCCGCACCGCCACGCCGTCGGCAAAGGTGTCGATTTCACGTAGCGACGTCACCTCTCCCGCGTCGAGCGACGCCTTCATGGAGGCAGCGCCCACCGGCTCTACGCCAATAATTTTTGTGTCGGGGCTAATGGCCTTGAAAACGCTCCCCACGCCCGCCGCCAGCCCGCCCCCGCCGATGGGAACAAACAGGTAGTCGATGGGGTGTTCGGCGTCGTTCAGGATGTCGAGACCCACTGTAGCCTGCCCTTCTATCACCTTTTCGTCGTTGAAGGGGTGGATGAAGGTGCTCTTGTGCTCCTCGCAAAACCTCACGGCTTCGGCGTAAGCGTCGTCGAACGTGTCGCCCGCCAGAACGATTTCGATGCTGCTTTTGCCGAACATTTTCACCTGCTTCACCTTTTGGCTGGGCGTGGGCGTGGGCATGAAGATTGTTCCATGAATGCCGAGCGAGCTACAGGCAAAAGCCACCCCCTGCGCGTGGTTGCCGGCGCTGGCGCAAACCACGCCGTTGGCCAGCTGCGCCTCGGACAGCGAGGCGATTTTGTTGTACGCGCCGCGAATTTTGTAGGAGCGCACGCGCTGCAAGTCTTCGCGCTTGAGCAGGATGCTGGCCGAGTACTGTTCGCTCAGCGCCACATTCTGCGCCAGCGGCGTGTGCGCTACCACGCTGCTGATGCGCTGTCGGGCTTTTTGAACGTCCCGAAGTAGAGGTTTATACATTTTCACTATATCAGAATACAAATCAAGGGTTGAAAAATATCACGTTTTTTTTGCAAAAGTAGTAAAATACCGCTGGTTTACAAAACAGCGGGAGCGCCATTCAAAGCTGCCGAACGCGCTGCTGCCGGCTCTCAAAAACCTTTCTTTACGTCTATCAGCGTCGGCAGGTGGTCGCTCACGCCGCCCGCGTACCTGAATCCGTTGTAGGTGCGGCGGGGCTTGCTGCCGGTGTACGCCTCGTCAGGCTCGAGCAGGAAGGGCGGCGAGAAAATGCGGTAGCTCGCGGGCAGGCTGTATATCGGCGAATCTTTGTTGAGCAAATTTCCCGACACAAAAAACAGGTCTATCAGCTCCCACCTTCCCTGAAACTTGATGCTGCCCGCACCGGCGCGGTGCAGCGGCAGCGCGAGGTTGTAGAGGCTGTCGGGGGCATGGCCGGCAAGGTTTGACGAAGCTCCCAGCCCTTCGCCAATGCAGCGGCTGTCGGGGGTATCGTTAAAGTCGCCCATGATGACGAGGCTGGCGTGGGGCGACGCTGCAAGGATACCTCCGGCGATGCGCCGCAGGACGTCGGCGGCAGCCATGCGCCCGCCCTCGGAGGCCGCCGCGCCGCCGTACTTCGACGGCAGGTGGCACACCATGACGTGCAGCGTGTCGAGCTCGTTCACCACGCCTTTGGCCAGCAGGATTTCGCGCGTGGTGCGCCCGCTGGGGAGCGCGACCTCGAAAAATTTGCTCTCCACCAGCTCAAACGTCTCCCTGTTGTACATCAGCCCAACGTCGATGCCCCGCCCGTCGGGTGAATCGTGGTGGACAACGCCGTAGGGAAACTTTGCCAGCGGCGTTTCGTAAATAATCCTGTTGAGCACAAACCGGTTTTCGATTTCGCACACCCCAATCAGGTCGGGCGGCGCATCGCCACCCGCCGCCACGATGACCTTGAAAATATCGTTGGCCTTTTTGGTAAAGCGATTCCACGTCCAGCGACGCTGGCTGCTTTCGGAAAACTCCTTTTGCGGGTTGAGGGTGTCGGCAAAGGGCGAGAAAAAGTTTTCGAGGTTGTAGAACATTATCCGCAGATCGCCTGCGGCGCGTGGCGGCGTTTGCTCCTGCGCAGGGGCAGGCGCGCTGTCGGCGAGCAGGCACAGCAGCAGGGCTGTTGCCCGAAGGCTTGCGGCAAAAGCGGCCGCGGCGCAGCTAAGGACGGTACGCATAGCAGCCCAAGCTTCTGTCGTTTAAAATTCTTCTGTCGTAGCCGTCAGCATCTATGGGGTAGGCGTGCGCAATGCTGTCCGCTCCGGCGTTGACGGCGGGCGATTCGCCCAGCAGGTGGAAGTCGTTCTCGTCGGCGTCCCTGAACATCGGGTTTTGCGCGGTAACGCTCACGTAGCGCTCGCCGTTGCTCAGGTCGAAGCTGCGGCCAAGCTTTACCATGCAGCGTTCCAGCGTGAAGCGCATGGGGGTAGCTTGCCCCGGCAGCTCGCGCACGCCAAGCTCGTTCACGTTTTTTCCGTAGATAATGCAGCCGCCGAGGTAGGCGGCGTTGAGCGGTGCGGGTATGGTGTCGTACCGGCCTCTCGACGTTTCGCGCAGGCGGTAGTTTTGCAACGCCACCAGCGTGCCGCGGTAAGCGCCGGCGGCAAAGGTGCAGCTGTAGAAGCGGCTGCTGCCGCCCTCCACCAGCGCAGCGTTGCTGAGGTGGTTGGCAAAAAGGCAGTTGTCGGCAGCAACTTTGCCGCCGGCGGAGCGCAGGCCAACGTCGGCGTACTCCACCACCGAGCTTTTCAGGGTCAGCTGCGTGCCTGCGGCTTCGCCCAGCGTGTCCGTCACGGCAAGGGCGTACCGCGCGCCGCTGATGCGGGCATGGCGCACGCGCGCCCGCCCGCTTGCGCCAATGCTGATTCCCTCCCACTGCCCAACGGCTTCCTTGTACCACGAATCGTTGTGGCGCGGGAACGAAAAGATGCAGGGGGCTTCCGGCGTTCCCTCCACCTCGAGCGTACCGCTCACGGCGATTCCGGCTTTTGCGCCGAAGTACAGCTTTGCCCCCGCCGCTACCGTTACGGTCGCGCTGCTGTCCACAGCTGCCATGCCGTCCAGGAGGTAGGGCAGGTCGGCGGTAAAGGTGTAGCCGTTGGGCAGCGCGGTATCGCGGCTCAGCACGGTAACATCCTGCCCGTAGGCCACCACCTCGAGCCTGCGCGGAAGCTCCTGTCCGCCCATCACAAACGCAATGGCGTCGGCGAGCAGGAGGCTTTGGTTTTTCTTTACCTCAATAAAAATGAAAAGGCTGTCGCCCCTTGCCAGCTTCACGTTGCCCACGCTGTAGCCTGCCCGCCCGTCAACGTTCATGCGGAAGGGCGATGCGCTTCCGCCGCTCAGCCGCACCTCGTCAAAGAGCAGGTTTTTGCTGCCGGGGTTGTACACCCTGCACGAAAATGTGGTAGAGCCAAGGGGCGAAAAAATGGTGTCGAAGTTGAGCGTATCGCTCGAAAAGCAGAGCGTTGCCGAGCTGTCCGAGACAAACTCCTGCGGCTGGCAGCGCACGGCAAAAGCAGCCAGCGCAAGCAGCGTCCATCGCCACCCGCATTTTACTGTAGCCACGTGCAACATGTTGATAACATTTCTAATTCGTTAATTCTTAAGGCACAAAAATACGCAAAGTTTTTTACTTGCGCAATCGCATTTTTTTTTGTGCAAATTATTGGCGACATTTGATTTTAATAGTCGCATCGAAATTACTAATTATCACAATAGATATGGCTAACTTGAAGTATGAAGGCAGGGCGATAAGAGCAGCATGGTTGCTCGCGTGCTGCGGTATGTTGCTGCTGGTCGGCTGCAAATTGGCGTCAAAGCGCGTGCAGCAGCAGGCCGCAGAAAAAAGGTTGACGGGCAGCTGGGTGTGCGCCAACGTCCTGGACGAGGCGGCATACACAAAGTCCATCAAACAGCTGAAAAATTTTCCACCCTATACGGAGCTCATTTTTTTACAGGATTCCAGCAAGCTTATAGCGCTGAACGGGCAGGTAGACATGGTAACGCTCTCCTACACGTGCAGCGGCAGCCTGCTGTTAGTGCCCGACTTTTACGGCAACAGCGTGGCGCAAATCAGCATGGCGGGCGACAGCCTGCTGCTGTTCAACGACGACTTTTCGGCGCAAACATGGCGATACGTAAAAGCCGCAGACGGCGTGGACTCCTCCACAGACGGCAGCATCCCCGAAGTTTTTCCGAGCCTGCTCAACAGCGTGCTGGTGGCGGGAGAGTACACGGTGAAGAACGCCGAAAAAGTCCGCCGCGTTGTGATTCACAGCAACGGCAACATCTCCAATATCCCCGACTTCACGCACTACTCGCTGTGCTACAACGGAGGCTGCAACAGCCTTTCGGACGAAAACCTCGTGTACATCTCCGACGGGCAGCAGGGCGATTTTTACGGGTGGAATATGCAGGGCAGCACGCTCACCATCTACTCCCTGCTCGTTGTCAACGCGCCCGACGAAATAATGACCTACAGGCTCGACAAGCCAATTCTGGTGCTGGAAAAAGCAGGCGGCAATGGCGGATTCTAACGTCACCGGCAGCAGCGCAGGCTACATTCGCCCTGCCCCCCTCAAGTCGGGGGATACGGTGGGCATTTGCGCGCCGGCGCGGAAGGTGAGCCGCGACGAAATTGCCCCCGCAGTGCAGACGCTGGAGTCGTGGGGATTGCGGGTGCGTCTGGGCAAAAACCTCTTTGCGGAATGTCGCCGCTTTGCAGGCAGCGACGAGCAGCGGGCAGCAGACCTACAGGCAATGGTAGACGACCCCAGCTTGAGCGCAGTACTTTTTGCGCGGGGAGGCTACGGGTGCGCCCGCCTGCTGCAAAGGGTAAGCTTCTCCGCCCTGCGAGCGCACCCAAAGTGGCTGGCGGGCTACAGCGACGTCACCGCGCTTCACCTTGCGCTCTACCGCTTGGGCGTGGAAAGCCTGCACGCCGCCATGCCCTTCAGCTTTGGCGATGCGGCAAGCGTGAACAGCCTGCGCGCCGCCCTGTTCGGACAGGACGCGAGCCAGGAGCTTGCGCCGCACGAGCTCAACGTGCAGGGATTTGCAGAGGGGCGGCTCACGGGCGGAAACCTCTCCGTTATCTACAGCTTGCAGGCCACGCCCTGCGAGCTGCTGCCGGACAACGCCGTGCTGTTTCTGGAAGATGTCGACGAGTACCTTTACCACATCGACCGCATGGCGTTAAACCTTGCGTTGAGCGGCAAGCTGGGCAGGGTGAAAGCGCTGCTGGTGGGCGGCATGACGGAAATGAAGGATAGCGATCCTCCCTACGGAAAATCGGCCTGCGAAATCATTTACGAGCACGCCAAACCGCTGAACATCCCCGTTGCCTTTGGCTTTCCGGCGGGGCATCAGCGTCCTAACGTGGCGTTGTGCATGGGGCGCAAGGTGCAGCTCACCGTGAGCAGCGAGCGCGCAACCCTGCAATACCTGTAGAAAAAAATGTGAAGAATGTGGGGCGGCGTTCCGCTAACATCGCCACCGGAAATGTTGTCCAAAATGTTCGGCAGGGCAGAGAGCGTGTGGCTACTTTTTTCGCTCGGCAACGACGCCGGTGAGCTTCAGGAGCGCCGTTTTAGCGTCCGAGTCAGGGAAAACGTCGAGCGCCTGCCGGGCGGCGTTGCAGTAGTCGAGCACAATGGTCTCGGTGTGCTCCAGCCCGCCCATATCGTCCACAAAGTTCACCACCTGCTTCACGTTCCGGCTGTTGATGCTTGCGGTGGCCACCAGCGAAAGAATTTTTTTCTGCTCCGCCTTGCTCACCTTTTTCAGCGCAAATATTAGCGGCAGGGTTATTTTCTTCTCGCGTATATCGTTACCGCTGACCTTGCCCGTGATGCTGCCGCTGTGGAAGTCGAGGATGTCGTCGCGCAGCTGAAAGGCCACGCCCAGCCGCTCGCCGTAGCATCCCATAGCGGCCAGCCGGCTGCCGGTTGCGCCCACAGAGTGTGCGCCAATCAGGGCGCAGCTCTGGATGAGCGCCGCCGTTTTTTTTTGGATAATGTCGAAGTACAGCTCTTCCGACCACTCCAGCTTGCGGGCGCGCTCCAGCTGCTGTAGCTCGCCCTCGCTCATGTAGCGAATGGCGTTGGCGGCAATGTTCAGAAATTCAACGCCCTCGTGCTCAAGCGCCACCAGCACGCCGCGCGACAGCAAAAAATCGCCCGCCAAAATTGCCTTCTTGGAATCCCACAGGGCTTTAATGGACAGGCTATTTCGCCTCTTGTCGGCGTCGTCCACAACGTCGTCGTGCATAAGGGTGGCGGTGTGGAGCAGCTCCATCATGGCTGCTCCGGCGTAGGTCTTTTGGCAAATTTCGCCGTTGAGCTTGGCAGACAGAAACACCAGCAGCGGGCGCAGCTGCTTACCTTTGCTTCGGTAGATGTGGTCGGTTATGGAGGCCAGCAGCGGCACGGGCGATTGCAGCTGCTGCCGGAAAAACGGCTCGAATTTCTCCAGCTCACACTTCACAGTATGCTGTACGTCTGATAGTTTCATCGTTAATTTGCCTCTCTCAAAAGAAGCGGTAAAGATACACAAAGTTTTGTGAAAACCATGTTTTTTACGTATTTTTGTAGTCTGCTTTTTGCATATACAGGATGTTGACCATGAAAGTCTTTTTTACGTGTTTTTTGCTCTGCCTCACCGCAGCCTCAGCGACAGCGACAGCGACCGACAGCCGCCCGACCCTGGCGTACATTCACATTGACGAAAACGGCGACACCTTGCCCCACGTCAGGCTCAAGCCCGTGTACTGCTTTGCAAAGCCCAAGTTCAAGAACGCCCGGCAGGAGCGCAGGTACTACAAGGAGTACGCGCGCATGGTTTACAACATGAAAAAGGTGTACCCCTACGCGCAGCTGGCCAAGCAAAAGCTGGCCGAAATGGACGCCGAGTTTCTCCTCCTGAAAAACGACAGCAAGGCAAAAAAGGCGTACATCAAGCGCATGGAAAAGGAGCTGTTTCGCGAGTTTGAGCAGCCCCTCCGAAAGCTGACCATCTCGCAGGGGCGCATGTTGATAAAGCTGGTCGACAGGGAAACAGGCCGCACCGGATACCAAATCGTGAAGGAGCTCAAAGGCGGATTCTCCGCGTTCTTCTGGCAGTCGGTGGCGGCGCTCTTCGACTCCAGCCTCAAAACGCAGTTCGACGCCGAAGGGCAGGACAAGCTGCTTGAGCAGCTCATTATTCTGTACGAAAACGATTTGCTGTAGGAAAAAACAGAGCAGAGCAAGACAGAGCAGAGCAAGGCAAGTCTGCCATTCCCCGCAGGGGGTAGAGCTTAAAAATAAATCATTTTGCAAATCAAGTAGGGAAAGCCTGACTTTCAGACGGAACATTCCATACCTGATTCATATTCACGCTATAAAAATTTATGAAAAACGTAGCCGTAGTTTTTGGCGGAGATTCGTCGGAGTTTGTGGTATCGGTGCAGAGCGCAGCCAACGTGTATGGCTGGATAGATACCGAAAAGTACACGCCGTACATGGTGAAAATGCAGCACGGCTGCTGGCGCGTGCAGCGCGAGGGTATGCCCGATGCGCAGGTAGACAGGAACGACTTCAGCGCGCTGGTAGACGGCGTGCGCGTGAAGTTCGACGTGGCGCTCATCGTGATTCACGGCGCTCCCGGCGAAAACGGCGTGCTGCAATCCTACTTCGACATAGTGGGCGTGCCCTACTCCACGTGCAGCGCGTTTGCATCCATGCTCACCTTCAACAAAGCCGCCTGCAAGGCATTTCTGGCTGATACCGGCCTGGCAATGGCCAAGGCAATGCTCGTCCGAAAGGGCGACAGCGTGAGCGCCAAAGAGGTGGCGGAGAAGCTGGGGTTGCCCGTCTTCGTAAAGCCCAACAGCGGCGGCAGCAGCTTTGGGGTGGCAAAGGTAAAGTCGGAGGATGCGCTGCACCGGTCGCTCGAGGAGGCCTTTCGGGAGGACAGCGAGGTTATCGTCGAGGAGTTTATCGACGGCACGGAGCTCACCTGCGGCATGATGGCGCTGAACGGCGTGGAAACCGTGCTCCCCGTAACGGAGGTGGTGAGCCGCAACGAGTTCTTCGACTTTGGCGCAAAGTACCAGGGGCTATCGGACGAAATAACTCCGGCGCGGATAACCCCTGAGGCAACGGCGCTGGTGCAGCGCACAACCGCCCAAATATACCGGCGGTTGGGGTGCAGCGGTATCATTCGGGTGGACTACATCCTGCGCGGCGACACGCCCTACTTTCTGGAGGTCAACACCGTGCCGGGAATGACGGCCGCCAGCTTCATCCCGCAGCAGGTGCGCGCGGCTGGAATGAGCATGGTGCAGGTGCTGAGCAGCGTGATAGAAGACGCGCTGGCAAGGCGCAAGGCGTAGCCGGAGAGAAGCGCAAAATTATCCCCGCGTAAAATCTTAACAGCAATAGAGCCACACATATATGAAAATCCTTATCATAGAAGATGAATACCAGCTGTTGGCGGCAATGGAAACATTCCTGCTCGAGGAGCAGTACGTCGTGGAAAAAGCCGCCGACTACCGCACTGCCGTAGAAAAAGTGGCCATCTACGACTACGACTGCATCCTGCTGGACATCTCGCTGCCCGGCGGCAACGGGTTGAATATCCTCAAGGAGATGAAAGCTGCGGGAAAGTCGGGCAACGTCATCGTTATTTCCGCCCACGACTCGCTCGAGGACAAGGTCACGGGGTTAGACCTGGGCGCCGACGACTACCTCACAAAGCCCTTTTGCCTGCCGGAGCTCCACGCCCGAATCAGAGCGCTTTTGCGCCGCAAGCAGAGGGACGGCAAGCAGGTTTTGCTGCTGGGAAACCTCTCCATCGACTTTACCGAGCGGCATGCCTTTGTAAACGAAAAATCGCTAAAGCTAACCCGCAAGGAATTTGACGCGCTGACCCTTTTGGCGAACAACAAAAACCGCCTCGTTGCCAAGGAAACCCTGGCCGAGTACGTTTGGGGCGACAGCATAGACCTGCTGCCCAGCTTCGACGTCGTTTACTCGCAGCTGAAAAATCTTCGCAAAAAGCTGAAGGACGGCGGCTCGGACGTGGCGATAGAGAACGTGTACGGTTTCGGGTACAAGCTGACGGTATGAAGCTGACGGTATGAAGCTGATAAACCACCTCATTTTTCGCATCACCCTGTTTTTTGCGGTGGTAATGCTGCTCTGGTCGGGCGTGTACTTCTTTTTGCAGATGAAAGAAATACACGACGACAACGACGAGGGGCTAATCAACCTGAAGCAGGAGTTCGTTGTCAAGGCCAACAAAATACCCGGCTTCGTGGAGGCGCTGGAAAGCTTCAACCCGCTGAACATCATCCTCAGCGAAATTTCGCAGGCGGAAGCCGAAAGCGCCATAGAAAGCTTCGCCACCACCGACATTTACTTTGCCACCGAGCAGGAGAAGGAGGAGGTGCGAATGCTCACCACCGCCTTTCGCTGCGAGCAGAACGGCAGGTGCTACCGCCTGCAGCTCTTCACCTCCACCGTAGAGAGCGACGACCTGGCAAAGAACATGTTCTACCTCCTCATGGGGCTTTGGATTGCCCTTTCGTTCACCGTGCTTGTTGTTGGGAAAATAGTCATTGCCAAGGCCAACAGGCCGTTCCACAAGCTGCTGGACGAGCTCGGAAAATTTCGGATAGACAACAGCCAAATGGTTGACCTTGAGGAAACCGGCATCGAGGAGTACCGGCAGCTAAACGAATCGGTGAAGGGCTTGCTCGAAAGGAGCGCCAGCCTCTACAACGAGCAAAAAATGTTCATTGAAAACTCGTCGCACGAGCTGCAAACGCCGCTGGCCACCGCAATTGCCAAGCTGGAGGTGCTGCTCGAAAAGCGTCAGGACGACGAAAGCCTTGCGCAGGAAGTTGCCGGCGTTCTGAACATTCTTGGCCGCATGAAGCGGCTGAACGCAAACTTGCTGCTGCTGTCGAAAATCAAAAACAGCCAATTCCCCGCAGCTGCGCCGGTCAACCTGCGCGACGTGCTGGAATCGGTACTCGGCGAGCTCGAGGAGTTTGTTGCGTACAGGGAAATTACCGTAGAGGAGCAGGGCAGCTCCGCGCCAACGCTGCCAATGAACGGGGACTTGGCGCACATTCTGCTTACCAACCTGGTGAAAAACGCGATTTCTCACAACCGGCAAGGCGGAAAAATCATCATCAGCTACGCGCCCCGCAGCATTGCCATTGCCAACAGCGGCAGCGACAGCGACAGTAACAAGGCCGCCGAAAACGTTTTCTCCCGCTACCGGCACAACGCCCACAACGCAAAATCCTCCGGGCTGGGGCTTTCCATCGCTAAGGCCATTGCCGACCTCTACCGGCTGGAGGTTACCTACCGCTACGACGGAATGCACACCTTTACGCTCAACCTGAGGTAATCTCCGCTGCGCTTGCTCGCGCCTCGCGCGCCCTCCCCCGCCCGCCCGTCATTCCGCAGCGCAGCGAGCGAGGAACGAGCGAGCGGAGCGGAGGAACCTCAGCCCCTACCCGCGACGACGCGCGGCCGTAGCTGCCGACGTGTCATGTCCTGAAAAAAGTTGCCCGAAGCTTAGTTAGCAATAAAAAAGTTGAATCCAACATCTCCTGACTTTGACACTTGGGCGTCGCAAGGCGTTTTTTAACGCTGATAATCGCATATTCATTTTGATTTTCAAATATTTAATTCTAAATAAAATTAAATTCATTTTGAGCGTCGCAT
>JAIRSZ010000099.1 GCA_031255195.1 Prevotellaceae bacterium | reverse complement strand
GCTGCGCTACGGAATGACATTCTTTGCACAAATAATCTTGCTTCCCATACGATTTCCGCTCATTTTTTTTACCTTTGTGCCTTTGTCTGCTATTCTGCCGACGTTTTTTTTTCAAACTTAATTTACAGTAAAAAATAATGACAGTAAAAAAGTATTTGTACTACGGATTAACGCTGCTTCTTTTGCAGCAGGTAGCGGCGGCCTCCGCCGCGTATGCCCAGCCGCAGCAGGCGCAAGCTGACGATGCGCTACCCGACGATGCGCAGCCTTTCATTGTCCCTTTTGGCGGTAACGCATACGCAACCGGAAAAGCCGACGACGGCAGCGAGCAGGTGAGCGTTTTCTTCTGGGCAGGGCAGGCGGGTGACTTATGCCTTTCGCTGAGGTACAACGCTACGGATACCGTGAGCGTCCGCGCCTCGTGCGCAGGCGTAGCGTGGCAAACGCTGCTGCCCCCCGGAACAGGCGCAACGGCGCGGCTGGGCTGCGCAAGGGCAGCCGATAGCGGCTACGTCCGCGTTGACTTGCAGGGGGTGAAGCCGCCGGCGCGCACAGGCCGGCAAGCGCCAGAGGCACACCGGAAGAAATCGGGAGCCGAAGCGATTGACCTGATTGCTACGGGAAGCGCCATTGCGGGAAGAGCTACCCGCGTGCACGACTTTTCCCACTACTGGGGACGGCGCGGCCCGTCCGTTCACCTTAGCTTTCCGTTTCCTGAGGGCGAAACGGTAGAGTGGTTTTACAGCGAGCTGACCGTACTGCCGGAGCACGCGCCCACGGGCAGCTACTACATGGCAAACGGCTTTGGCGAAGGCTACTTTGGCATTCAAATCAACTCCGCCACCGAGCGGCGGGTGCTATTTTCGGTTTGGAGTCCCTTTACGACGGACAACCCAAACGAAATTCCCGAAGACCAGCGCGTAAAGCTGCTCAAGAAGGGTGAAAAGGTGTACGTAGGGTCGTTCGGAAACGAAGGGTCGGGAGGGCAAAGCTACCTGGTTTACCCGTGGAAGGCGGGAAATACCTACAAGTTCCTGACGCGCATCAGGCCGGACGGGAATGGCGCTACGGAGTACACGGCCTACTTCTACACCCCCGACGAGCAGCGGTGGCTGCTGATAGCCTCCTTCCTGCGTCCGCATACAAGCACCTACTACAAAAAGGCGCACTCCTTTTTGGAAAATTTTACCCCCGAAAACGGCTACCTTTCGCGCAGGGCAAGCTACGCCAACCAGTGGGCTAAAACAGCCGACGGCAGGTGGCTCTACCTGGGCGACAGCGCCCGCTTCACCACCGACGAAACCGGACGCAGGCGAGCGCGGATGGACTACAAGGGCGGAGCGGAAAACGGCGCTTTCTTCCTACAAAACGGCGCTTTCTTTAGCGACTACACGCCTACGGGAACAATCCTGCACAACAGCAGCAGCGCAAAGCGGAAGCTGCCGGAAATGCCGGAGGTTGAAAATTAAAATTTTCCGGCTTGAAATTTCCTGACCTTGCCAGCGCATCACCCGAAAAAATTCTCCAGAATTTTTTCGGGTGATTTTTTTCAGCGTAAAAGTCAGGAATTTATCCAGAGGAGGAGGCAGCCGCCCACGGCGTTTGACTTTTGGCAACCGCTACGGCAGGCTGTTCATAGCCTCTATGATGCGCTGCGCCTGCTGCCTGTTGCCCGCCTTGCTGTACAGCTCGGCCATGAGCTGGTAGGCCGGCTTGAAGTTGCTGCGCATTTGCAGTATTGTGTTCAGGTTTTTCAGCGCGGCGTTGGCGTTGTTTTCCCGGGCATACACGTTGGCGGCAATCCACAAGCCCGATATGTCGCGGGAGTTGAGCTTGGTAATGGCGTTGGCGGTGAGCAGCGCGTTCGACAGGTCGCCCCTGTTGAAGTACAGGTTTGCCATGTGGACGAGCGCCGCAGAGCTGCCCCTGTTGAACTTTGCCCAATGCCTGGCCAGCGTCAGCGCAGAGTCGGGCATTTGTATCTGCGAGTAGATTTGGATGAGGTCGTCCAGCGCCTGCTCGTTGTAGCTGTCGTATGCCAGCGCCTTTTGCAGGTATGCCACCGCCTCGCCAACCTGCCCCTGCTGCATGGCGCGGTGGCCGTAGTAGTCCGACTTGTCTTCGCGCTTGAGCACGAGGCAAATGGGCTTGCCGTCAACTTTGATTTGGTATGCGGTATTTTTTGGAGGAAACGCGCTTTTGTTCTTTTGCAGCTCTGGGTTTATGCCGGTAATGACAAAGATGGCGTAGTCCCAATCGCCGTAGCCGCGCTCGTACCAGCGGGCAAAGCCAACCGCAAAGTCGGCGGTATCGTTGCGGAAGCAGTAGGACACGGACATCGTGTGCCACGTTACCACCTTTGTTTTGCGCGTGCTGTCGGGCGCGCCGTTTTTGGCCACGTCGGACTTTATCCACTCCGAGGCCTCGCGGGTGGAGTGGTAGTAGTAGTCCAGCTCGTAGTTGCCGAACGCTTTTTTCATGCCGCCCGCAAGCTCGTTGAAGTAAACGTACTCGTAGGGGTGGTTGCTAATAACGTGGCGAATGGGGTTGGCAAGAAGCCCCAGCACGCAGGCAACGCCAACAGCGCCGCAGGCCACGTCGGTTACTTGCAGCTTCTTTTTGACCTTTTGGGCAGCCCAATTTATCAGCGCGTTGAATCCCAGCCCCGCCGCTACCGCCATAGGCGGATACGAGAACATGGAGTGCCGCCAGCCGCCGTAAACGTTTGCCTTAGTGTAGGTTATCCAGAATATGGGGAAGATAAACGCAAAGTAAATCATGAACGTCTCAAACCGGTTCTCTTTTTTCAGCCCGCCGGCAAACAGGTAGATAACAACGCCCGCAATGACGGCCACCGGAATGGTCATCAGGATAAACTTCACGGTGTAGTACAGCGGCAGCTCCGACGACCATATCATCCGCCCCTCAAAGTTTTGCCGGATGCTGATGGCAAACTGCGACATGTAGGACAGCACAAACTTTGGGTGCTCAATGGGGCTAACAAGGCCGTAGGGCCAGAGCAGCATGGCCAGCGCGTAGCCTGCCACCACCACAATCAGCCCCCACTTGAGCATTTTTCCAAAGAGCAGGCTGCCGGGCTTAGTCCAGATACCGCGCAGCGTGTAATTCTTGATGAACAGCACGGCGCAGAACAGCCCAAAGTAGGCTATGAGCAGCAGCCCGCCAATGCGGACGGCTATGGAAAACCCTATGCTCACCGCCAGCATAATCGCGGTAGACTTTTTCACCCTGGGAAAGTCTTGCAGGAAAACAATGATGTAGTATAGCCCCATGACCATGCCCGTGGCCAGCGGCAAGTCTTTCAGGTTGTTGAACGAGTGCCCCAGGAATCGGGGAGAAAAGAACAGGAGCAGCAGCGTCAGGATGGCCGCCTTCCACTGCCTGCCCACGCGGAAGGCAATGAGCGATGCAAACAGCATGGCCAGCCACCCGCAGATGGCGTTGATTACGTGCCGAACGACCATGTAGTCCTCCACGTGGAAAATTTTTTCTACAAAGAAGGCAATGTTGTCCACCACCTGCCCGTAGCTGGGCATGTTGTTTTGCTGGGTTAGGGTTACGGCCGTCGTATCCTTCCCGCCCGACATGTAGTAGGAGTACACATCTGCGGCGTGCTTGTAGTGGTAGGTCTCGTCGCCCGAGATGCCCGCGTCCAAGCTCATCCTCACAATGCCCACCAGCGCCACGACCGCCAGGCCGATAAACGCCCAACGCCACGCCACGCCCTCCCTTACGCCGCTCGACAACGACGACGACTGCGACTGCGACGACGACGATTGCGGCGGCGGCGTAGCCTGCGGAGTAGATGTTTCTTTTTTAGCTATTTTTTTTGATGCTTTTTTCATAAAATAATATACATTTTTTACTAACATTTCGCCACCGCCACCCAACGTGCTCAAGTGTCTCGCACGACCTTTCCCTTTGGTTTCAGCTTAAAGCTACTTTTGGAGCACAAAAATAAAAAGGATTACCTAAAAAACAAAAATATTTTTGGGAATATTTCTGCACGCAAATTAATCTTCAACTTCCGGTTCACGTTTTTTGTAAACAAACATTCGGTTCAGCACAAACCCCAGCAGCGCGTTGGGGATTAGCCAACATGCCCCCGAAATGTAGGGGGTTACGCCTGCCTTTTTGAGTAAAAAAATCCATGCGTTGCCGCACAGGTAAAGAAAGCCGTAAACGGCCAAAAATCTTAGCATCAGCCTGTTCGATCTGTTTTTAAAGACCAGCGTTCCGTATGTTTTGAAGTTGAACAAAATCCCCAGCACGGTGGAGGCTAACGTGGCGGCGGTGTAGTGCAGGCCAACCCACAGCAGCAGGGCGTACACGCCGTACCCGAAGGCTGTGTTCAGCGCGCCCACCATCAGGTAGCGCACCAGCTGGCGCTGTAGCAGGTTTTTGGCAAAGCGAAGCATGTTTTTTCCCACGTCTACTTCCTCCGTCTACTTGAGCTGCCTTACGCTGTCCTTGACCACCTCCACCATTCGGTCTACCATTTCGTCGGTCATGCCGGGGTAAACGCCAAGCCAAAAGGCGTCGGTCAGCACGCGGTCGGTGGCCTCCAGCGACCCGACAACCCTGTAGCCCGCGCCCGCCTGCCGCAGCGGGTCAAAGCAGGGGTGCTTCACGACGTTGCCGGCAAACAGCGTCCGCGTCTGCACGCCGCTGCCCTCGATGAGCTGCGTCAGCCGGCTTCGCGCCGACGGCCTGCCGCTCTTGCCGATGCACGTCAGCGCAAACCCAAACCAGCTGGGCGTTGAGCTGGGGGCAGGCTCCGGCAGTATCAGCCTGTCCTGCACGTCGGCCAGCCCGTCGCGCAGGCGCTGCCAGTTGCGCCGCCGCCGCTCCACAAAGGCGGGCAGCTTCTCCAGCTGGGCGCACCCAACGGCGGCCTGCATGTCTGTAACCTTGAGGTTGTAACCAAAGTGGCTGTACACGTACTTGTGGTCGTACCCCGGCGGCAGCTCGCCGTACTGCCGGTCAAAGCGGCGGCCGCAGAGGTTGTCCGTCCCGCCGGGGCACACGCAGTCCCTGCCCCAATCGCGCATGGAGCGAATAATTTTGTGCAGCAGCGGGTTGTCGGTGTATACGGCGCCGCCCTCGCCCATAGTTATATGGTGTGCCGGGTAGAAGCTGGACGTGCCGATGTCGCCAACCGTTCCGGTGAACTTTTCGACCCCGTCGATGGCGTACTTTGCCCCCAGCGCGTCGCAGTTATCCTCAATGAGCCACAGCCCGTGCCGGTCGCAGAGCGCTCTCACCGCCTTCAGGTCGAACGGGTTGCCCAGCGTGTGGGCAAGGAACACGGCCTTTGTCTTTTCGGACACCGCCGCCTCTATGCGGGAAACGTCGACGTTGTACTGCGGTATGGTCACGTCGACGAACACCGGAACAGCGCCAAACTGCACCACAGGCGATACGGTTGTGGGGAATGCGGCGGCCACCGTAATCACCTCGTCGCCGCGCCGCACCGCCCGCTCGCCCAGCAGGGGCGAGGTGAGCGCCATGAACGCCAGCAGGTTGGCCGACGAGCCGGAGTTTACCAGCGAGCAAAAGACGCTGCCAATAGCGCGGGGAAATTGCTGCTCAAACAGCTCGGTGTACCGGCCTGCCGTCAGCCAAAAGTCCAGCGCGCTGTCCACCAAGCTGGCGAGCTCCCTGCGGTCGAACACCCGCGAGGCATACGGAATACGCTGCCCCGCAGCGTAGGGCTTGGGGGCGTGGAAGCGGTCGCAGTACTCCGCCGCCATTGCCAGAATTTGCGCCCTGGCCTGCGCTTCGCTCATATTTTCAAACATCTCGTGGCTACTTTACTTTTTGAAGCCCAAAGGTACACGATTTTTTTGAATTTTTTTCTGAAAAAACGAATATGGTAAATTCAACCGCCTCGCCGCGCGAGGTGGCGAAAGCTGCCGTCGCTTACCACCCCGTCCGCCAACACACCAGCCTTAGCCGCCGGTAGCCGGTAGACTCCCCCACCCTCTGCGCTCACCGCAATGTAGGAATGGGCTGAGCCGCATGTAAAATACTTTTAGAAATCCTTGCAAACATCGTTTTTTTTCTTTTGCTTTGCAAAATGCTTTGAGAATAATTTTTTGAATAACTAAATTTTATCATCATGAAAAAAATAGCAGGAGGCGACCCGAAAGGGTTGGCGGATTTTCCTGCAACCGCTCAGCTTTTGCAGGTTGGGAGGCTGCTAATGCTCTTAGCGCTCCTTGCTGTCGGCAACCTGCCGGCAGAAGCGCAGCTGGGCATAGGAGACGAAGGCGTCAGCAATCCTCATCCTGATGCTAAGATGCCGGAATTCTTTTCTGACTTTAGAGACTTTAGAAATGAAGATTTTTCGGGGACATTTAGCGGAGTACTTTTTCTACAGAAAATTGGGTCGAAAGGAGCTGCTAAATTTACTTTCCGCCACGAGAAGGCGTCGCTACACGTAGTATTTGACTCCAGCTACAATGCAAGCTGCAAACACTACCTGCTCAAAAGAAGCGATATACAGCTGCGCTACACCATCTGCCGCCACGCAAAGCGCTTTGAGGTGATGGTGGGGACAGATACCGTCAGCGTTAGTACGGCAGGTGGAGCTAACGACGGGGCAATTAACGGGCTTGAATGGACATACTTAGCCGATAAAAATACGGAGCGGCTCTACCTCTACGCTTTAACGGATATAAGCTTACGAAAAAACCAGACAGGAGCCAACAGCTACGCCAACCGCTACACCGTAAGGAAAGGTAGCGGGCTTTGCTTTGACATCAGCCGCAAAAAAACAAAAGAAAAATAGCGTCACTATGCCCCACCAATACCCCACCCACAAGCATACAAATGTTATGAAATCGTCAGCGCACAGCAAATTTTCGCGAGCCGGCAGCAGGTTAATGCTCTTCGCGCTCCTTGCTGTCGGCAACCTGCCGGCAGAAGCGCAGCTGGAGCGTACATTTAAAGCTCGTTCTCCTGATTACCCGATGATGTCGGGGTTTTCTTCTGTTTTTAGCGCGCATAAAAATGGCGATTTTCAGGGAACGTTGAACGGAGTTCTTTTTCTGCAGAAAAACGGGTCGGACAAAATTTCCGAATTTACCTTCTGCAACGAAAAGGCGTCGCTGCATGTAGAAGCTGACCCCGATTCGATTTACGATGTGAGCCGCAAGCATCGCCTCTTCAAAAGGAGCGATATACAGCTGCGCTACACCACCTATGCCGACGCCAGCTGCTTTGAGGTGATAGTAGGGACAGATACGGTCAGCATTAGCACAATAGATGGGTGCTGCTGCACGGTAATTAACGAGCTCGAAAGCACCTACTCGGCAGACGAAGGCACGGAGCGGCTCTACCTGTACGTTCCAACGGATATGGGCTTATGGAAAAGAAGGGTACGAATAAGCAGCTACGCAGTAAAGGCAGGAAGCATGCTTTGCTTTGACATTAGCCGCAGGAAATAGTAGCCGCCAAGCTTTATGCTTCGGATAATCTTCCCGACGGGTTGCTGGTTTCCCACACAAGGATTAATGTAACCGGCTATTGACAAGCAGCCTTTTTGTAAGAAAAAATTAAAACAGTTGTCAAATGGTTAGATTAAAAAGATTACATCACGTTGCTATTATTTGCGGTGATTACGAAAAATCAAAAGCGTTTTATACAAATGTTTTAGGGTTTGAGATTAAAAACGAAGTTTACCGGCAAGAAAGACAGTCATACAAGCTTGACCTGTCCTTGAATGGAGAGTATTTTATCGAATTATTTTCTTTTCCTAATCCGCCTGAAAGACTAACCAGACCGGAAGCCACCGGATTACGGCACATTGCTTTTGAGGTGGACGATGTTGAAGAATGTGTTCAACAGCTTAAAAACAGCGGAGTCAACGCCGAGCCTGTAAGAATCGATGAATTTACCGATAAGAAATTTACATTTATATCCGACCCCGATAATTTACCCATAGAAATTTACGAACGATGATAAACGTAGAAGCATACGTTGAGGGTATTACCTCAATAGTAAACCAGCCGGATAAAGCCCCGTGGGAATTAACTCAAAATATCGACACGATAATTCTTGAACACATTCCCCTGTTGGATAACGACTTCACTGTAAACAACAGCATCGCCATACATAAAACAGCGGTAATCGAAACCAATGTAACGTTAAAATCGCCAATGATTATTGGAAAAAACTGTTTTATCGGAGCAAATTCATACTTGCGAAACGGAGTGTTTTTAATGGATAATGTCAGAATCGGGACAGGCTGAGAGGTAAAAACAAGTATTATATGTTTCGGAAGCGCTATTGCACATTTCAACTTTATAGGCGACAGCATTATAGGCTGTCGCGTGAATTTTGAGGCCGGCTCCATCACCGCCAACCATTACAATGAAAGAGAAGATAAAACGATAACGGTTGTACATAACTCTCAAAAGATAAATACACATGTCACAAAGTTCGGCTCTTTAGTTGGCGATGATTCAAAAATTGGAGCCAATGCCGTTTTATCTCCGGGAACACTGTTGC
>JAIRSZ010000092.1 GCA_031255195.1 Prevotellaceae bacterium | reverse complement strand
GGCTGCGAAAACCACTGCACCATCAGCCGGTTTGAGTTTGGCAACGGCAACATGTTCTTTGGCGGGAACAAGTGCGAGCGCATTTTTTCGAGCAAGGGCAAAACCGGCGAGAAGGGTTTCAACCTGCTGCGCTACAAGTACGACCTGCTGTTTGGCCGTGCCGTAACGGTACGCGACGACTTCGATACGCTCACCATCGGCATTCCGCGCGCGCTCAACATGTACGAGAATTTCCCGTTCTGGAGCACGCTGCTTACGCAGTGCGGCGTCAACGTGGTGCTCTCAAGCCCCTCTACCATGACGCTGTACGAAAAGGGCATGGGCACGGTGATGAGCGACAACATCTGCTTTCCGGCAAAGCTGGTGCACGGGCACATCTTTGACCTCGCCGAAAAAAAGGTTGACAGGATATTTATGCCGATGGTTTTCCGCGAAAAGGAAACGGCTCCGGCGCACAACACCTTCAATTGCCCCATAGTGACGGGCTACGCCGAGGTGGTAAAGAGCGCCATCAACCCCAAGAAGCGGTGGAACATCGGGGTGGATGCTCCCACCGTCACCTTCCGCGACGAGACGCTGCTCAAGGCCGCCTGCCGCGAGTACATCGAATCGCTCCGAGCGCACGGGCTAAAGGTGCACGCATCGCTGTTCAACCGCGCGTTTGGCGCAGCGCTTGCGGCGCAGCGCAATTTCAAGGAGGCCGTCAGGACAAAGGGCGACGAAATCATCAAAAGCTCGATACGCGACGACCGGCAGCTCATGGTGGTTGCCGGAAGACCCTACCACGTTGACCCGCTAATAAACCAGCAGACGGCGGAGATTTTGACGGAGCTGGGCGCCAACGTGGTAACCGAAGACGTGCTGCCCAATATGGAAAACGAAAAGACAGATTTTTACCTGTCGCAGTGGGGCTATCCCGCCCGCATCACCAACGCCTCAAAGTGGGTAGCCGTGCAGCCGTCGAACGTGCGCCTGGTGCAGCTTAACTCGTTTGGCTGCGGCCCCGACGCCATCATCACCGACGAGGTAAAGGAGGTGTTGCAGACGGCGGGCAAGAACAACAACCTGATTCGGGTGGACGAAATCAGCAGCACCGGCTCTATACGGCTGCGGCTGCGCTCGGTGGTAGAGTTTGCCCGGTACAGCGACAAGAAGCTGCACCCGAGCGGAAAGCAACGCCGCACCACCAAGCTCTTTGCGCAGGAAGACCAAAAGCGCACCATTATTGCGCCGCTCTTCTCCGATATTTACTCCCGCCTGTTTCCGCCGTTGTTCAAGCTCAGCGGCTACCACCTGCACACGCTGCCCGTAACCGACGGGCAGGCCGTTGACGAGGGTATGCGCCACGCCAACAACGAAATATGCTACCCCGCCATCACCGTTATTGGAGATGTTATAAAGGCGCTCAAGTCGGGCAGCTTTGATTTGGCAAGCACGGCGGTGGCCATCACCCAAACGGGGGGACAGTGCCGCGCCTCGAACTACCTGCCGCTCATCAAAAAGGCAATGGTCAACGCCGGATTTGAGCAAATCCCCGTTGTTTCGGTGGCTGTGGCCACCGGACTGCACGATCAGCCGGGCTTCAGCATCCCGTGGACAAAAATTATCCGCCCGTTCCTTGCCTCCATCATTTGCGCCGACGAGCTGTCAAAAATGCACTACGCCACCGTCTTTCGCGAGGTGAATAAGGGTGAATCGCGCAGGCTGCTCGACAGCTATTTGGACAAGCTGGAAAAAACCATAGAAAACCGCGGCAAGCCAAGCGACGTCTACCGGCTGTTGGAGCAGGCGGTGGTTGACTTCAACGCATTGCCCGTGCGCCAAGGAAACTTTGCCAAGGTGGGCGTGGTGGGAGAGATATACCTCAAGTACAACGCTTTTGCCAACCTCAACATTGTTGATTGGCTCAACAACCAGGGCGTGGAGGTGGTTGTCCCGTCGCTGCTGGACTTTTTTATTCAGGATTTTGTCAACCTCGACGTCAACAAGAAGGCAAACCTCGACACGCGCACCCTCCAGGGCAAGCTGGTCGGCTACGTGCTGCGCCGCTACCTCAACCGCTACTTTCGCCACGCCGAGCGCATAAGTCGGAACTTCCGTTTTCATCGCCCCAAGCACAACATTGACGAGCTGGCGCAAATGGCCTCCAAAATCGTAAACCTTGCGCACCAATACGGCGAGGGGTGGCTCATACCGGGCGAAATAAGCGCGTTTGCCGGCGAAGGGATACATAACGTAGTAAGCCTGCAACCCTTTGGCTGCATTGCCAACCAAATTATCTCAAAGGGCGTGGAGAAGCGAATGAGGGACAAGTATCCCAAGCTCAACCTGCTCTTTCTGGACTTCGATGCAGGCACAAGCGAGGTTAACGTATTCAACCGCCTTTACTTCATGGTAAAGGCCGCCAAAGAAGAAGCAATGGGTCGCTATGCCACTGAAAACATGAATATGCATCATTGAAATGGAATTGAATTTTTGAATCTTTCCTGACTCTACACCTATTACATACACAATTTTTACATTTTTATGCAAAAAAGTTACAACTTTGACAAGGTAACAGATCGGCGCGGCACCAACGCGCTAAAGGTAGAGGCGTTACAGGCGCGATACGGCAGCACAGACCTTATTCCGCTGTGGGTTGCCGACATGGATTTTGAAACACCTCCCTTCATTGTTAATGCTCTTCGCACACGGGTAGAACATCCCATTTTTGGGTACACGCAGCTCCCGCCGCAGTATTGGCCGCTGGTTGTCGGCTGGCTCAAGGAGCGGCACGGGTGGACGGTAAAGGAAGAGTGGCTGTGCTACATATCTGGAATCGTTACGGGCATTGGGCTTGCGCTCAACCTGTTTACGGACAGGGACGATAAAGTTATCATCCAACCGCCGGTATACCATCCCTTTCGCCTTGTGCCCCAAGCCAACAGGCGCACTGTAGTCTACAACCCCTTGCGGCTGTCGGACGGGCGGTACGAAATGGACTTTGAGCAGCTGGAGCAGCTCATCGACGACAAGTGCAAGCTCCTCATCCTTGCCAACCCGCACAACCCGGGCGGCGTTGTCTGGAGTCGCGAGACCCTGCAACGGCTTGCCGCCATCTGCGCGCGCCGCCGCGTGCTGGTGATTGCAGACGAAATTCACGCAGACATGGCGCTGTACGGCAACCGGCATATTCCTTTTGCCTCCGTCTCGGAGGAGGCGGCGCAAAACAGCATTACGTTCAACGCGCCGTCCAAAACGTTCAACATCGCCGGGCTGATAAGCTCCTTTGCGGTCATTCCCAACGATGCCATCCGCGCGCGCTTCTACTCGTGGCTGCAAGCTAACGAGCTCAATGTGCCTACCATATTCTCTGCCGTTGCCACCGAAGCCGCCTACACGCACGGGCGCGAGTGGCTGCGGCAAATGCTGGCTTACGTGGAGGGAAATTTTGCCTTTGTGGAGAGCTTCCTTGCGGAGCACATACCCGCCATCCGCCCCATGAAGCCGGAAGCTTCGTTTCTGGTGTGGCTCGACTGCCACCGGCTGGGGCTGGGGCACGCCGCGCTGGTAAACCTTTTTGTCGGCAGGGCGAAGCTGGCGCTCAACGACGGTGAAATGTTCGGTGTCGGTGGCGAGGGCTTCATGCGGCTCAACATCGGCACGCCCCGCAGCGTGCTGGAAACGGCCATGAAAAGGCTGAAAGCAGCTGTGGAAGAGTTGGGGCAGCAGAGAAGTTAGCCGCAGGTGATAAAACGCTTGGGACAGCTTGGAGCAGGCAAGAAATTTCGACTTTTAGCGTTCAGCAATTCTCGCTCTCACCAGCTCCTGCCCGTCTTCGCAACGTGTAATGTTGTAGGAGGCGATTTTCTCGGCAGATTGCTGCGCAGCTATGGCGTAGCGCTCTCCGGCGCGCGATTCGTGCAGAAAGTTGACCTCCAGCATTTCCACTTCGCCGCTGTCGGGCTGGCGGCTGTCCAGCAGCCAGCGCACGTAGCAGGCGTTGTTCACGTGCCCGTTCATGTCCACGTCGCTGGGCATGATTTCCCTTGGCGCGGTGGCTGTATTCGAGGTTACGGCGGGCAGCTTTGCCGGCGGCTCTGGTATGGCGTGGCGGTCGAGCACGTGCGGAAAGGTAGCGGCAAAGCGCTCAATGCGCTGCGGACGGCGCGAGGCCATATCCACCATGAGCCACGACGTGGTGGCTACGGCTATGGCCTCGCCGCGGGCGTTGAGCAGCTCAAAGTCGCGGTTGCCCATGAGCGCGCTGGGCGCTTTAGACCAGGTGCGCAGCAGCAGCTCCTCGTTCCACGCGGGGTAGGCGGCAACCTTTAGCGTGAGGCGCGACAGCACCCAGAATAGCCTGCTTTCGCCAAGCGAATCGAAGCCGAGTCCGTTGGTCGCGGCGTGGTTGCCTGCGGTTTCCTGTAGAAAATGCAGCATGGAAACAAGGCTAAGCCGTTGGCTGCTGTCGGTGTGGTAGGAGTGCACTTTGTAGCAGTCCTCCCTGAAGAATGGCGGGTTGAAATTGTTCATTATCTTTTATACCTCCATAATTTTTATTTTCCCTTCGTGCGAATTTGTGTGGAGCGAAGTTTGCGAAAGCAGGCGCGAGAAGCGCAGCCGCTCGGCGGTATCTTCGCCGTCGGTGTACTGCTCGCCGTGCGCCTCCACGCGGTCGAGCACGTAGCCCACGGTGAGGACGTGTATATCCAAGGCGGGCTGGTAGGTGTTCACCTTGGGGTCGTCGGTAACAACCTCGCTGACGATGCCGCACTGCACGAGGTCAAACAGGATGTCGCGCGTGATGCGCATGGAGATGTTCAGCATAGCCGCAATTTCCGACGAGCCTACGGGCTTGCCGCCGAGGGAAAAGTTTTTTACCACGAGGTGCGTCACGAGCAGCGACAGGAGCTTGCGCTCGCGCATACTCAGGTTTTGCGTGCTAACGCCGTACTCGTAGTGCTGCACGTTTTGCGCGGCAAACGCCAGCTCAGCGCCCAGCAGCAGAATGAGCCAGCTGGCCTGCGCCCACAGCAGGAACAGCGGAATGGCGGCAAAGCTGCCGTAGATGGCGCTGTACCTCGAAACCATGACTTGAGAGTAGATGTAGAAATTCTGAACGAGGTGAAACAGCGTTCCCGCAATAACGCCGGCCACGAGCGCGGGCGCTATCCTGACCTTGGTGTTGGGCATGGCCACGTACACAAAGGTGAACACCAGCCACAGCAGCACGTAGCTCAGCAGCTTTACCCCCAGCTTGACCACCGGCGCAACGTAGGGGTAAACGCCCAGCTCTGTTGCAAACGAAACAACGCGCGCGTGCATTACCACCGTAATGGAGCTTGACACAATGATGAGGATGGGCGCAATGAGCATCACCGAAAAGTAATCGGCCATCTTGCGCGACCAGGGGCGTGCTCGCTTGACCTGCCACACGTAGTTGAACGAAATCTCGATGTTGTTGAGCAGGTTCAGGATAGCCCACAGCAGGAACAGCACGCCAACGCCCGCAATGATACCGCCGCCCGCACGGGAAAGGAGCATCGACTCGGAAAAGGTAAACAAAAAATCCAGCAGATCCTGTTGATCGGGAAAATTCATGTGCAGCAGGCTCACCATGTAGTCGTTCAGCCCGAATCCTTTCGCAATGCCAAGGAGCATGGCCATCACCGGAACAATGGCGATGAGCGTGTAAAACGTAAGGGCAGAGGCGCGCAGCGAAATCTTATCCACAAAAAAGCCGCGCACAGCAATAAATATAATCTTGAGCAGCTTGATGAATATGAAATCGCGAGCGTTGACGCGCGTCTTGTTTATATGCCAAATGTCGTAGGTTACAAACTGAACGCTTTGTTGATACCACTCCAGCAGCTTTTTCATCATATCCTAAAGTTCCTAAAAAAAAATTACACTTCCCGCAGGGTATTTTATGGGTGTTGACGTTAGGACATTCATCATCAACAGAAAAAAAAATGTTGATTTGTGCGCCGCCGCTCCCAACAGCTTCTGTAGCTGCCATAGCTCCTGCAACAGCAGCTGCTAACTTCCAACCTCCTCAGCCAGCAAAAGTAATGTTTTATTTCGTAATTACTAACAAAAAACGTATATTTGTGGCCGAAAAAATTTTCACATCGAAAACCCCATAAGGAAAAACAAATTTACTATCTGCAAATATGAAAAGAGACGACATAATTTTTGACCTGATAGAGCAGGAGCGTGTACGCCAGACGCAGGGCATTGAGCTCATTGCCTCAGAGAATTTTGTGAGCAGCCAGGTGCTGGAGGCTATGGGCTCGGTGCTCACCAACAAGTACGCCGAGGGCTACCCGAATGTGCGCTACTACGGCGGCTGTCAGGTAGTCGATAAGTCGGAGCAGCTGGCCATCGATAGGCTTTGCCAGCTCTTCGGCGCAGAGTACGCCAACGTGCAACCGCACTCCGGTGCGCAGGCCAACACCGCCGTCTTCCTGACCGTCCTGAAGCCCGGCGATACCTTTATGGGGTTTGACCTCTCGCACGGCGGACACCTCACGCACGGCTCGCCGGTCAACATTTCGGGGATGTGGTTTCACGCCGTTTCATACGGCGTGAGGGAAGATACCGGCCTGGTAGACTACGACCAGATGGCGCAGCGGGCGCAGGAGCACAAGCCAAAGCTCATCATTGGCGGAGCTTCGGCCTACTCCCGCGAGTGGGATTACCGCCGTATGCGCGAAATTGCCGACAGCGTGGGAGCTATACTCTGGGTTGACATGGCGCACCCCGCAGGGCTTATTGCCGCCGGACTGCTCGACAACCCCTGCCGACATGCGCATATCGTAACGTCAACTACGCACAAAACGCTGCGCGGTCCCCGCGGCGGCGTGATTCTGGTGGGAAAAGATTTTGAAAATACCTGGGGCGCAAAAACCCCAAAAGGCGAGACAAAAAAAATATCGCAGCTGCTCAACTCTGCCGTATTTCCGGGCGTACAGGGCGGTCCGCTGGAGCACGTAATTGCTGCCAAGGCCGTTTCGTTTTTCGAGGCGCTACAGCCCGAATTTAAAGCCTACCAGCAGCAGGTTAAGAGCAACGCCGCTGTCATGGCAAAAGCCTTTGTAGACTTGGGCTACAAAATCTTTTCGGGCGGAACAGACAACCACCTCATGCTGATAGATCTGCGCCCGAAATTTCCTGAGCTCACCGGCAAGCAGGCCGAAAACGCGCTGGGGTTGGCCGACATTACGGTCAACAAAAACATGGTTCCGTTCGATACGCGCTCGCCCTTCCAAACCTCCGGCTTTCGTGTGGGAACGCCTGCCGTCACCACGCGGGGGCTAAAAGAAAAGGACATGCTGCTCATCGCCTCGCTCATCGACAAGGCGCTCTCCAACATTGGCAGGGATAGCATCATGGCAGAAGTCCGCGCAGAGGTGCGCAAGCTGGCGAAAGACTTGCCGCTGTTTGCGTGGTAAGCCTGCGCCCGTTGGCAGCAGCTCAAAATTTTTGACCTCAGAATATTCGTGATATTCACGACAAACGTTTAAAAAAATATATGGCTTTAGATTTTACAAAAATGGGCGGCTTGCTTCCGGCGGTAGTGCAGGACAGCAAAACCGGCAGGGTGCTCATGGTGGCGTTCATGAACGAGGAGGCGTACCACAAAACCGTCGATACAAAGCTGGCTACGTTTTTTAGCCGAACCAAGGGCAGGTTGTGGACAAAGGGCGAGGAGAGCGGCAACTTCCTCGACGTGGTGAGCATCACGGAAGATTGCGACCACGATACGCTTCTGGTGAAGGCCAAGCCCCGCGGCGCTGTTTGTCACACCGGCGCCGACACCTGCTTTGACGAAAAAAATACGAGCGGAATCCTGTTCCTCGAGTACCTGCAAAACCTCATTACCACCCGCAAAAGGGAAATGCCGGATGGCTCGTACACAACCACTCTTTTCAGGAAGGGGGTAAACAAAGTGGCGCAAAAGGTAGGCGAAGAGGCTGTGGAATTGGTAATTGAGGCTATGGATAGCAACGATGAGCTCTTTCTGAACGAAGCCGCCGACCTGATGTTTCACTACCTTGTGTTGCTTGCGCAAAAAGGCTACGCTCTGAGCGATGTAGTGCAGGTTTTGGAAAAAAGACACAGCTAACCTATAACCCACATCATGATGCCGTTGAACATGAAAAACGCTATGTCTACCGTAAATTCCACCTCTGCTTTTTTCGCAACGTGTTGGGGTAAATTTGAAACCTGCTCTACACACACACACACACACACACACACACACACACACACACACACACACACACACACACACACACACACACACACACACACACACACACACACACACACACACACACACACACAC
>JAIRSZ010000043.1 GCA_031255195.1 Prevotellaceae bacterium | reverse complement strand
AGGTTCTCCGAACGCTATCGAAAAAAGGTATTTCGTTCAGCGTGCGCGTACAGGTAAAAACGGCCATGAGCAAGCTGGACGTTTTAAGCAACTAACCATTTGATACCATACAGCCCCATGAAATATTTCATTCCTTTTGTAATGCTTCTGCTGACAACGGTGAAAGTTCACGCTCAACTCAACCCTACCCTGTACCACATGAAGGATTTGCCGCTGAACAGCCAGCTCAACCCCGCCTTCCAGCCCCGCAACGGGAGCTTGTACATTGGGTTTCCGGGGCTAACGTCGCTCGCGCCCAACTTGATGCTGTCGGGCAAAGGGCTAACGCCGGACAACGTCTACTTCTCCCCCAACTACGGGGCTATTGTGGAAAGCAAAGACAAGCAGCACGCGGGCATTGTTGACTACGAGCACAACCTCATCAACTTTGGCTTCATGCTAAAGAACATGTACTTTACCTTCGACAGCAAGGTCAAGCTCAACGTCGAAGGCAGCATACCAAAAGACTTGGAGCGGCTAATATGGTACGGCAACGGCGACTCCGAAACGATCGGAGAAAAGCTCAGCCTGAATGGGTTGGGCGCATCGGCGCTGGGGTACGGCGAAATTTCGCTGGGCGTATCTGTAGAGGTTATTCCGAGCCTCTTTGTGGGCGCAAAGGCAAAGTACCTGCAAGGAATCGGCTACATGAGAGCTAAGCTAGGCGAAGACTCCTACATCAAAACGGATGAGAACAGCTACCATATTACCGTAGGCTTTAACCCCGACATTTACCTGGCCGGTATTCCCATTAAAGTTCCGGAGGACAACTTTTCGATAAACGAGCTAACCGACGCCAAGCTGAGCAGCTACAAGTTCGACGCAGGCAACGCCGGCGTTGCATTTGACCTTGGCGGCAGCTGGGACTTGCCCAGCGTCAAGGGGCTGAACGTGTCGGCAAGCGCACTCGACCTTGGATTTATTAACTTTAAAGGGGACAAGATAGAGAATTCTTCGGGGTCGAGTAGCGAATTGACGTTTGATGGGGTTTCCATAAGCGGCGGCGACTTTGCCACGAGCCTGCTCGACTCCGTAGAGCAAAAAGCAATCGTAAAGTCGTCCAAAGGCAGCAGCGAGCGCAAGTGGCTGTCGCCAACCGTATACGCGGGCGTTTCCTACGAGGTGTGGAAGTACCTCAACGTGGGCGCGCTGCTTGGCTACCGGTTTTCGCAGCAAGATAAGCTTCCGCTGGCGGCGGTATCGGTCAACACGCAGGGGCTTCCGGTTAACCTCAGCGCGTCCTACAGCTACTACAACCGCCTCAACAACGTAGGCGTGGGCGTGCTTTTTGGGCACAAGATAGTGCAGCTGCACGTTATTGCCGACAACCTTTTGGCCATCAACTACAAGAAGGCACAGAACGTTAACCTCCGCGTGGGGGTAAACTTTCTGTTTGGCAAGGACAGGTCGAAGCGCAGGCCGCCTGCCGCAGCCGAAGGCGACATTCTTGCGCCGGAATCGGGCGACGAATTTGCCGATACCGCAGCCCTGCCGGAGGCGGAGGCGGAGGTCATTGACACTACTATCATTGACACTACTACTACCGTAACGCCGAAGATAAGCCGGGAAATGCTGCTAAAACGCGCCATTACAGAGGAAGAACGTGATGGAGACACCCCTTCCATAAAAAGGTTGAAAAAAGCGAAACCTAAAAGCCGCGCTACCGTACAAAAAAAAACGAGCAAAGAAAACCTAATAGAAAGAGCCATACGCGAGGAGGCCGAAGACAGCCGCCGCGAAAAAAGTAAAGGAAAAAAATAGCTATCTTTGCAATGACTATGCGTTTAACTAAGCCATATATTTGTGCAGCCATGCTGTGCTGCCTGCTTGCTGCCTGCTCCGGCCACGAAAAAAAGTGGGAGCCGGAGGTGGCATTTTCGTTAGCCTCGTTTGAGGTGGATATTTCAAAGTACGTGAGAGTAGACTCTATAACCTGCGATTTTTTTGAGCAAAAGCTGAGCGCTTTTCCCGACCTGCAAAAATCTTCGCTGAAGAACGCCATCATCTCGCTGGAAAATTCGCCGGAGGATAAGCCGGCGTGGGAAAATTTGCCAATAAGCCTCGATAACGATAAATTCCTGCTGCTCAATGAAGACTACGTCAAACCAGGGCAGCCCTCCCCAGATCCGAAGCTGATGCTGAGGGAGCTGATGGACAACTTTCGCAACGAACAACAGGCATTTGCCGCAAACCACCTTGCCTACGAAATTCTGAGTGAAATAAAAGCGCAGGACACTTCGTTCAATACGGCGATTGATATGCTGTTTGCCAACCGTATCATCCCCAGAAGCACGCGGATAGAAGAGCACATAGACAGTATAGTTGATGAGGAGAAGACGAAGCAGGTACAGCGGATGATGCTACAGGTGTTTGTGAACTATAAAGAAAAAAATAGCAGCAAAGCGCCGGTGGCAAATGCAACCATACAGTCATACATGCTCGACGGCAGCAGAAGCGTGCTGGACAGCCTGCTGTATACCGACGGCGAAAATGGCGTGAGTTTGTCGTCCCTAATGGAGAAAGAAAAACGTATCATTCGAGAATACAACCACCTGGAGGCACAAAAACTTCTCCCGTTGGTAAAGTGCTTTGTTGTCACTATACACTCCGACTCGCTGGGGATAAAGCTTGACGATGTGAGAAACCTGCATAACCTAAAAATAGACGTATCTGTCAGCGCTATGCTGAAGATAATGTTTAACGATGCAGTAGAAGAGTAGAGTGATATTGAAAATGATATATGGAAAAGAAGCAGTTTTTCCGTGCGTTGAATCTCATCGAATAGCCAAATGTGCTACCGTTGTAACGCTAACGCTGACGGCGCTTGTGCAGCCATACATGGGAGCGCAGGCGCAGCACAACGCTACGATGTACTTCATGCACGACCTGCCGACGGTGAACCTGCTCAACCCTGCTTTTCAGCCCGAAGAAGGAAACCTTTACATAGGTCTTCCCATGCTATCCTCCGCATACGTTGACGGCGGCATAACGCTTCGCGGCATACGAGTGGGCGACGTGAGAGACAATAAGGTGCGGTTGAGGCAAACCGCAGAGAATGCCTCCTTTCGGGAGAGCGCATACGCCAACGTTGATATTAACGTGCTAAACATCGGCACATACATAGGCCGCACGTACTTTACGCTCGACGTCGCCGCAAAAGGTCGAGCAGAGGCAGGGTTGCCCGGCGATCTGGTCAAAATGCTGTGGCGCGGAAACTATCCCTACAGGGGAAAAGCGGTCTCCGCAAGCAACACGGGAGGGTACGGCTCTGCCTACATGGAGTTTGCGCTCGGCTTTTCCAGAGAGGTAGTGCCCAACAAA
>JAIRSZ010000020.1 GCA_031255195.1 Prevotellaceae bacterium | reverse complement strand
TTGGAAAAAAGTTGACCGTCATTCCTCATACAGCTCAAATCTTTTTTGGCGTGCGGCCATACACCATGAGCGTTATCGCGTAAAAAAAAACACCTGCGCAGGCGCTCTTCCGCCCGCAGGTTGAAACTTTCTCTTCTCAGATGCGCAGCTATCGGGCAAAAGTTGTACCTTTGTGCGCAGCAAACCCAAAAACATAACATGCTTAGCCACCACATCTCCAAGCGTATAGCCTCACACATGGGATTTACCCCTACGGACGACCAGCAAGCGTTGCTCGACAAGCTGGGCGCGTTCTTAGTTGACCCGAACAACGAAACGCTGTTTGTGCTCAACGGCTACGCCGGTACGGGAAAAACCACAGTGGTGGCGGCGCTGGTGCGCACGCTACAGGAGCTGGGACAGCAGGTAACGCTGCTTGCACCCACGGGGCGCGCGGCAAAGGTAATGTCGTCGTACTCCGGCCACGCGGCCTACACCATCCACAAAAAAATTTACCGGCAGGCCGCCATGCGCGACGGCGTGGGCAAGTTTTCGCTCAACATGAACCTGCAAAGCAACGCGGTGTTTGTGGTCGACGAGGCCTCCATGATTTCCAACAGCTCGGCGGAGCAATCGGTGTTCGGGTCGGGGCGGCTGCTCGACGATTTGGTTACCTTTGTGCGCTCCGGCAAAAATTGCAGGCTGGCGCTGGTGGGCGACAGCGCGCAGCTGCCTCCCGTGGGGCTGGCCGCAAGCCCAGCCCTCGACGCGAGCAGCCTCTCGTTCTACGGCAGGAGCGAGCACATGTTCCTGCGCGAGGTGGTGCGGCAGGCCGAAAGCTCCGGCATCCTGCGCAACGCCACGCGCATCCGCGAGCACATTGAGACGGGCGGGCGGGGTTTTCCGAGCCTCCGGCACGACGATTTCCCCGACGTGCACAGGCTTCCGGGCGCTGAGCTCGTTGACACGCTGGCCACAGCCTACGACAGGCATGGCATAGACAACGTGATGGTGATAACGCGCTCGAACAAGCAGGCCAACCGCTACAACGCCGGTATTCGCGCGGCAATTCTGGGCAAGGAGGAAGAAATTGTGCAGGGCGACCGCCTGATGGTGGTCAAAAACAGCTACAGCTGGATAGAGCAGGACGCCGAGCTGAGCAAGGAGGTTGACTTTATTGCCAACGGCGACATCGTGGAGCTGCGGCGCATACGCAAGTACCGCGAAATGTACGGCTTTCGCTTTGCCGACGCCACCATAGCGCTGCCCGACTACAGCGACGCTGAGCTCGACTGCCGCCTGATGCTCGACACGATAAGCATGGAGAGCGCCGCCTTAGGCGCAGAGCAAAGCAAGACGCTTTTTGCAAAGGTGCAGGAGGACTACGCGCACGTTTCGCCCGCAAGCAAGCGGTACGCCGCCGTAAAGGTTGACCCTTTTTTCAGCGCGCTACAGGTAAAGCACGCCTACGCCGTCACCTGCCACAAGGCGCAGGGCGGGCAGTGGAAGGCGGTGTTTGTAGACCACGGCTACCTCGCCGACGACATGGTAAACGTCGAGTTTCTGCGCTGGCTGTACACCGCCTTCACCCGCGCCACCGAGCAGCTCTACCTGGTAAACTTCGACAAGCGTTTTTTTTGACCTGCTGCACGCCCCAATCTTTTAAATTTCGTGCGCGCGCCCAACGGCGGACAGGAGCGGCTTTGTACCCTCGCTAATTTTACCTACTTTTGCAGCTGCTTACGGCTGCCCTATTTTTTTGCGGCGCAGCCCATTCAACTATAAAACATGTGTTTTCAGATGAACGATCTCGTACAAATTTCCAGGTTTTACGGCAAAGACAGCCGCTACGTGATTGCCGGAGGCGGCAACACCTCGTACAAGGACAGCGAAAAGCTGTGGGTGAAGGCCAGCGGCCACAGCCTTGCCAGCATCACTGAGGAGGGTTTCGCCGTGCTCGACCGCAGCAAGCTGAACGTAATCTCGGAAAAAACCTACCCCGCCGATTCCGCCCTGCGCGAGGAGGAGGTGAAAAACGACCTGGCGGCTGCCTGCATTACCAAAGACCGCCGCCCAAGCGTCGAAACATCCATGCACAACGCCCTGAGCGCAAGCTTCGTGGTGCACCTTCACCCTACGCTGGTGAACGCCCTGATGTGCTCGCAAAACGCCGAAAAGTCAACCGCAGAAATACTCGGCGACAGGGCGCTCTACATCCCCTACATCGATCCGGGGTACGTGCTTTTCAAGGAGGTAGAAACCCGCATCAGGAGCTACAGGGCAAGGCATGGCGCTGAGCCGGAGGTCATCATGCTGCAAAATCACGGCATATTTGTGGGCGCGGATTCCATTGAAAGAATCAAAAGCGTGTACGACGAAACGCTGGGAAAAATTGAAGCCGCCCTGACAACGCCGCTGCCGGAGGAGAAGGCCGAATCCGGCGCGACCGGCGTGAGCGTGCAGAAGGTAATTCCCGCCATCCGCATGATGCTGAGCCGGAGCGGGCTGAAAACGCTAAAGGTGGTCAACAGCGCCCTCGTATCCTTCTTTGCCGACTCTGAGGAGAATTTTGCAAAAATATCCCGCCCGTTCTCGCCGGACATTATCGTTTACTGCAAGTCGAGCTACGTTTACATCGGCGGTGGCAGCGAGGAGGAAATCCGGGCTGCCGCAGAGAAAAAAATCGAAGCTTACGTCAGGGAGCACGGGTACACGCCAAAGGTGATGCTCGTCAAAGGCGCAGGCTTAGTGGCGGTGGGCGACAACGCCGCCGGATGCGACGTTATCCTGGACGTTTTTCTGGACATGATGAAAATTGCCTTCCTTGCGCAGTCCTTTGGCGGCGGACGCCCCATGACACAAGCGCAAATTGACTTCATTGACACGTGGGAGGTGGAGAACTACCGGCGGAAGGTCAGCGCAGGCGTTAGCGCCGGACGCGCCGAGAACAAAATCGTTGTCGTTACCGGAGCGGCGCAGGGCTTTGGCGAGGGCATTGCCCGCTGCCTCATCGGGGAGGGCGCAAACATTGTGGTTGCCGACCTCAACGAGACCGCCGGCGCGCAGGCCGTGCAGCGGCTCAACGCGCAGGCCGGAAGCAACCGCGCGGTTTTCGTCAAAACCAACGTGGCCGACGTCGACAGCATCGACAGCCTCATGGAGTCCACCGTCAGGAGCTTTGGCGGGCTGGACGTGTTCATCAGCAACGCCGGTATTCTGCGTGCCGGAGGCCTGGAGGATATGACCCCCGAAAGCTTTGAGCTGGTTACGAAAATCAACTACAACGCCTACTTCTACTGCACGCGGGCTGCCTCGCGCGTGATGAAGCTGCAAAACGCCTGCTGCAAGGACAGCTACGGCGACATTATCCAAATTAACTCCAAGTCGGGGCTGCGCGGCAGCAAGGCCAACTTTGCCTACGCAGGCGGAAAGTTTGGCGGCGTGGGGCTTACGCAGTCGTTTGCGCTGGAGTTGGCTCCATTTCGCATAAAGGTCAACGCCATTTGTCCGGGCAACTTCTACGAAGGGCCTCTGTGGAGCGACCCCGAAAACGGCCTGTTCGTGCAGTACCTGAAGGCCGGAAAAGTGCCCGGCGCAAAAACGGTGGAGGATGTCCGCGAATTTTACATGTCGCAAGTGCCCATGAAAAAGGGTACAAGCCCCGAAGATGTGGCAAAAGCCGTGCTCTACATCGTGGAGCAAACCTGCGAAACGGGACAGGCCATTCCGGTTACCGGCGGACAGGTGATGCTGAGCTGAGCGCGGCGAGCATTAATGCGGGTCGCTGCTGTGGGTTAACAAGGCTGGCTTTCAAGTCAGGACGCTTTGCTAAGAATCATGCTCATCTCTGCCGCCGCCCGCCACAGATATAGAATGTTGATATAAGAAACAAAATTGTACCTTTGCGGTTTATATAGAAAAAATTTATGGTGTTAACATCCCGCCTGCCCATCCTGCTTGCGGCGTTGCTGCTCTTTCCTGTGCAGCTGAGCGCCGAGGCCGTAATGACGCTGCACACAGCGAAGCTGATAGACCGCTACGGCAAAAGCAGCCAACCGCTATCTGCCCGCGCGCAGACAACAGACAACAACAACAACAACAACAACAACAACAGCGGCACGGTGGGCGTGGCGCTCTCGGTCTCCTCGACGTTTGACGTTAAGAAGCTGGAGGCGCTGGGCGTTGCTGTGGGCACGCACATCAACGACGTGGTGACTCTGCGCGCCACCCCTGCACAGCTGGCGCAGGTGGCGCAGCTGGAGGGCGTTCTCTTTATGAGCGCCGACAGCCGCGCCCGCAGGAAGCTCGACGTAGCCCTGCCGCTCATCAAGGCCGACACGGTGCAGAGAGGCGAGAGCGGACTGCCACAGGCCTACACGGGCAAAGGGGTGATTGTTGGGGTGGTCGATTGGGGGTTTGACTTTACCCACCCCACATTCTACGACACGCTGGGCAACCTGCGCATTGCCAGCATTTGGGACCAAACGGACAACAGCCGCACAAGTAGCAACCCCCGCTACAAGTACGGCTCCATATACGCAACGCCGAAGGAGATAGAGCAGAAAGGCTGCACGACAAACGACATATCGCACGGCACGCACGTGGCGGGAATAGCCGCCGGTACGGGCGGCTCAACCGGCTACCGGGGCGTTGCTCCTGATGCAGAGCTGGTGCTGGTGCAGGTGCGCGAAGGCACAACCTCCGACTTGATAGACGGCATTAGCTACATCTTTAGCTACGCCGGCGAAGTCGGCAAGCCTGCGGTGGTAAACCTTAGCATGGGATCGCACGACGGCCCGCACGACGGCACTTCGGCCTTCGACCGCGCTCTGGACGGATTGGTGGGGCAAGGCCGCTTGGCGGTGGGCGCGGTGGGCAACGAGGGCGACGGCAAGCTGCACGCAAGCTACACCTTCTTCCAAAACAGCTCCATGCGCACGGTGCTGAACGTGGTGAACGGAGAGTGCTCGGTGAAAGCCTACGCAAGCGTGGGGCAGCAGCTGAGCTGGACGATTGAGCTGTGGGATGCAGGAGATAAAAACAACTCGCGCCTGCAGCAGGCAAACGGCAACAACTTTTACTCCTCCCAAACCGGAGCAACGCTAAACAACAAACGCTTTATTTCCACCGCAACGGAAACCGTTTCGGTCTCGGCGTCGAGCTACAGCAGCGATGGCTACAACAGGCGCGGCATTGTTGACATTGATGTAAAAAACACCAACCCCAAAAAATACTCCGTAGTGCTTGTGCTCAAGGCCAACGCGGGCGCGGTGCACCTCTGGAATCTGGGGAATGAGGTTAGTGATGGAACGTTTGGCGTTTTAAAAAACTCATCCTACACCTGGGTCAACGGCGACGGTAACTACACGCCAGGCGAAGTGGGCGGAACGGCAAAAGGCATCATCACCGTAGGCTCGTACAACAGCAAAGGGAAATTCGGCATTGGGCAAATATCCTCCTTTTCGTCCAAAGGGCCTACCACCGACGGGCGCGTGAAGCCCGACGTTATTGCGCCCGGCAACAACATCGTTTCGGCGGTCAACAGCTGCGACATTACGTATTCGTTTCCCGGAACAGGTTCGCTGGCATACGAGGAAAAGGGAGGGAAACGCTACTACTACGCCCCCATGCAGGGCACGTCCATGTCAACGCCAATGGTTACGGGGGCAGTGGCGCTGCTGCTCCAGAAGCGTCCAACGCTCACCCCCGACAGCGTCCGCTGCATCTTGCAGCAAAACGCCATTATAGATGCATCCATCGAAGGCCTGTCGCCAAACACGCGGGGCGCAGGAAAGCTGAACATCCTCGACGCTGTCCGAAACGAAATAACGTCAATCTGCAAGCCGCTTTCTACGCCGCGCCTGCTCTGGGGCAGCGGCAATGAGCAGGCCATCCGCTTCACGGTAACCCCCAACCCCAACAGCGGCACGTTCAGGGTCGAAACTGAGGAGAAGGGCAACCTGACGATTCGCGTGTACAGCATGGCGGGCAGCCTCCTCTACAGCAGCCCCGTGCAGCCTGGAGGTGAGGTGCAGCTCCGCTTTCTTCCGCACGGCCTCTACGTGGTGCAGCTGACCGGAGAGAAAAAAACCGGCACAAAAAAAATGCTGGTCTACCGTTAAACCATTGCGCTGCGGGCAAGTCAAAAAAAGGATAGCAGCGCAGCGCTGTAAATGTAGCGTAAATGTAGTACTAACCGACAACCGTGAGCTCGTGGACAATACGGCTAATGAAAATTTGCTTTTAGAGCAGCTTAAGAGCGAGGAGACGCGCCGCAGCGCCTTCGGCGTGCTGGCGCAACGCTACGGCGAGCGGCTCTATTGGCACATCCGCAAAATAGTGCTTGTGCATGACGACGCCGACGACGTGCTCCAGAATACCTTCATTCGGGCGTGGGAAAATATCTCCAAGTTTCGCGGCGATTCGCAGCTTTTCACCTGGCTCTTCCGCATTGCCACCAACGAATCCATCACATTTTTGAACAGCACCAGGCGACTGCAACGCCTCTCGGCGGGCGACGCTCGGCAGCTGCTGGCCAACCTCCGCGCCACCGACTCACACTTTTGCGCAAACGAGGCGCAGGAAAGGCTGCAAGCCGCCATCCTCACCCTCCCCGAAAGGCAGCGCATGGTGTTCAACATGCGCTACTTTGACGAAATGACCTACGAGCAAATATCCGAAATACTCGGCGTATCGGTAGGAGCATTGAAGGCATCGTACCACTTTGCGGAGCAAAAGCTGAAAAAGTACCTTGGCGTGGACGGCTAAGCTGCCGCCACCGAAAAAAAAATCCGAACGGATGGGATGAGTTTTTAAGTACGGTTGTCTTCAATCCGTTAACACATGTTCAAGTTGTTCAATCTGCGTGATATTTTTCGGAGCGGCAGATTTTTTATACCGGCATACTTTTTGCCTTATCGCAGAAAAAAGGAAATGCCCCCTTTTAAGCAACAAAAAAATTTCTACCTTTACAAAAATTTTACTATTCAAAAAGTATTGCAGCAATGTGCGGAATTGTAGGAATGTTTGAAATCGTCTCGAACCCCGAAACCTACAGGGGGCGAGTGCTCAAGATGGCGCAAAAGATACGTCATCGAGGCCCCGACTGGTCGGGGATTTACTGCGGCAAGAGCGCTATTCTGGCGCACGAGCGACTTGCCATTGTCGACCCCGAATCGGGAGGTCAGCCGCTCAAGAGCAAGGACGGCTCGCTGGTGCTCTCGGTCAACGGAGAGATATACAACCACCGCGAGCTGCGGGCAAAGTTGGCCGGAAAGTACGAGTTCCTGACCGGCTCGGACTGCGAGGTTATTCTTGCGCTTTACCGCGAAAAAGGCGCCGATTTTATTGAAGACCTGAACGGCATTTTCGCCTTTGCCCTCTACGATGCTGAGAAGGATGCGTACCTCATTGCCCGCGACCACATCGGCGTCATCCCGCTCTACCAGGGCTGGGACGAGGAGGGACACCTTTTTATCGCCTCCGAGCTCAAGGCGCTCGAGGGGGTTTGCTCCACCATCCAAATCTTCATGCCGGGGGAATTTTACTACAGCCCCAACAAGAAATCGAAGAAGTGGTACCATCGCAGCTGGGAGTCGTTCGACGAGGTGAAGGACAACGCTACGGATACCGCCGCGCTGCGGGCTGCGCTGGAGAGCGCCGTGCAGCGGCAGCTCATGTCGGACGTGCCTTACGGGGTGCTGCTTTCCGGCGGGCTGGACTCCTCGATTGTTTCGGCCATCGCCAAAAAATTTGCCGCCCGCCGCATCGAAACCGACGGCGCAAACGCGGCGTGGTGGCCGCAGCTGCACTCCTTTGCCGTTGGCTTGGAGGGCGCGCCCGACTTAGTGGCCGCCCGCTGCGTGGCCGAGCATATCAAAACCGTTCACCACGAAATTCACTACACCGTGCAGGAAGGGCTGGACGCCATACGCGACGTGATTTACTACCTCGAAACCTACGACGTTACCACCGTTCGCGCCTCCACGCCGATGTACCTGCTGGCGCGGGTCATCAAGTCAATGGGCATTAAAATGGTGCTATCGGGCGAGGGCGCCGACGAAATCTTTGGCGGCTACCTCTACTTCCACAAAGCGCCAAATCCACAGGCGCTGCACGACGAAACGGTGCGAAAGCTGGGCAAGCTCTACCTGTACGACTGCCTGCGAGCCAACAAGTCGCTTGCCGCCTGGGGCGTAGAGGGGCGAGTGCCCTTCCTCGACAAGGAATTTATGGACGTTGCCATGCGGCTGAACCCCGAAGATAAGATGGCAAAAAACGGGAGGATAGAAAAGTGGATTTTGCGTAAGGCCTGCGAAGACCTCCTGCCGCAAAGCGTTGCCTGGCGGCAAAAGGAGCAGTTTTCGGACGGCGTAGGGTACGGGTGGATTGACAGCTTGAAGCGCGTCACCTCAGCGGCAATTTCCGACGAAAAAATGAGCCGTAGCGCCGAGCGCTTTCCGGTCAACCCGCCGCAGAACAAGGAGGAGTACTACTACCGCTCCATCTTCGAGGAGCATTTCCCGTCGCAGGCGGCGGCGCAAACCGTGCCCTCCGTGCCCTCTGTGGCGTGCAGCACCCCAGAGGCGCTGGCGTGGGACGCTTCCTTCCGCAACCTGAACGACCCGTCGGGGCGCGCCGTGGGCAGCGTGCACATACACGGGCTGTAGCAAATGACGGATAAAAGGCAAGCTTTGCTGCGCCTTTGCCGATATATAAACCATCAAATAAAACATGTAGTATCGCTAATTAAAAATTAAAAGAATTATGAGAAAGCAATGGGTATGTGGATTCGCGGTGTTGCTGCTGCTGGCATGTAACAACCCGTCCGGAAAAAGTAAAAGCGGAGCTGCGACGGAAGCGCAGGCGACGGAAGTGAAAACGGAAGATAGCCGAACGTTCGACGAGCTGTTTACGGCCATCACTCCAGAGGAAATAACGGATAACATTTTCCAGCTGGTGGGCAAGGATTTCTCGGTGATTACGGCGGGAACGTCCGGTGGGTTTAACTCGATGACCGCGTCGTGGGGCGGCGTTGGGATTCTTTTTAACCGTCCGGTTGCGTGGTGCTTCCTGCGCGCCAACCGCTACACGCTGGAGCTAATCGAAAAGGAGCAGCGCTACACGCTGTCATACTTTCCAGAGGAGCACAAGGAGCAGGTGCTTTTTTTCGGCAGCAAAAGCGGGCGGAATACGGATAAAATGAAGGAAACGACGCTCACCCCAATGCAAACGCCCAGCGGGAATGGAACGTACAGGGAAGCCCGCCTGATTTTGGAGTGCAGGCTGTCGGGGGTCACCTCCGTCAGCCCCGACGATTTTTATTCGCAGGACGCCAAAGATTTTATCAACGAGGGCTATGCCGATGCAAAGGCATACCACAAGCTGGTTTTCGGCGATATTATTCACGTCTGGATACGGAAGTAACCCGCTGTCGGCGTTACAATTTAACCTGACGCGGCGGCTAATTTCTGAAATTATGCTTATCTTTGAAAGTTTACCGGAAGTTTACCGGCGTTCGGTTTTTTGCGCAAGCGCGCAAGCTGCGGGGCGCTTCGGAGAAGTTTTAACCGTTGAATCGTTGTACAGTTAGATGCAAAGCTTAGTTTCCATTACTGATTTTTCCAAGCAGGATATTCTTCAGGTGCTGGAGCGCGCCGCAGCGTTCGAGGCCAACCCCAACATGCCCCTGCTTAGCGGGAAGGTGGTGGCCACGTTGTTTTTTGAGCCTTCCACGCGCACGCGCCTGAGCTTTGAAACGGCCATCAGCCGTCTTGGTGGGCGCATCATTGGCTTTTCCGACGCCAGCAGCACCAGCATCAGCAAGGGCGAAACGCTTAAGGATACCATCATGATGGTGGCCAACTACGCCGACCTCATCGTCATGCGCCACCCGCTGGAGGGCGCAGCGCGATACGCCGCCGAAATCTCCCGCGTCCCCATCATCAACGCCGGCGACGGGGCTAACCAGCACCCAACCCAAACGCTCCTCGACCTCTACTCCATTCAGAAAACGCAGGGAACGCTGCACGGCATCAACATTGCCATGGTGGGCGACCTCAAGTACGGACGCACGGTGCACTCGCTCTTGCAGGCCATGAGCCTTTTCGGCGCTCACTTCAGCTTCATTGCCCCGCAGGAGCTCGCCATGCCAAGGGAGTACAAGCAGCTGCTCGAAGCCCGCGGCATTGCCTACGAGGAGCACACCGACCTCGCCGAGCACATCGGCAACGCCGACATCATCTACATGACCAGGGTGCAGCGGGAGCGATTCCTCGACCCTATGGAGTACGAGCGGGTGAAAAACGTGTACGTGCTACAAAACAAAATGCTCCAAAACACCAAGCCCAACGTAAAGATACTCCACCCCCTGCCTCGCGTCAACGAAATAAGCACCGACGTGGACGGCAACCCCAAGGCCTACTACTTTGCGCAGGCCGGAAACGGCGTATTTGCGCGGATGGCGGCCATCTGCAAGCTGCTGGAGTGTTGAGAATTTTTTGAGTGAAAAAAATACGCGAATAGCCATTGCCACATGAAAGAAGAAAAACACCTCAAGGTGAGCGCCATAAAAAACGGCACCGTGATAGACCACATCCCGTCGGGAAGCTTGTTTAAGGTTGTCGAAATCCTGGCGCTCAACCGCTGCAAAAGCCAGCTCACGCTGGGCAACAACCTCGAGAGCAAGCTCCTCGGCGCTAAGGCAATCATAAAGGTTGCCGACCGGTTTTTTGCCGACGACGAAATGAACCGCATCGCCTTAGTCGCGCCGCAGGCAAAGTTCAACATCATCAGGGACTACGAGGTGATGGAGAAGCGAACCGTAACGCTCCCCGACGCCATTGTAGGCATTGCCAGGTGCATGAACCCCATGTGCGTTACCAACCATCAGCCCATCCTCACCAAGTTCAACGTTGTCTCAAAGAAGGATGTACTGTTGCAGTGCTGCTACTGCGACAAGGTAACCGACCAGGAGCATTTAGTCATCATCAAGAACGGATAGACAGCCACCGCAGGTGGCGTTACACAGACGCGGCGTTACCCGTCGCGCACAGCGGGCATGTACGCTAAACACAAGCATAGGCTTGACCGACATGCAGGCCAGGCCAAATTTTTATAACAAAGTATTTTAAAATGAGAAAATTGATAAAAAGTGCGGCAGTCGTGCTGGGAGTGGTTGCTTTGAGCAGCGTCTCGGTGGCGCAACCCGCCAAGTCGTTCTACGATTTCAAAATAGAAACGCTCGATGGCAGGCTGATGAGCTTGGGTGAGCTGCGCGGAAAAAAAGTAATGGTGGTAAACACCGCCTCCAAGTGCGCCTACACCAAGCAGTACGCCGACCTCCAGAGCCTCTACGAGCGCTACCGTCCGCAGGGGTTTGAGGTTATAGGCTTTCCTGCCAACAACTTCAAAAATGAAGAGCCGGGCACCAACGAGGAGATAGCCAACTTTTGCAGCGCCACCTACGGCGTGACGTTCCTCATGTCGAACAAAATAGACGTGATTGGCAACGAGCAGCACCCCCTCTACCGCTGGCTAACCACAAAGGCCGAAAACGGAGTGATGGACAGCGAGGTGAAGTGGAACTTCCAGAAGTACCTCATAGACGAGAACGGCACGCTGGTAGGGATTGCCGAGTCGAAGGAGAAGCCCGACAGCAACCGCATAGTAGAGTGGATAAAGTCCGGCGTTCTGAAAAAGTAGAGCCGCACGTAGAGACGCACGGCGTGCGTCTCTGTATTCAATAGTATTCAATAGCCCCTGCGCATAGTTCGCAGTTCAACGAGAAAAGGCAAGGCCGTAAAAGCCTTGCCTTTTTTTCCTGACTTTGACAATGCGACACCCAAAATGAATTTATATAAAATCATTACTGTCCGGTAAAAAACAGTAAATTTATTTGCATAAGATTAAGATAATTCATGTATCAATTTGTACCCTTTAAACCTTCTGATAATTGCATAAAACATTTTGATTCAAAAAATTTTTACTATATTCCATTCTCCGTGAGATAAGAAAAAGCAAGCCCATATTTTTTTAATCTCTTATTCTGTCTGAAAATAAGTATCTTACAGTAATTGTTGCAAATTTAACCGGACAGCAATGATATAAAATCCAATATTTTTTTTCGATACAAAAAAGTTATATCTTTGCGGAAAAAAATTATGCCAAAGGAAAGATTAAAAGTTAATGAGTCAGCGGAAGTAATAGCTACCCACTTACGCAAGGACGAAAAGTGTCATGTCCTGATGTCACGTCCTGAAAAAGGTTGACAGGTTAGTAATAATTCAAAAATTCCCAATCCAAGCCTCAATTT
>JAIRSZ010000185.1 GCA_031255195.1 Prevotellaceae bacterium | reverse complement strand
TACCACTCCCTGTTCTACCTGATTTTTTCGCTGATGGGTCAGCAGGTGCACTCCGAGGTGAAGAGCGCCAGGGGGAGGTCGGATGCTGTTGTGAAGACGGTTGATGCCATATACGTTTTCGAGTTCAAGATGGACGACAGGGCAACCGCTAAGCAGGCGCTTGAGCAGATAGACGCCAGGGGCTACCTCATACCCTACGCGGCCGACGGCAGGCGGCTCGTGAAAATCGGAGCCACGTTCAACCGGAAAAAGGGGCTGCTGACCGGGTGGGAGCAGGCGTAAAACACATCCCGAAATCTCCGATGAGAGTATTTCAAATTGCCGCATGGTACGCCGCAGGCGTTACGCAATGAGGCAATTTGAAATGCAGCGTTACCCAAAAAAGTGTTGCTAATGCCGTAAAATTGTGTTACCTTTGCCGACCTTTGTAAATGGTTGTAGCTTGTCGTGTTGATAATTAACATGTAAAAATTTGACAATAAGTATATATTAAATGGCAAAAGTACTGAAATTTGGTGGCTCTTCGGTTGCAACGCCCGAAAGCATCACGCAGGTGAAGGCTATCGTGGAGCAGAGCGCCGACAACAAGTTTGTGGTCGTATCGGCGCTTGGAGGCATAACCGACCAGCTGGTGAAGTCGTGCGCAATGGCCGCATCGGGCGACGAGAATTTCAAAAAAGAGTTGAATGAAGTAGAGCAGCGCCACTTGAGCGCGGCAAAGTCGCTGGTAGAGCCTCGACAGCAGGGGCACGTGTTGAGCGAGCTGAAGGTAATGCTAAACGAACTCGAGGACTACCTGCAAAGCATTGCTCGCCTGCGCGAGCTCACGCCAAAGATGCAGGACTACGCGCTGAGCTTTGGCGAGCGTATGAGCGCCTTCCTGCTGAGCGAAACGATAGCGGACGCAGCGCTGATTGACTCGCGCAGCATCATAAAAACCGATAGCGCGTTTGGCAAAGCCCGCGTGAATTTTGAAAAAACCAACGATATTGCCCGCGCTACGCTGCGCGAAGTCAAAGGGCGCGCGGTGCTGCCGGGGTTTATCGCTTCGGACGAAAGTGGCAATACCACCACGCTTGGCAGAGGCGGAAGCGACTACACGGCGGCCATCCTTGCGGCGGCCATAGGAGCGTCGTCGGTGGAAATATGGACGGATGTGGACGGCTTCATGACCGCCGACCCGCGCAAGGTGGAGAAGGCCTACCCCATTAAGCACCTTAGCTACTCGGAAGTTTTTGAGCTGTCGAACTTTGGCGCTAAGGTTGTTTACCCGCCTACGGTGCACCCGCTGTTGGCCGACAACATTGCGATGCAGATAAAAAATACGTTCAACCCAACGGCCGACGGCACGCTGGTGGATGCCCACGCCGATACGTCGGGCAACCAGGCCATCAAGGGTATATCGTCCATTGACGACATTGCGCTGCTCACGCTGCACGGCGTAGGAATGACCGGCATCTCTGGCATTTCGCGGCGGCTGTTTGGCGCGCTGGCCGAGGCAAAAGTCAACGTGATACTCATTTCGCAAGCGTCGTCGGAGCAGTCCATCACCTTTGCCATCATGCCGGAGCACGTGGAGCAGGCTATGCAAACCATAGAGGGCGAGTTTGAGGCGGAAATGCATCGCCAAACCATCGGACTGAAAATTGAAAACGAGATGTCCATTATCGCCATTGTAGGCGAAAACATGAGGCGAATGCCGGGCATATCGGGCAAGCTGTTCAACGCTTTGGGCAAAAACGGCGTGAACGTGGTGGCCATTGCGCAAGGCTCGTCGGAGCTCAACATTTCTACGGTAGTCCACCGGTTGAACCTGCGCAAGGCGCTCAACGTGATTCATGAAGCTTTTTTTCTGTCGGGCTATAGAGAGGTCCACCTGTATATAGCCGGCGTGGGGACTGTTGGTGGAAACCTCGTGCAGCAAATACGGCAGCAGCGCGAGGATTTGATGAAAAATCACCGCCTCAAGGTAAATGTGGTAGGCGTGATGAACTCCAAAAAAATGCTGTTCGACGTGCAGGGCGTAAGCCTCGACGACGTGCGTGGCGAGCTCGACCGCAAGGGTGCGCCGCTCAACCTGAACAACTTTGTGCAGCGTATCGCCTCGGTAAACCTGCGCAACAGCATTTTTGTTGACTGTACCGCCAGCGCAGATGTCGCCGAAGTGTACGAAAAGGCTTTGCAGTCGTTTGTGTCGGTGGTAACGGCCAACAAAATAGCCTGCTCCAGCAGCTATGAGCGATACCGGAAGTTGCAGGAGGCGTCGCGGACGCGGGGCGTGAAGTTCCTGTACGAAACCAACGTAGGCGCAGGGCTACCCGTGATAAAAACAATCAACGAGCTAATGCTGAGCGGCGATAAGGTTACCAAGCTGGAGGCCGTGCTTTCCGGCACGCTCAACTTTATCTTCAACACCATTAGCGAGGCCGTCCCGATGAGCAGGGCTATAAGAATGGCTAAGGAAAAAGGCTACTCAGAGCCTGACCCGCGCATTGACCTGAGCGGCGTTGACGTGCTCCGCAAGGTCTTAATCTTAGCCCGCGAGTGCGGCTATCCGCTGGAAAAATCCGACGTTGAGATAAGCACCTTCCTGCCCGCTACCTGCTTTAGCACGCCAACGGTGGACATGTTTTTTGACGAGGTGCAGCAGCTGGACGCTGACTTCGAGGCGCGCCGTAAGGCGCTGTACACCGCAGGCAAACGCTGGCGGTTTGTGGCCTCGCTCTGCGACGGAAAGGCAAAAATCGGGCTACAGGAGGTGGATGCCATGCACCCGTTTTTCAACCTGCAGGGCAGCGACAACATCATTACGCTGCACACCGAGCGATACAGCGCACAACCAATGGTGATAAAGGGCGCAGGGGCAGGGGCGGCCGTTACGGCAGCCGGTGTGTTTGGCGACATCATTCGGGTGGCAAATATTTGACAGGAAGTGCGCCCGACGGGAATCATCAAGTGTAGTAAACCTATCAATCAAACGTTAGCCATGCCAAAAACCATCAAAATATTTTCGCCCGCAACGGTAGCCAACGTTGCCTGTGGCTTCGACGTGCTGGGCTTTGCGCTCAACCGCCCCGGCGACGAAATCAGCATGTCGCTCAGCGACAGCGGCAGCATCGAGCTGCGCGACGAAACGCCCTACCGGTTGCCGCTTTCCCCCGAAAAAAACGCGGCCGCCGTAGCCCTTCAATCCATGCTCAACGCGCTGCAAAGCAGGCAGGGCTTTACGGTTACCTTTCTGTCGAAAATCATGCCCGGCAGCGGCGTAGGCTCAAGCGCGGCGAGTTCGGCGGCAGGCGTGTTTGGCGCCAACGAGCTGCTTGGTCGCCCGTTCACGCGTCGGCAGCTGGTGGAGTTTGCCATGCAGGGCGAAAAGGTCGCCAGCGGCTCGGCGCACGCCGACAACGTTTCGCCGGCGCTCATGGGAGGCTTCACGCTGGTGCGCAGCTACGCGCCGCTTGACGTTATCCCCATCCCCAGCCCTCCGATATTTGCCACTGTGGTGCACCCGCAAATAGAAGTGCGCACGAGCGACAGCCGCAAAATCCTGCGCCAGGAGGTGTCCATAAAAAAAGCGGTGGAGCAGTGGGGCAACGTCGCAGGGCTTGTTGCCGGACTCTTCACCGGCGACTACGGCCTCATCAGCCGCTCGCTGCACGATGTGATTGTGGAGCCGGTGCGCGCGCTGCTCATCCCCGAATTTTACGCCATCAAGCAGGCCGCCATTGATGCGGGGGCGCTGGGGTGCAGCATATCGGGAAGCGGCCCCTCCATGTTTGCCCTGAGTAGGGATGAGGCTACAGCGCAAAAGGTAGCGCAGGCCATGCGCTACGGATTCGACAGGGTGAATATCGAAAGCCACGCCTTTGTATCGCCCATCAACAAGGAGGGGGTAAGGATAACCGAAGAGCAGTAGGCGGATGGCTGTGATACGAACTTTTCGCTTCGGCAGCCGTGCTCCTGTACTCTTTTTTTGAAAATTTGCAATAGCGTGGCGTGAAGGAATTTCCCACCACCAATTAAGTCAGGTAGAAAACCTGAGATTTTGAATTCAGCCTTCTAAAATTTTCCCCCTACAGCTTTTTCCCTGCCAGCTCCGCCAGCTCGCTGCGCTCGCCCTTCACGAGGTTTACGTGAGCAAAAATATCCTCGCCTATCATGCGGTCGCTCAGGTGTGTGAGGCCGTTGGAGCGAATGTCGAGGTAGGGTGAGTCTATCTGCTGAATGTCGCCCGTGAACACCATTTTTGTGCCCTCTCCGGCGCGGGTTACGATAGTTTTCACCTCGTGCGGCGTGAGATTCTGCGCCTCGTCGATGATGAAAAAGGTGTTGTTGAGGCTGCGCCCGCGGATGTACGCCAGCGGGGTAATCATCAGCTTGTTTTGTCGTTGCAGCTCCTCGATGTACACCGCCTCGCGGCTTGTTGGCTTGAGCTTGCTCTTTATCACCGCAAGGTTGTCGTACAGCGGCAGCATGTAGGGCATCAGCTTTTCGTTGATAGCGCCCGGCAGAAAGCCCATATCCTGACTTTGCAGCGGAATCACGGGGCGCGAAAGTAGTATCTGGTCGTACTTGCCCTCCATCACCTGCGCCAGCGCTGCGGCCAGCGCCAGCAGCGTTTTGCCGGTGCCGGCAATGCCCGTGAGCGACGTCAGCTGAATATCCGCGTCCGTGAGCAGGTGCATGGCAAACGTCTGCTCGGCGTTGCGCGGCTCTATGCCGTAGGCACGCACCTTGTCGACGCGCTTCAGGCGGTTGCTTGGCCTGTTGTAGCAGGCCAGCGCGCTTGCGTTGCCGCACTTGAGCAGGAAGGGTTGGTTGGCGTGCGGCTTTATTTTCAGCGTTGCAGCGTCTAACCCTTCGTTGCCGGAGTACAGGGCGGCCATTTGTGCCTCGCTAACCTCCGCCTCGCCGGTATCCTTTTTAAGGTGATCAACGTCCTTCACCTGCCCCGACAGGTAGTCTTGAGCGTCTATGCCCAGCGATTTGGCCTTCATGCGCAGGTTGATGTCCTTGCTGACGAGCACCGTGATTTTTTGCGGGTTGCGCTTTTTCTCATCGTAGGCTACTGCTAAAATGCGGTGGTCGGGCGTAACCTCGTCAAACGAATCCAGCATCTCCTGGGTAAACGGCTTGCCCGTGGCAACGCGCAGCTTGCCCTGATTTGCTCCCAGCGCAACGCCATCGCCAAAGACGCGGTCGCCCGCAATGCTGTCGAGAATACGCACAAACTCGCGGGCGTTGTAGTTGATTTGCTCGTTGCCTTTCTTAAACTTGTCCAGCTCCTCGAGCACCACAATAGGTATTACGAGGTTGTTGTCCTGAAAGTTGTAAATGCAGCGGTAGTCGTGCAGAATAACGTTGGTATCCAGCACAAATGTTTTGGGTGGTTTCCCTGTGGTGGCCATTTTGTTCATAATACATTAGTAGGTATGGAAATGGTAAAAAAAGAAAAGGTAAAAGTAGTCATTTTATTTGAGAAAACGCCAAGCGGCAGGATAATTTTATTCTCCGCAGCTTTTTGCCCTGCTCGCTTGAGCGTGCGAGGGAGTAGCTACTAATGGGGATTGACTTTAGCTCGGATTATCGCTACATTTGCCTTTTTCTGCACGTAAAATTTAAGCAACAGAAATTTATGGAAACCTCATCGTTTCTTTTTGCGCTCACGCTCACGCTGCTTGCCGGATGGAGCACCGGCATCGGCAGCGCGCTGGCCTTCTTTGCCAGGAAGACCAACACAAAGTTTCTTTCAACCGCCCTGGGTTTCTCGGCTGGGGTGATGGTGTACGTTTCGTTTGTGGACTTGCTCCCGCAGGCGCAGGAGTTCCTGCTGGCGAGCGGCAGCGCTTTCCCGAAGGCGGGCGTTGCCGCGGCGTTTTTTGCCGGAATAGCGTTCATTTTCCTCATCGACATGCTCATTCCAGAGTCGGAAAACCCTCACGAGGTGCACATGGTGGAGGAAATGCGCCGGAACGACCATCGTCAGCTAAAGCAAACAGGAATCCTCATGGCGCTGGCCATTGGCATACACAACTTTCCGGAGGGGATAGCCACGTTTGCGTCGGCCTACCTCAGCCCCGACGTGGCCATCCCCGTTGCCGCAGCCATTGCAATCCACAACATTCCTGAGGGAATAGCCGTGTCCGTCCCCATCTACTACGCAACAGGAAGCCGAAAAAAAGCGTTCTGGTACTCCTTCCTTTCGGGAATGGCAGAGCCGGTTGGCGGGCTGGCAGGCTACCTGCTGCTCAGACCCTTCCTTTCGCCGCTCTCGCTGGGGCTGGTGTTGGCTGGGGTAGCCGGCGTCATGGTCTTTGTTTCGGTCGACGAGCTGATACCCGCTGCCGAGCGCTACGGCAAGCACCACTACGCCATCTCCGGTTTTGTTGGCGGAATGGCCGTTATGGGGCTGAGCCTGCTGCTGCTGTAGCGGTAACCGGCTTCCCGCCCTTTTGACTTCTGACTTCCGCCTTCCGCAAAATCGCCACATTTGCGGCAGCCTTCCCGATTCCCCTCAAATTCTGACATTCTGTCAGAATTTCTGCGCTGGCATAGTAGTTGATACGATGTAGGGTGAAATTTTTTGCGAAAGCATAGCAACAAAAAAAATAACGTAAAAACATACAAGCAAAATGGGAAAAGTAATAGGAATTGATTTAGGAACTACTAACTCCTGCGTAGCAGTAATGGAAGGCAACGAGCCGGTAGTGATTGCCAACAACGAAGGGCGACGCACAACGCCTTCCATCGTAGCTTTTGCCGACGGCGGCGAGCGCAAGGTGGGCGACCCCGCCAAGCGACAGTCCATCACCAACCCGCACAAAACAGTTTACTCCATAAAGCGGTTTATGGGCGAAACGTTCGACAAGGTGCAAACCGAGGTGAAGCGCATACCCTACGAAGTGGTGCGCGGCGACGGCAACACGCCCCGCGTAAAAATTGACGACAGGCAGTTTACGCCGCAAGAAATTTCGGCCATCGTCCTGCAAAAAATGAAAAAAACGGCTGAGGACTACCTGGGGCAAACAGTCACCGAAGCCGTCATCACCGTGCCGGCATACTTTAGCGACAGCCAGCGCCAGGCAACCAAGGAGGCCGGCGAAATTGCAGGGCTAAAGGTGCTGCGCATCATCAACGAGCCAACGGCTGCTGCCCTCGCATACGGCTTGGACAAAAAGCAGAAAGACCAGAAAATCGCCGTATACGACCTCGGCGGCGGAACTTTCGACATCTCCATCCTCGAGGTGGGCGACGGCGTGTTTGAGGTAAAGTCAACCAACGGCGACACCCACCTCGGCGGCGACGACTTCGACCAGGTGGTTATTGATTGGCTGGCCGAAGAGTTCAAGAGCGAAAACGGCGTCGACCTGCGCAAAGACCCCATGGCGCTGCAACGCTTGAAGGAAGCCGCTGAGAAGGCAAAAATAGAGCTCTCGAGCAGCGCCCAAACGGAGGTCAACCTCCCCTACATCATGCCGGTGGACGGAATTCCCAAGCACTTGGTAAAAACCCTGAGCCGCGCCAAGTTCGAGCAGATGATTGCGCCGCTCGTTGAGCGCTCCATCGCGCCTTGCCGCAAGGCTATGCAGGACGCAGGTCTCTCCAACAGCGACATCGACGAAATCATTCTGGTGGGCGGCTCTACCCGCGTGCCGGCGGTGGTAGATGCGGTGGCAAAGTTCTTCGGCAAAACCCCGTCAAAGGGCGTAAACCCCGACGAGGTAGTTGCCGTAGGTGCAGCCATACAGGGCGGCGTGCTCACCGGAGAAGTCAAGGACGTGCTCCTGCTCGACGTTACGCCCCTCTCGCTGGGCATCGAAACGCTGGGCGGAGTGATGACCAAGCTCATTGAAGCCAACACCACCATCCCCACCAAGAAGAGCGAAACGTTCAGCACCGCAAGCGACAACCAGCCCTCGGTGGAGATACACGTCCTGCAGGGCGAGCGACCTATGGCGCGCGACAACAAAACCATCGGACGCTTCCACCTCGACGGCATACCCCCTGCGATGCGCGGCGTACCGCAGATTGAAGTCACGTTCGACATCGACGCAAACGGCATCCTGCACGTGTCGGCAAAAGACAAGGGAACGGGCAAGGAGCAGAAAATCCGCATCGAGGCGTCGAGCGGGCTGACCGACGACGAAATCAGGCGTATGCGCGACGAGGCCAAGGCCAACGAGGATGCCGACAAGAAGGAGCGCGAAAAAATAGACAAAATCAACGCCGCCGACAGCCTGATTTTCAGCACCGAAAAGCAGCTCAAGGAGTATGGCGATAAGCTGCCGGCCAACAAGAAGGCAGACATAGAATCAGCCCTTGACAAGCTGAAGGATGCGCACAAGTCGCAGGACTTTGCCGCCATTGATGCTGCCACTGCTGCGCTCAACTCCGTGTGGCAAGCCGCCTCGCAGGACATGTACAGCGCCATGAACGCCGATGCGGGTAGCTCCTTCGGAAACGCCGATCCCTTTGGTGGGGCAGCCTCAGACGCCAACAGCGCCGGAGGAAAGCAGAACGGCAAAGACAAAGAGGTGACGGACGTAGATTTTGAAGAGGTAAAGTAAAAGCCTGTCACGCAAAGCATTTCAATGATAAACTTGCTAAATTG
>JAIRSZ010000179.1 GCA_031255195.1 Prevotellaceae bacterium | reverse complement strand
ACCCTGCAAGAGCGCGCCAAGCTCATCATCAGCGTTGCCCACCCCGACCACCGCGAGGCGCTGGACAAGGCGGCGTTTGAACGCTTTGGGCCGCACTTTCACTTTGTCGGGAATGTCGGAAAGTAACACTCCGGCCTCGTATTTTTTCGCTGCAATAAAACAACCTCAGTCACCTGCACTGAGGTTGTTTTGTTATCAGGAGACAGACGTAAATGGGGCTGAAAAAATTTCTTCTGACTTGATGCGCTAAGAACAGCGCTTTCCCTGCTTTGACGCTGCCACACCCTAAAAATTCCCCAAATAACAACGCAGCAGGTATGGGGCAGGTTTCCGTGAGGAATCCCTGTCCTATGCCCGTTTTGGTGTACTCAATTTCCTAAACTCAATGGATGCACCTGCCGGATTGCTTTAGCAAAATAAAAACTGTATTTTGGTTAGGCTATTGTACCAAAGTAGCTGGTATTGTGTTGTATTGCAGTTTACCTTCAAGAAAATTATTTTTTAACGGTTGAAATGTTTGCAGTGAAAATAAAAAACCATACATTTGCTGTGTCAGTACAGTCACAAAATTTCCGTTAGGGTCTTTCGGTACAACGTTATCATAGCGGCTTCAGCGGATATGCAGAGCGAAACAGGTTGGCGGAGTTTGCGAATTATTTACAGAAAATCTCTGCAATTGGTAGGATATTTATTATCTCGGCTGTACTGCTTGGGAATCTCAGCGGCATGTTCCTTTCAAAGGAAAAGTCGCTAATTTTTTAAGGAAACAACTAACTAACATATAAGTAAAGAATCGTGCGAGTACCTCAACATATCTCAAATTCGCGGGCTTTAGCCTTAGCGCTGCATTGTTAATGTAGCGCTGCATTTTGGCAAATTTAACATTTGAACACATAGTGCTCAAGTAGTTATGCGATTGGGTGCGAACACGTTACCGCCGTGCGCGGCACAAAATACACAATATTTTCCTTACTATAGCAACATTTTGCGGCAGCGATAGCATATTTTCTCTACAGAAACATGCTGCTGCTGCTGCTGCTGCTACCTTTTTTGTTTCCTGCCTGCGGAGTATCCGCATTTAAAATCACCATAAATTTTTGATGATGAATGTAATGCAAATTAGTATTGCTGAAATATGCTGCATGTTATTTGTAGTGTAATTATCGGCTTTTATTAATTGTTAATGTGAAATTGAAAAAATGTTTTAGCATGAGAGAAAATATCCTCTTTTTCCAAATGGCGATGGTTGCCGTAGCCAACGCCGAAGCTTATTTCGTAAAGTCATGTGGCTCAAATAGAGCAGCTACAGAGGCCGGTGGCAATACCTTACGCTGTCGCCGGTATCGCGTATTGCGTATCGCGCATACGCTATTAATAACCAATATCCAATTTTAAATCAGAAAAACATTATGAGAAAAAATAATACCAAAAAACATCCACGCAGGTTACTAAAAAAGCTGGCGGCAGGCGCTTTTTTGATGCTCGCCGGTAGCCTGACCTCGCTTGCCGCCCACTCCGTGAGCGGCGTTGTGAAAACCAAAACGGGAGAGCCGCTCGTGGGGGCAAGCGTGGTAGAAAAAGGCTCCTCCAACGGGGTAATGACCAGCGCCGACGGGAGCTTCTCGCTCAGCCTGTCCGACCCGAACGGCATCGTGGCCATTTCGTTCATCGGCTACGCAGGGCAGGATGTGCCGGTCAACGGAGTAGCCTTCCTGAACGTTACGATGGAGGAGGACGAAAAGGGGCTGGAGGAGGTCATTGTGGTGGCCTACGGCACGCAAAAGAAGAGCTCGGTTACAGGCTCCCTCGCCGTGGTGACCGACGCTGAGCTCAAAACGGTGACCACGCCCAACGTCAACGCCATGCTACAGGGTAAAGTAGCGGGCGTGCAGGTGCTCAACACCTCTGGACGGCCGGGCGACGCCGCGCAAATACGCATCCGCGGCAAGGGCACGCTCAACTCGTCCGTCGACCCGCTGTGGGTTATCGACGGCGTGGTGGGGGGAACGGGCGCGCAGCTCAACCCCAACGAAATTGCCACCCTCACGGTGCTCAAGGACGCCGCCGCAACCGCCCTCTACGGCTCGCGGGCTACCAACGGCGTGATACTCGTCACCACCAAGAGCGGGCGCATGGGCGAATCGAAGGTGGATGTATCGGCGAAGCTGGGCCTTGCGCAGCAGCACCTGGGCAACTTCAGGCTGATGAACTCGCAGGAGCTGTACGACTACACCAGCGCCATGAGCGGCAAGGCTGAAGCCGGCATTTCGGGCTGGTTTAACGAGGATTTGCTGAAGCACAACACCGACTGGTACGACTTTGCCACCCAGCTGGCGCTGTCGCAAAACTACACCGTGTCGTACACCGTGGGCAACGAAAAGTACAGGTCGTTCCTCTCCGCCGACTTCTACACGGAGGAAGGCACCGTTAAAGGCTTTGAGTACAATCGCTACAGCCTGCGCAGCAACACCGACTACGTGGTGAACAAGCGGCTTACGCTGAAGTCCAAGTTCTCAGGAAGCTACTGGAACGACTACAACCAGCAGTACAGCACTGCCATGACCTA
>JAIRSZ010000134.1 GCA_031255195.1 Prevotellaceae bacterium | reverse complement strand
GCTACATCATGTCAACGTTCGGAACAATTTCTACCTGCCTGAACTCGTCCACCTGCCGTACCAGGTCGCACTGAGCTCTGAGCAGCGCCTTTGCTTTTTCGGTTGATTTTTCGCGCTCTATCTTTAGCAAAAAGCAAATGAGGTAGCGGTTTTGCACTCGGTTGACGAGCGGCACTGAAGGTCCAAGCACACGGCTGCCAAAGCTGTCCTTGAGCAGCTTGGACAGCGCCTGCGCCGCGCGAAAAAGCGTCTGCTCGCTGCGGTGCTTTAGCGTAACTTCTATGAGGCGCACAAATGGCGGGTAGCGCAGCTCCTCCCTGTCGGCAACCTGCGAGCGGTACATCTCCCCGTAGTCGTTGCGCTGCACGCAGCTCAGGATGTGGTGTCGAGGCTGCGTGGTCTGTATGAGCACGCGCCCCTGCTTGTCGCGCCGCCCAGCCCTGCCGGCCACCTGCGCCATGAGCTGGTAGCTGCGCTCGCCGGCGCGAAAGTCGGGGAACGAGAGCATGGCGTCGGCGTTGAGTATGCCCACAAGGTTTACGTTGTCGAAGTCCAGCCCCTTTGTCACCATTTGCGTGCCGACAAGGATTTGGATTTTGCGGCTCTCAAAGTCGGCAATGATGCGCTCGTAGGCGCTTCGCGTCCGGGTGGTGTCCAAGTCCATGCGCTCAATGGTGGCGGTGGGGAATATAAGCTGCAAATCCTCCTCCACCTTTTCCGTTCCAAACCCTTTTGCCTCCAGCGATGTTCCCTCGCAGGCCAGGCAGCGGTGCGGCATCCCGATGGCAAACCCACAGTAGTGGCACACCAGCCGGCTGCTGCGCTTGTGGTAGGTGAGGCTCACGCTACAGTGCTCACACTGGGGTATCCAGCCGCACTCCCGACACTCCACGTAAGGCGAAAATCCACGGCGATTCTGGAACAGGATTACCTGCTCGCCCTTCTCCAAGGCGTCGCCTATCTCCTTGATGAGCAGCGGCGAGAAGTGTTTTCCGCCCTGCTTGCGGCGCAGGTAGGCCACGTTGACGATTTGTATTTCGGGCAGCTTCACGCTTCCGTAGCGCTCGGTGAGCTCCACAAGGCCGTACTTGCCTGCTGCGGCGTTGCTGTAGCTCTCCAACGATGGGGTGGCAGAGCCTAGCAGCGCCTTTGCCCCGTGCATCTTTGCCATCATGATAACCGTATCGCGAGCGTGGTAGCGCGGCGCGGGGTCGTGCTGCTTGTAGGTGTTCTCGTGCTCCTCGTCCACGATAACCAGCCCAAGGTTACCGAAGGGCAAAAACAGCGACGAGCGCACGCCTAAAACCAGCGCAGGCTCCGAGGCGCTACCGAGCAACCGCCGGTAAACCTCTACGCGCTGCGCGTCGCTAAACTTGGAGTGGTACACGCTCACGCGGCCAAACACCTTCTGCAACCGGCTGATGAGCTGCGTTGTGAGCGCAATTTCGGGCACAAGGTAGAGCACCTGCCGCCCCTGCGCCATTACCTGCTCTGCGAGGTGGATGTAAATCTCCGTCTTCCCCGACGAGGTTACCCCGTGCAGCAGTACAACCTGCTTCTCGGCAAAAAAACTCCTGATGCTGTCGTATGCCTGCTGCTGCGCCGCCGAGAGCGGAGGTATTGCCGCCGGAACGTCGCTGTCTGCCGGCTTCTGTCGACGCTGCTCCTGCTGGAGCTGCACAAAAATGCCCTTATCCACGCAAGCCTTGAGCACGGCGGCGCTAACCTGCGCTTTTTCCAGCAGCGACTTTTTGGGAATCTTCGGCGGGTCGGAGTAGTTTAGGGGCAGCGCCATCGACACGTAGGCGAGGAGCAGCTGCTCTTTCTGCGGAGCCTGCTCTGTGAGGGCAAAGAGCGCGTTTAAATCCTTCTCATTCTTAACGTCGGGATGGAGGGCAACCACCGTTTCGCAGGGCGTTTTGCCAACGCTGCTCAGCTTTTCCTCTATGAGCACTGCCTGCTTGCTGAGCAGCTGCTGCACCAGGGGGAAAACGTTTTTCCGCTGCATGGCCGCCGCCAGCTCCTCCACGCTGAGGTTTGGCTTTGCCTGTAGCACGCGCAGCGCGTCGGCTTCGGCGGCGCTGAAGTCCACGTTCAGGTCTTCCCAGCCGCTGTCGAGCGACACGCGCGTTTCGCTCTCCATCTTGAGCGCAGCCGGAAGCGCAGCCGTCATCACCTCGCCCATGCTGCACATGTAGTACTGCGCAACCCACGCCCACAGCGAAAGCTGCAAGCTGTTGACTATTGGCTCGTCGTCCAAAACCGATATAATCTCCTTGGTGGCGTAAGGGGGCGTTTCGCCGTGGATGCGCAGCACAACGCCCGCGTAAATTTTCCGTCGCCCCACCTGCACGGCCACGCGCACGCCAGCCTTCACAGCGGCCTGCATGTCGTGCGGCACGGCGTAGGTGAGCGGCTTGGGCAGCGCCAGCGGCAGGATAACGTCTACAAAGCAGTTCAAAAAATTCAGCAATTTCAGATTTAACAATTCAAAGGGTTAGGCGTCGCTCTTCTCACAGGCGCACGGATTAAACGGGTTGAACGGGTTGAACAGATTTTCAAAGACGATTGTATTCAACCTGTTAGAATCCGTTCAACCCGTTCAACCCACATACCATCCAGACAATTTCCGAAAGCGTTTTTTTACAAAACCACATTGCCATTCGCCATCTATCAACTTTTTATGCCGGAACGCTTTTTCACATCACATTACACCACGCTAGCTGCTTCCGGCGAAAGCTGAGGCGCAATTCGCGCAATCACAGCTTGATTCCCATGAAGCACATAAAGGCCATTCCCATAAGCCCTGTGACGATGAAGGCGATACCCAGACCGCGCAGGGGCGCGGGAACATTTGAGTAGGCGAGCTTTTCGCGGATGGCGGCAACGCCCACAATGGCCAGCAGCCACCCTACCCCCGACCCTAACCCAAATGCGGCGGCCTCGCCGAGCGTTTGGTATCCGCGCTCCTGCATAAACAGCGAGCCGCCGAGTATGGCGCAGTTCACCGCAATGAGCGGCAGGAATATCCCCAGCGACGAGTACAGCGTGGGGGCAAACCGCTCTACCACCATCTCCACCACCTGCACTATGGAGGCAATGACGGCAATGAAGACGATGAAGGAAAGGAAGCTCAGGTCTACATCCCTCAGACTCTCGCTCATCCACGCCAGCGCACCGCTGCTCAGCACGTAGCGGTTGAGCAGGTAGTTTACCGGAACGGTGATGGCCAACATGCACATCACCGCCAACCCCAGGCCTGCCGATATTTTTACGCTTTTGGAAACGGCTAAGTAGGAGCACATCCCCAGGAAGTACGCAAAAATCATGTTGTCAATAAAAATTGACCTGACAAATATGCTGACAATATCTCCCATTTTTTTACTGTCTAAAAAGATTTTTTACGTTTAACTTTCTACCAGATTTTTGTTGCGGCTGCGCTGTATCCAGATGATAATGCCCAGCAGGATGAGCGCCATGGGGGGCAGAATTACCAGCCCGTTGTTTTCGTACACGCCGCCGTTGGCGATGTAGAAGCTGCTTGGGATGATGCGGTAGCCCCACAGCGTGCCCGACCCCAGCAGCTCGCGGACAAAGCCCACCACCACAAGGATGAGGCCGTAGCCAAGCCCGTTGCCGATGCCGTCCACAAACGACGGCCACGGCTTGTTGCCCAGCGCAAACGCCTCAATGCGCCCCATCACAATGCAGTTGGTAATGATAAGCCCCACAAACACCGACAGCTGCTTGCTCACATCGTAGGCAAACGCACGCAACACCTGGTCGACAAGGATGACCAGCAGCGACACCACTACCAGCTGCACGATGATGCGAATACGGTTGGGGATGGTGTTGCGCAGCAGCGACATGACGACGCTGGAAACGGCAATCACCACCGTTACCGAAATGGCCATTACTACCGCAGGCTCCAGCTTTACCGTCACAGCCAGCGCAGAGCAGACGCCCAGCACCAGCACCGTAACGGGGTTGCTGCGCCCCAGCGGGTCGGTGAGCAGCTTCAGGTTTTTTGCCGAAAACAATGATTCCTTTTCCATTTACAAATTTTCTGGTTGTTCTAGTACGGGTGTATTTTCACTTTGCACCGCCGGAGCAGCGCCGGTGGTATCGCTTTGCAGCGCAGCCGCTGCCTCCGCAGCAGCCCTGCGCGCTATTCGGGCAGCTTCGGCCTGCTTTGCCTGTAGCAACGCTCTTTCTTCCTCCTCTTCCTTCTCCTTTTTCTCCCTTTCCTGCCGCCGCCGCTCGGCTTCCTGCGCACGCTGCTGCTCCTTAAAAAACAGCAGGTACGCGCTCAGGTTGTCCATCAGCATTTTTTCTACCCCTTGACTCGTGATAGTGCCGCCCGATATGGCGTCCACCGCGTGCGGCTTGCCCTGCGTGTGGCCGCCCTTCACCACCTTTACGGAGGTGAATGCCGAGGCGGCATCGAAGATTTGCTTGCCCTCAAACTGCCGCTGAAAATCCGGTGTGGAAAGTTCGGCGCCCAGCCCCGGCGTTTCGCCCTGGTGGTCGAACACTACGCCATAGATGGTAGAATAATCGCTGTGCAGCGCCACGTAGCCCCAGATAGGCCCCCACAGGCCAACGCCGCGCACCGGAATGATGTACTTGGGCTTGCCGTCGTTGTCGGTGCAGACGAATACGGGAAGCTTGCGGTCGGCGGCAGGCTTGGCCGCTTCCTCCTCAAGGTTTACCTCGAAGGCGCTGCCCTCCTGCTTTTCCCCAAGCGAGTTGACCACGAAGCCGTCGGTGATGTACTTCGCGTATTCGGCCTCGACGTACTGCCTTTTGTTTTTCGCCTTCCTTACGTCCGCAGCCTTGTGCACGGAGAGCAGAATGCTCTGCTTTTTCTCCACCTCGATGTTCTTCTGCTGAAAAGGTTTGAGCAGCGTTGCCGCTATTGATAGCGTCGCCGCCACCGCCACCACCAGCGCAGTGGAGTACAGGTATATGTATTTGTTGCTGTCTTTGTTCATTGCTTCACAGATTTTTTATACTTTTTGCGCTGCCTGCCTTGCCCGCTTGAGCCTTCTGTTCATGTTGGCCTGCACCACGCAGTGGTCAATCAGCGGGGCAAAGGCGTTCATGAGCAGAATAGCCAGCATCATTCCTTCAGGATATGCAGGGTTGAGCACCCGTATTACAACGGCCATCACCCCAATAAGGAAGCCGTATATCCATTTTCCGCTCTTGGTTTGCGCGGCGGTAACGGGGTCGGTTGCCATGAACACCGCGCCAAAGGCAAATCCGCCCATGATGAGATGCTGGTAGGCGGGCAGGTTCATGTAAGCGTTGGCGCCAACGGCGTTGAACAGCAGCCCTGCGAGGTAGCCGCCCGCAACCACCGACAGCATGATGCGCGCGCTGCCCACGCCCGTAAAGACAAGCAGCGCCGCCCCCAGCAGGATGGCCGCCGTAGAGGTTTCGCCAATGGAGCCGGGGATAAGTCCCCAAAATATTTTCTCTACTTCCATAGCCGAGAACGGCAGGCGTCCGACCATTGCTTTAGCCAGCGGGGTTGCGCCCGAAAACCCGTCGACAACACCCGTGCCGCCGGACAGCCCCGCAACCCAAATGGCGTCGCCGGAGATGTGCGAAGGGTACGAAAAAAATATGAAGGCGCGCGCCAGAAGCGCCGGGTTAAATATGTTCATCCCCGTGCCACCAAACACCTCCTTGCCGATAACAACGGCAAAGGCTGTAGCCAGCGCCAGCATCCACAGCGGCACGTCGGGCGGCATGACCATAGGGATGAGAATACCCGACACCAAAAAGCCCTCGTTCACCTCGTGCCCCCGAATTTGCGCCGATGCAAACTCAATGCCCAGCCCAACGATGTAGGACACGGCCAGCATGGGAAGAACTTTGCCGAGGCCGTACAAAAAAATGCTCCAAAAGCCAGCCTCCCGACCTACGGAGAGGTAGTGCTGAAACCCTACGTTCCAAGTGCCGAACAGCAGCGCGGGCATGAGCGCCACAATCACCACGGTCATCGTCCGCTTGAGGTCAATGGCATCGCGCACGTGGCAACCGCTGCTCGTTACCGTCTTGGGCACAAAGAGCAGCGATTCAAACGCCTCAAACGTCGAATGTAGAAAGTGCAGGCGGCCTCCCTTCTCGAAGTCCGGCCTGATTTTGTCAAAAAAATTTTGTGTGGCTTTCATGTAGATCCTAATAGCCTAAAAAATTATGGAAGTTATCTACCTGTTATATGTTTTACATCAGCAACTTATCGAATAAGCCGCTTCAACTTTTTTTGTCCCTTAGCGCAACCGGCTCGGCAGGCGCACGTTTTTCTGTAATGACCTGCTCCTTTTCGGCGATAATCGGCATGAAGTCGCGTTCTTCGCTGCAAAATTCGCAGCAGGTCATCGCGCGCCCGCCTCTACCCTCATCAGGTTAATCCCCTTTCGCAGCAGCTGCTGCACCTCCATCTTCGACGAGCACACAAATTCGCACAGCGCAAGGTCTTCCTCCACCACCTCGTAGATTCCCAGCTTTTCCATGCGCTCCACGTCGCCCGCCATGATGGCCTTAATCAAGTAAACCGGCAGTATGTCCATAGGCAGCACCCGCTCGTACTGTCCGGTGACGACAAAGGAGCGCCGTCCGCCGTTGAGGTTTGTGTCCAGGGCGTAGTGTTTGTCGGGCATGAGCCACGAAAAGTAGCTGCGCGACATGCTCAACTTTTTGAAGCGGGGCATCAGCCAGCCCAGCGTTTCGCAGCAGTCGCCTTCGGAGATAACCGTCACTTCGTTGTCGTAAAAGCCAAGGTATCCGTTTATGCCCACGCTGGTTCCGGTGAGCACGTTTCCGCTAATCACGCGCTTGTGCTCGCCGCCGTCGTTGACAAACTCGGCCAGCCCGCTCAGCGACGCTCCGGCAACCATGCGGTAGTAGCGCGGCTTTTTGACCTCCGTGCCTACCAGCGCAACCACCTTCGATACGTCGTAAACGCCGGCGACAAAAAGCCTTCCCAGCGCAACCACGTGCTGGGGCGCAATCGTCCACACCACGTCGCCCTTGTTGATGGGGTCAATGTGGTGTATCTGCACGCCAACGTTACCTGCGGGATGCGGGCCACTGAAGCGGTGCACCTCCACGCCCCTGGCGCGCTCAAAGACGTTGTTGGCGGGGTAGCTCGCGCACAGCGAAAGGTGCACCTTACCCGCCGTCAGCTTTTTCAGCACGTCAACGCCCTTCTGGAACGGCGCGCCTTCGCCGTTCACAATGTAGTCGGCGTCGGCGGCTAACGGCGACGTGTCGAATCCAGAAATAAAGATAGCTTTGGGAGATACCTGCGGATCGGCAATAACTCCGTAGGGACGCTGCACCAGAAACGGCCACGCGCCCGACCGCAGCATGAAATCCACCACCTCGCTGCGCGACGCCGTCTCCACGCCGGGAGGAGTAAGCGGCTCGCTCTCGCCCTTTCCGTCGGGCGCGATTACCACCTCCAGAATTGCCCGCCGCTCGCCGCGGTTTACCGCCTGTAGCGTGCCGCTCACAGGCGAGGCAAAAATTATTTCGGGTTTATACTTATCACAAAAAATCGGCGTCCCTGCTTTTACGGCGCTACCCTCCTCAAGGAGCATTTTGGGCGTTAACCCGTGGAAGTCGGTAGGCTTAATGGCGTAAGAGAGCGGGGACGGACACTTGGGAAGCACCCTTTCGGGCAAGCCCTGCAACTTTATATTCAACCCTTTCTTTAGCTTAATGGTTTGCTGCATAAGTGCATAAAAAAGTTGTTCTTAGTTTTGAAACGTGCCAGCAAAAATACATGAAAATCTCGGGTTTTCCAAGCACATACGGTTGAAAAAAGTTTTTTATCTGAGGAAATGTACAAATTTCTCAGGCGGTAAAAGCGCTCCGCAAAAAAAACTTACATAGCATAATCTACTGACTTTGACAATGCTACGCTCTATCGGATTTTCTCATAAGTTTTAATCAAAAAAAATACGCCACGTTTTTTCCCCTCGACAGACTATACTAAAATGTTTACTCACGCAGCTCTGCTTGCGCCCTTTGCGAAAAACCTTTGCGCTCTTTGCGGTGAGAAAAACAGTGAACCGCAAAGTACGCAAAGGTAAATACGCAAAGTACGCAAAGGCTGATTATGCAAAATGTTTACGCAGTTAAGAAGACGTAAAAAGCATGCCAACATAAAAGTAAATTCTGTTCGGTTTTTTTGCGTGCATAGTATACAGCAAAATTAGCTGACGCCGCTTGCCAACGCTCGTCGGGACGACGGTTTACTACTTTTTGGGGTATCCTATCGTCTGCGCAAACACAATGGCGTAATCCTGCTTGAGGCTCAGCGCCTTTGCAAGCTCTTCCTTGTTCATTCCGCCGCCACGAACAACAGTTGCCAGCCCTTCCGAGGCGCAGTACAGGTAAACGTTTTGCGAAATGAAGCCGCAGTCGCCGTAGGCTAACTTTTCGTCCGACATTTTTTTTGTGTCGTAGGCGTAAACAAGGTTGAGCGGCGCCGTGCTTCCCTGCTTTCCTGTCTGGGCTCGCAGGTCTTTGTTGCTCACTTGCTCCAGCACGTTGTCCTTGGCGTTGTAGCGGTATGCGCCTTTTTCTGTAACAGCGTAAACCTCAAACTCCTGCCGATTCATGGCAGAGGGTACGGTGCGCTTGTCGTCGCGGTTAAACCCGTATGCTGCCCACAGCAGGTTGGAGAGCGTTTGCTCGCCGAGCGTTTTTGTGTCGAAGTCGCGCATGCTCTGTCGCTGCGACAGCGCTTCCATGAGCGGCTTGCCTCCGCTCTTTTGCGGAGCCGGAAGCTTGATGTTCTGTGCAAATGCGGTAGCCGAAATCACCATCAGCCCTGCGCATAACGTTGTAGCTTTCATTTTCATCTTCATCATGTTTTTGTTTTTTGTTTTAGTGAGAAATTAGAACTTATTCAGATAGCCAACCTTTGAGCATTGGCGTAGCGTAAATCTTGAGCTGCTGCTGCTCGGAGAATATCAAAAGCCCCTCCAACTCCCGATTTCTGTCCAGCAAAGTCTTTGCGCTATCTAACCCCACAACCATAAAGGCTGTGGCGTAGGCGTCGGCTGTGGCGCAGCTACCGGCAACAACCGTGGCGCTGAGCAGGCTGTTGTGCGCGGGATAGCCCGTGGCGGGGTTGATGATGTGCGGCACTTTTTCGCTGCCGCTCATGTAGAACCGGCGGTAGCTGCCCGACGTGGCCACCGCCCTGTCGGTAATCTCCAGCACGCTTGCCAAGTCTGCGCCCGGGGTAAAGTTGCCATCCTTTGGGCTGTCAATGCCGACAGTCCACCTGTCGCCGTTGGGCTTCTGTCCGCCGCAGCGAACTTCGCCGCCTATCTCGACCATGTAGCCGTCAACATGCCTGCCTTCTAAGAAGCGAGCCACCACGTCAACCGTGTAGCCCTTTGCCACGGCGTTGGCGTTGAGCTGAACGCGCGGGTCAGACTTCACAAGGCGGCTGTCAACGACGGCAAATTTGTCCATGCCGCAGAGCCGGCGCAGGCTGTCCACCTGCTGTTGGGTGGGCGGCGTGCTGTGCTCGCCAGCGCCAAACCCCCACGCGGCGTACAGCGGCGACCCGCTAACGTCGAACGCGCCGCCGGTTTGCTCGCTCACCTGCCGGGCTACCTCAAGGCACTCGATGAAGTAGCTGTCTAACGCCACGTCCTCGTTGCGGTTGACCTTGGATATGATGGACTCTTTATCGTAAATGGAGAGCGATTTTTCGACCCGCCGCATGAGCGCCTCCACCTCGCCTTGCAGCGTATCGCCGCCAATGCTGTCGCCGCCGCAGGCAACAATGGTGTAGGTAGTGCCCAGCGCAACTCCGGTGACGCGCCTGCACGCCGAATCGACGCTACAACCCGCTGCCAACGTAAACGCTGCTCCAAGCAAAAAAAACAACAGCCTTTTCATCCAACAAAATTTCTTCTCTACCGCCAAAACATTTTGAAAAAATGTAAAGGTAGCATTTTTTCCTGACTTTGACGCTTTAAAACAAGTAAGCCTCAATGTGCTTGCAAACACATTGTTGCAAACTTTATGGCGTAAAAACGAATGACGCTTGTTTCGTTAGGAATTGTGTACTTTAACCTGCCGAATAGTAAATCTGTCAGCTATTTAGCGCAGCGGCGTTGGCCAGCAGGTACTCTTCGGCCTCTACGCTCCACAGCCCCTTGTTGCGCTCGCATATTTGCGCCAGCGCGGTAAATGTTGGGTTGCGCTTTCCTTTTTCGGCAAAATCGGCAATGGGGGTTAGCGGCATGTTGATGTGCGTGTAGATAAGTTTTTTGCCTCCTGGTATTTGCGGCAGGTTGAGCGTAGTTTCGGCCACGGCGTTAATGCCGCCCACATGCGTTACCAGCCCTGCCGGGTCTAAACCTTTGTCCATCATCGCCAGCGCCTCCTTCATGTCGTCGGTGTTTCCGCCGCTGGTGCCCACCACGTGGGTGGAGGCGTAGTGCACGTTGTAGAAGTTGAACAGCGTTTTGAAGTCGCTTTTGGCAGGCCCCGCAAAGAAGTTCAGGCAGCCGTCGTAGGAAAGGATGGCGTCGGCCTGCTCCACCACCGAAGCCACCGGCGCAAACACAAACACGTCGCTGTAGCCGTCGCCTCCGGTAATAGCCCTGAGCTCGGCAACGGCGTTACTCATGGTAGACGTGTTGACGTACATCAGGTTGACGCCGTTTTTGGCGGCCTCCTGCGGCGGGTAGAGCTCGGCAGCCCTGTCCAGGCGCGCCTGGTCGATGTCGGTTACGACGAGGAGCCTCGGCTTGCGGTCGGTGCGGCGAATGGCGTAGCTGATAGCGGCCAGCCCCATAGGGCCAACGCCCGCAAGTATTGCCATGCAGCCGCCGTGCACAATCTCCATCTTGTGCACGTAAGAGCCGGGCGTGGTGTGGTAGCTGGCGTGCATGGCGCCAATGACACACGACAGCGGCTCGGCGAGCGACGCAGGGTAGTAGCCCCTGCCCCTGTAGCGCAGCAGGCAGCCCCGCTCCATCACCTCGCGGGGAATAACCACGTAGGTGGCATCGCCGCCAACGTAGCGGTAGGAGTAGCCCGGCGCGCTGAGGATGCCCACAGGCCCCTGCTCGAAGTTGAGCGCGGGCTGTATGGAAAACTTGTCGCCCACGGCAAACTGCTCCCGCCAACGCTCGCCAACCTCTACAACCTCTCCGGCAAACTCATGCCCTATGATGGTGGGGTTTTGGGCAACGTCGCGCGGCACGCGCTTGTGCGTATCCGCCTCGTGCGAGGCCTTGTACGACGACATGCAAATGCTGTCGCAAACCACCTTTGCCAAAATTTCGCCCTCGTTAATCGCCGGAAGCTCAAACTCCTCCAACCGGAGGTCGTTTTTTCCGTATAGCCTTACTGCTTTTGTTTTCATAAGTCACACTGCTAAAATGGTAGCAGCAAAGGTAAACCTTTTTCCCGACTTTGACGCTTTAAAAAATCTATAAATTATAATGCATTCAGGTTTACACTGTTGTACGTTATATGCTGTGAAAAATGAGCGTTGAAGGTGAATTTCTGCCCTGCATTTTTCCGAAAAAAAATTGGTTAGGGCACCCCAGCGCCGAAGTCAGGAATAATGGCTAACACTGCTGAAAATAGTGTAGCGGCTAAGGGTGAAATCGAAATAAAATCGGTGGACTGAAGTAATCTGAAGACTTGAAATGCCTCTGAAACTTGGTGGAACAACTTTTTTTGTCTACTTTTACAGGGCATTTATAAAATAGTTGGTGAATATTAGCTGCCTGTTGCGGTAGTGCAAAGAAAAAATACAGCTAAAGCGTAGCCAAGCGGTATTTTTCATAAAACCACTACTTTTTTATAGCTGACAAATAATGAAAAAAAAACTTACTAAACCTCTTGCGTGCGGTGCACACAAAAGAAAAAATACGCTTGTTGGCAGCGGCCATTTTATTGGTTGGCGGAAGCATGAACGCCCTTGCCACTATTAGCGTTACTTACAATCCACCGGGAGCGTGCTCGGAAGGAAATGACGCCTTTACCATCACCCAAAGCGGCAACTACATCTTCAAGGGTAATGGCAGCACCGTCGGTAGCAAAAAAATAGTAGTAAATTCCAGCCTTTCTAACGTAACAATTACCCTCGATAGTGTATCCATTAGATCCACCAATTCCGCCGCCTTTAGCGTTGGCGCGGAAACAAAAGTAACTTTGACGCTGAAAAGCAAAAACGAACTTCATGGCGGTAGCAAGTTTGCCGGCTTGCGAGTACACCCCACCTCCACGTTAATCATAGAGGGAGGAAACGATGACCGGCTAAGTGCAGAAGGGACAGGCGGAGGTGCCGGTATTGGCGGTAACATCAACGAGCAAAGCGGTACTATCACCATTAACGGGGGCTATGTGACCGCAACAGTCCCAGTTATCGCAGGCTCCAACGGTGGGGCAGGCATTGGTGGTGGCGAGGGCGGTAGCGGAGGAGCTACTATCACCGGCGGGATTATAATAGCCAGAAGTAACGGCGGTGGAGCTGGCATTGGTGGTGGTCGCAATGGCAACGCCGGAAAAGTGACTATCACCGGCGGAAAAGTAACTGCCACAAGCCGTAGTAGAGCAGCAGGCATTGGTGGTGGTGACTATGGCACCGGAGAAGTAACTATCAACGGCGGAGAAGTAGATGCCACAGGCGGTGATGAGGGAGCAGGCATTGGTGGTGGCGCGGGAAGCAACGGAATAGTTTATATTGATAGCGGAAAAGTAACTGCCACAGGCGGTAAGAATGGGGCAGCAGGCATTGGTGGTGGCGCGGGAAGGGGCGGAAAAGTAACTATCAACGGCGGAGAAGTAACTGCCACAAGCTTTGATCAGGGAGCAGGCATTGGTGGTGGATACTCTGGCAAGGGAGAAGTAACTATCACCGGCGGAAAAGTAACTGCCAATGCCACCAACATTTTTTCTTATTCTTCTGGGGGAGCAGGCATTGGTGGTGGTGACTCTCGCGACGGAAATGTAACTATCACCGGCGGAAAAGTAGATGCCACAGGCGGTAATCTGGGAGCAGGCATTGGCGGTGGTAGCTATGGCAAGGGAGAAGTAACTATCACCGGCGGAGAAGTAAATGCCACAGGCGGTGATAATGGGGCAGGCATTGGTGGTGGTACTAGCGACACCGGAAAAGTTAATATCAAGGGCGGAAAAGTAACTGCCTTCGGCGGTAGTAATGGAGCAGGCATTGGCGGTGGTAACTCTGGCAAGGGAGAAGTAACTATCAACGGCGGTGAAGTAACTGCCACAGGCGGTAATCTGGGAGCAGGCATTGGTGGTGGTGACTATGGCACCGGAGAAGTAGCTATCAACGGCGGAGAAGTAGCTGCCACAGGCGGTGATAAGGGAGCAGGCATTGGTGGTGGTGAGGGTGGCGCCGGAAAAGTTTACATTGATAGCGGAAAAGTGGCTGCCACAGGCGGTAATAATGGGGCAGGCATTGGTGGTGGTATTGACGGCGCCGGAGAAGTAGCTATCACCGGCGGAGAAGTAGCTGCCATCGGCAGTAGTGATGGAGCAGGCATTGGTGGTGGTAAGGGTGGCGACGGAAAAGTTAATATTAAGGGCGGAAAAATAACTGCCAAAGGCTTAGGTGGTGGAGCAGGCATTGGAGGTGGCGCGGACGGCGCCGGAATAGATACCATTAGCGGCGGGACGGTGTTTGCTAAGAGTGTTTACGGCAAAGATATTGGTGGTGGCGAAAATTCATCACTTTTACTTAGTAAGGTTATCATTGACGGAGGCAGCGTACAGGTGGGTTCCCTCCCCGTAGATATACACCCAAGCAACAGCGCCGGATACGCCGTTTACCTCACCGAGCTGACGCTGCGAAGAGGCTCTTCGGTGGTGGATATGGTGAAGGAGGGACGCATTGGCGGCCAACCGTGCGCAAAAGAGGCAAACGCCTTCCAAAAAATATACGGCATAAATGACGTTTGGACAGACAACGCGGGCAAGCTGTACTTCTGGCTGCCGAAAACGGGCAGCTCAGAGGTTATCTCAATTACCACTGCCGCCAAAGCCACCTACGATAACAGCTTTACCCGCAGCGACGACAACAGCAACAGGGACACCCTGTACGAATCACCAGCCACCGTAACCTCCGTTACGCCGTCCTCTCCACCTCCCCCCGGCGAAACTTACGTGAATCCCTTCGGCGTGATACAAGTTACCTTTAGCCGACCAATGCGCACCGGTATCTACCCGGAGGATACGGTTATGCTGCTGTGCAGCGGTTGCAACGAGCAGGAGGTGTTGCTCCAGCTACAAGGCGGCAGAGCGTGGAAAAACAGCGCCTACCCTTGCGTGCTTACAATTCCTTTTAGCGGGCTGGAGTACACCTCAGCGTATAGGGTACTCGTGAAAGGCTTTCGCGATACCGTACTCAACCTTGTGGTGGAAAATTCCGATTACGTCTTTCACACCAGGATGATTGGGAAGGTTTCGCTGACGAAAGACGACCTGCAGCTTAAGTCCGACGGAGCAGCCATCTACGACGGACGGGAGCACGGCGTTGAGGTATCGCCAAATCCGGGTTTCCCCTGTAGGGCTTCCTCCTGCATCGACATTAGAGTCGATAAGATAATCTACATTTACGAAGACGATGAAGGCAACCGGGTAGAGTCGGTAGAGTCGCCGCCGAGAAATGCCGGCAGCTACGAAGTTTGGGTAAAAATTGATGGCGGCACCAACTACCGAGATACTACGATTGAGATTGGTACCCTCGTTATTGATAAGGCTACGATAACGAAAGGCGACCTGCTGTTTGAAGGCTTTGACGGCGGCCACTACGACGGCTATGAGCACGTTGTTGAGGTATCGCAAAGCCCCAGCTTTCCCCCCTGCCAGGGGCCATTCTGTGCCGCCTTTGATGACATTATTAAGATAACCTACAGGAAAGACGGTGAGGGTAACCCTGTAGCGCCAGTGGTAAATGCCGGAGAGTACACGATTACGGTAACGGTTGACAACCCCAACTACAAAGGCGACGAATTTACGCTGGATGAAGACTTCGTTATTAAGAAGGCTACGATAACGGAAGACGACCTGCTGTTTGAAGGTTTTGACGGCGGCCAATACGACGGCCAGGAGCATAACATTGTGGTATTGCCAAGCCCCAGCTTTCCCTGTCAGGGGCCATTCTGTGCCGACCTTTATGACGTTATTAAGATAACCTACGACAGGAAAGACGATAAGGGCAACCCTGTAGCGTCGGCGGTAGATGCCGGAGAGTACACGGTTACGGTAACGGTTGACAACCCCAACTACGAAGACGCCGAATTTACGCTGGCTGAAGACTTCGTTATTGAGAAGGCTAATCTGACGGACAAAATTCTGTGGTATGGCCCCAAAAAGGTTACCTACGGCGGCCCCGATCGTGGAGTTGTGGTAACGCCAGCCCCGGGCGTCTCCGGCATTGTCATAATTGAGATTATTTACATCGACGCCGATGGGAGGGAGGTAAAAAAACCAGAAGAACCCGTTGAAAAAGGAACGTACACTGTGAAGGTGAAGGTGGAGGTTGACGATGCTACAAACTTTGTGGAAACCGTCGCCGAGCTGGAGTTAGGCCCGTTTCAGGTGGTACCGGCAACGTACCTGTACGACACCATTTGCCAGGGCGAAGCGTATGCTAAGGACGGCTTTTCGCTGCCCGCGCAGAGCGAGTCCGTCATGGACAGCATCACCCTCCGCGGGGTAGACTACGACAGCATTGTGTGGCTGCATCTAACGGTCAACGAGCAAATACGGCTCAGCAACGTAAGCCGCCTCGTCACCAGCTGCGACGACAATCCGGCGGTGGAGTACGAGGTTGTGAGTGGCAACCCAACGCACTATTCCATAGCATTTTCCGGCGCAACGCAGCGTTTTTTGGCCGACGTTGAGGGTGCGCCGCTGCCGGCCGGCTTCGCCGCCATCCCCATACACATACCGTCCGATGCGAGCCACGACGACTACAACGCCACCATTACGTTGAGCGACAATGCCTGCTACTCGGAGGAGCAGACGTTTACCTTCACCCTTCGCTACCCGACAGAGGCCATCATGTCGCAAAAGTGGGACGACGTGGTTGCGCTCTACCGGAACAACCGCTGGGGTTACGAGTTCGTGGGCTACCAATGGCTCAAGGACGGCGAGGAGATACCAGGCGCGGTGCAGCCGTACCTCTACGTGTCTCCGACGTTCGACTTTAGCGCCAGCTACAGCGTCCGCCTCACCCGCAGCGACGACGGCGTGGAGCAGTTCACCTGCCCGTTCCGTCCACATCGGCAGGACGTAGAGAGCAATGTTACTACCTACCCCACCATAGTTGCCTCAGGCGGCCACATCACAGTAGCTGCCGCGCAGCATGGCGAGGCAGTTATTCGGAACATTCAGGGGGCGGTGACCGGCAGGCAAAAGTTTGCCGCAGGCGCATCGAGCCTTGCCGCACCGCGCGAAAAGGGGGTATACCTTGTCGAGCTGCGCGCTGCCGACGGAAAGGTGAAGATGGTAAAAATCGTAGTGAAGTAGCGAAGTAGAAAAATGGGCAGGGCAGGGCAAGAATAAAATCAAGACGCCCTTTGCGGTTAGAAAAATATTGCACAGCGACGTAAAAAGTATATCAAGTAGTTTTTTTTTCATTGCGACACCCAAAATGACGTCGCAATACACAACAACACGATGATATGCAATTGTTTATAAAAGCAAGGCGTTAAAGTGTCATCTTCGGGAAAAATGCTCGGCAGCTTGCCCGCGGCTTCGGGGCGTTCTGCTATTTTTTGTCTTACCATAACGATTCTCTATAGGATGCTTCCACGACTCGGACTGGTACGTTTTGTCACAAACCTGAATGCCACCATCGAGATCCAACCAAAAATTACTCCTGTCGATAAAGCCGCTGTACAGGGCGGGTAAAATTTTGCGGCAATGGTATAGCTCAACTTTTTTGTTTCCAGATAATCCATTATTTCTTTTTGACAAAAGCCACTGTTCCCTAAGCAAACCAGCCCAACTTTTTGTCTCCAAAACGGGACACGCTACTTGAATCTGCGATTCTTGAATCTTAATTTGAAATCGGAATAAAATTGCTTACTTTTGCGGCTGTATTTTACTAACAACAAAATTTGCATACATGAAGAAAGCATATATTTTTCCAGGCCAGGGCGCACAGTATG
>JAIRSZ010000110.1 GCA_031255195.1 Prevotellaceae bacterium | reverse complement strand
CCTGGCTCGGCTGCATGGCAACGGGAAGGCTTGCGGCAAGGATGCGTTCGCCTGCCGCCAGCGCGCGCTGTAGCGTATCCCAGCTGTCTGCGGTGTAGGGCGCGGGGTCGGCGCAGGCTATGCGTACCGCCCTGATGGTATCCTCCAGCGCCTCGCGGAAGTTTTCCGCCTGCCGCTGCAAGCCTTCCATGCTGTGGGAGGTGTAGTAGGAGCTGAAGGCGAAGGGGTTTTCCTTTCTTAGCCCGTGCTCCGTGTCAAGCCCTGCTATGAATGGATTTGCCTGCCGCGTGCGGTGCACGGTAACCAGCTGGTTGTCAAAAAAGACGGCGTCCCATCCCGTTGCCGAGCCTCCCGAAAAGAGCGATCGCGACGAGGGCGCGGCGAGGTCGGGGTTGTAGACGTGGTAGAACGTCGAGCTCATGAGCGTGTAGCCAAAGGCGTATACCCTGTTTTCGCGGAAAACAGCGCGGTAGTATCCGGTTATGCCCTGCATGGCTGCCGCCGAAACGCTGCCGGTGGAGGGGTTAAGGCGCATGAGGTAGCCTCTCTGGGTCGACGAGGTACCGGAGATTGCATCGTTGGCCACAATCACCGTTCCGTCGGCGCGGTCAATGAATCCGGTAAACCGCCCCGTGAGGAAAAGCTCGCCCCCGTCGTAGTCGAGGTTGTGCAGCCACACGTTGCCGCCCTTGCCGTTTGTTTGCACCCGCGCGTTGAGGGCAGTAAACCACTGTAGCACAGGCGTTCCGCTGCTCACGTCGAAGCGGGCAACGTATCCGCCGCTCCTTTCGGTGGGGAAAATGGTGTCGCCCTGCATGGCAAAGTAGTCTAAGCCAAGCCGTCCGGCGGAGGCCTGCGCGCCTCCGGCAACAAAGAGCTTGCCGCCGGCAAGGGTTATGGCGGCCACGCTCTGGTAGTAGAGCGTGCCGCTCTTCTCAAGACTCCAGAGGAGGTTTCCGTCGGGGTCTATCTTTACGAGCAGCGCGTCGCCCCGTTGCTCCTGCGAATCGCCGTTCCACCCTGCGGCGTTTTGGGGCAAGAGGGTTTTCGTTCCGCCGCCGGGTGTGGCAAAGGTAATTTCCTTCACGTAGCGTCCGGCAAGGTAGAAGTTGCCGTCCGCGTCCTCCTCCAGCCCGTTGACGTAGATGGCGTCGATAGCCTGCCCCGCTGTAGTATTGCTTATCGACACGTCGTTTACCTTAATGACATGCTTGATCCACAGCACATGCCCATCGGCGTCGATCTTTGCCACTGCAATCTGGCGGGCGTTTGTCTGCGAGCCGCCCCTCGTCAGGGTGTGCTTAGTAACGCCGTCGTTCTCCACGAGCCTCAGCAGGACGCTGTCGCTGCTTTTGTCCTCTGCGTAGTTGGAAAAGCTGACCTTGATCGCCAGGAGCAGGCCGCCGTCGGCGGTAGGCTCTATCTTCGAGTATGCAGCGTCAACCTGCCCGCGGTCGCTGGTGAGCTGCCACTGCACGCTGCCGTCCTGCCTGCTCAGCTTGTGGATAAGAAGGTTGGTGCTGCTATTGCCGGAGCTCGCCAGCGAGCCTTCGGGCGTGAAGCGCGTAGAAATCGTATCGCTGCCTGTTCCGTAGAGCTTGTAGACAGCCTTTGTAGACCCGTCGGCGCCACCTTTTTGCGTGGTGAAGTTGCCAATGGTAAACACGCTGCTGCCGTCTACGCTTACGTCAACGGCCTGCGTTATGGTGGTGGGGGTTGCCGTGTTGTTTGGGCTGTTGGATCTTACAACGCCACCCCACTGAAATTCGGTGTTGTAGGTGGCTACCGATTTTTTAGCGTTGCGAATGGCGGCAAGGGCTGCGCTCACCTCCGGCTCGGAGACAGCTCCCGTTGCAAGGAAAGCTTCGGCGGCGGCAACGGCGGTCTGCAACGCTTCCCACGAGGTCGGCAGGTATAGCAGCGGGTTTAGCGCGGCAGCAGAGTCAATGGCGTTTTCCAGCTGCTCAAGGAGACTTTTTTGCTGCAAGCTGCCTGCGGCAAAGGAGAGAAAGTAGGAGCTGAACGCCGGTGGCGCTTCGGTAGCCAGGCCTCCGGTAAGGCCTGGTATGGAGGTGGCATTACGCCCTCTGGAGAGCGCAACGAACGTGCTGTCGAGAAACATCCCGCCAAAGGCCGTTCCTCCGGCAATCAGGGGGTGGTGGGCTTCGCCGGTGAAGTCGGCGTTGTAGGTGCGATACCACGCTGCGACGTTCATGGTGTAGCCGTAGCTGTGCACCGTACCTCCACGCAGCGCCACGGCGTAGGTTTCCGAAATGCCGGTGGAGTCGTCTTTCACCTGCCCCAGCACCTCGCCGGTGTGGGGATTTTGGCGTATGATGAACGCCGTGAGCTGGGCGGCTGCCGTTCCGCTGGTAAGGTCGTTGGCCAGGATGCTTGCTCCGCGCGCCGTGTCGATGAATCCGGTGAACGAGCCGGCGAGGAAAACGCTCCCGCCGTCGCAGCCGATGCTTGTAACCTTAATGCGCCCGCCTTTGCCGTTTGTTTGCACCCGCGCGTTGAGCAGCCTCAGCCACCTTACCACCGGCGTACTGCCGCCCACGTCGATGCGGGCAGAGTAGGCGTTATCATCCTGCGCAGAGGGGACAATGGCGTGCCCCTGCAAGCTGACAGCTGCTGCGTCGTCGCCCTTAACGTTTCCGTAAACGTAGAGGGCGTTCCGGTGAAGCGTCATGCTGTTAACTCCATGAGCGGCAACGCTTCCCGTAGCGTCCAAGCTCCACAGGAAATTTCCGTTGGGGTCGAGCTTGAGCAGCAGGAAGTCTCCGCCGGCGTTTTTCGGGAAGAATCGCTGCGTGCCGCCGCCGGCCTTGCCAATGTCTATGGTATCCGAGTAGCGTCCGCCGAGGTAGAAGCTTCCGTCGGCGATGGCCTCCAGCCCGGTGGCTCTGATGTTGTCGGTGGTGTTGATGTTGGCGTCGTTCACCTCAATGAGCCGCTTTATCCACTGCACCTGCCCGTTGCTGCCAATCTTTGCGGCAGCTATCTGGTAGGCGTTCCGCGCCGAGCCTGTCCACCGCACGGCATGTTTTGCGCCGCTGCCGTCGATAAGCTGCAGGAGGGTGTCGCTGGAGAATGTGCTGCTGGCGGTAAAGCGCACCTTTGCCGCCAGCAAAACCCCGCCGTCGGCGGTAGGCGCTATTTGCGAGTAACCGCCTTCAACATCGCCCCAATTGCTGGTTACCTGCCAGAGGACGTTCCCCTGCGCATCCTGCTTGTAGAGGAACAGGTTGTTGTTTGCTCCGGCTGTTTCCTTCAAAGCGCCCACGGGGGTATTCGTCGTCTCGGTGAGAACGCCGCCGGCCTCGTAGCGCTTGTAGATGGCGTACTTGTAGGCATTGGTGGCGTGCGACGAGAACGTGCCCATCGAAAACAGCTCGCCTGCGGCGTTGGCCTTGATTACGTTGGGAGAGCTTGTCCCGCTGGCGGATTGTGCGTCGTTAGACCTCAACACCGCGCCCCACAGAAATTCGGGGCTGTCGGCCGCACGAGCTTGCGGTATGCAAAGGGCTGCGGCAAGAAAAAGAGCGATTGTGTAGTTTTTTCTGCTCATGTTTAAATTAATTTTTAATTTTGTAACCCATAATTTTTCCGAAATGCAAAGGTATGGGATATAAAAAGTATAGAAAATACCAAAATCATGGTATTTTACATCGTCGCTGTATGCGCTATCTTTGCACCCGCATCTGTTGCCACAGGCCAGGTTGAGGCGTTTTTGGCGAACATCGCCGCCGAGCAAAAAATCATCATAAATGATGATTGCGTTATTTGGGCGGGCACAGTAATTTTGCACACAATTGCCATCAGGCTCCAACATTAAAATTTGAAGGTCGCCACTTACATATTTTTATCCCATACGCTGCTCTGCGCAGCCGTAGCATCGCCGCTACAGGCAACGCCGGCAAGCTTTTCGGGCAGGGTTGTGGATGCAGCCACGTCAAAGCCCGTGCCGTATGCCACCATCTACGTTCACCGGCTGTTGCTGGGCGCGGCGGCCGACGCCAACGGGCGATTTTCGGTGGCGGTGAGCGACGGCGGCAGCTACCGCATCACCGTGTCGTACCTGGGCTACCGCCCGCAAGATACGGTGGCCACAGCCGGTCAAAACGCCGAGCTGGTGGTGTCGCTACAGCCGCGCAGCCTGGCGCTGGACGAGGTGGTGGTGTGGGCTACGGAAACATCCAAAAACCCGTCTACCTCGACCATCGGCAAGGCGGCGCTGGTGCACGTGCAGCCATCGAGCTTTGCCGACGTAATGCAGCTGCTGCCCGGACACCTTATAAAAGACCCCAAAATGGAGGAGGCCAACTTCATCACCATGCGGCAGGCAGGCTCCGACGTGAACACATCGCTGGGCACGGCCTTCCTGGTGGACGGCGCACCCCTGAACGAAGACGCTACCATGCAAAACCTGCACAAAGTCCCCAACGGCGACCCCATCCTCAGCAGAACTACCACCTCCAAAGGCGTCGACATGCGCAGAATATCCACCGACCGCATTGAGCAGGTGGAGGTTGTGCGCGGCATACCGTCGGCAGAGTACGGAAACCTGACCGCAGGGCTGGTTAAAATAGAAACCAAGGCAGGCTCTACCCCGTGGGAAAGCCGCGCAAAAATAGACCTGACCAACAAGCTCTTTTCCGTAGGCAAAGGCTTTTTGCTGCCAAAAGAGGGAGGGACGCTAAACGTCGACGGCGACTACCTGTACTACCTCCCCGACCCCCGAAACGTGCTGACGTCGTACCGCCGCGCTACCTTTTCGTCGCGCTACCAAAACAAGCTTAAGGCGGGCGACAACGCCGCCTTTCACCTCAAGGCCGGCCTGTACTACACCGGCAGCTTCGACGACGAAAAAAAAGACCCCGAAATCCTGCAAGGCGAGGAGAAGTTTAGCACCACCTACCACAACGTCATGCTCTCCACTACAGGCGCGCTGAAAATACACCGGGGGATTCCAAGCGAGCTGGAGTACACGGCCTCCGCCTCCTACACCTCCGACGAGCTAAACCGCACGCGGGTGGCGGTGGGCGGCAACGCTCCCCTACCCTCCGCCACGAGCGAGGGCGAGCACTACGCCGAGTACCTTCCGGCGGTGTACACCTCCCAGCTCAAAGTCGACGACAGGCCACTGTCGCTGTCGGCCGACGTCAAGGCGCGGATTAACCCCACGCTCGGAAAGCTCCGGCAACGCCTCCTGCTGGGCGCTGAGTGGCGGTACAACGCCAACGCGGGTCGGGGCGAGATCTACGACCTGTCGCGCCCGCCCTACCCCAACAGCGCCACCTCTACCCGTCCGCGCCCCTACAGCGCAGTGCCCGCCATGCAGAAGCTGGCGCTATTTGCCGAGGACAACGCAACGCTCGCCTTGGGCAGCTGGCGCGCCAACCTGCGCCTGGGGCTGCGAGCAACCACCCTGCCCGGACTGCGGGAAACATTCGACATGGCTACCCGCTGGTACGCCGAGCCAAGGGTAACCGCCGCCATTTACCTCCCGAGCTTTACGCTCTTCGGACGGAAAAGCATCCTGTCGCTCAACGCCGGATACGGTATGCACTACAAGTTCCCCACGCAGGCACAGCTGTACCCGGACAACGTCTACTTTGACTACATACAGCTCAACTACTTCTCGCAGCAGGAGTCGCTCCGAACGCTGCACGTGCAAACATGGATTGAAGACCCCACCCCCCACGGCTTACAGCCCGTGCTGAACGTCAAGTACGAGGCGGGGGCGCACCTCGAGGCGGGCGACGCCGAGCTGAGCGTTACCCTGTTCGACGAGCAGATGAGCAACGGATTTGCTCCGCTCACCACCTTCGTGGTGCACACGTTCAAAGACTACGACGAGGAGGCCGTGCCGCCGGGCAGCCTCGCCGCCGCGCCTGTGGTGGAAGATTTTCCCTTCGTCAACGATTTAATCATGTCAGGATACACAAGCGCCCACAACTGCTCGGAGGTGCGCAAGCGGGGAGTGGAGTACCAGCTGCTGCTGGGGCGCATCAAGGCGCTGTACACCGGTATCCGCCTCACCGGTGCGTGGCTGCACTCGGCCTACCACACCGGCGGCACACGCTACAGAAAGCCCTCCGTAATCATCAACAACAGGCAATACCCCTACACCGGCCTGTACTCGTGGAACAACAACGACAAAATACAGCAGCAGCTCAACACCAACCTCTACCTCGAAACGCACATCCCCACGCTGCAAATGGCCATTACCACCTCCGTGCAGGCCGTGTGGCTTGTAAGAACTGACATGTACCGCAACAACGGGCTGCCCACAGGCTACTTAGACAACCAAGGGCAATACTTTGAGTTTACGGAGGACGACGCTCAAAAGCCCATCATGAAGCACCTGATGGAAATCTACAACGCCCACTACTTCGACCCGAACAAAGTCCCCCTGGAAGCCTCGCTTAACCTCAGGCTCACCAAGGAAATCGGCAGGGCGCTGCGAATATCATTTTACGTGAATCGTCTTCTAAGCTACCACCCCGACTACACTTCGCGCTACGGAACTACTATGGTGCGAACATCAAAGCCCAGCTTCGGCGCAGAAGTAAGCATCCTGATTTAGTTGAAGTGGTGAAATGGTGGAATGTGAAATTTGGGGGTTTGGGGGTTTGGGGGTTTGGGGCTGGCGCGTCTGGGGTTCCTCGCTGCGCTCGGAATGACGGCGCAGGCAAGGGGGAAAAAAGAAAGAGGATTGTTGTTGGCGGCGAAGCCGCCGACAACAATCCTCCCCCCCACCCATTTTATAACTACCGCCGTCATTCCGAGCGCAGCAAGCGAGGAACGAGCGAGCGGAGCGGAGGAATCTCAGCCACTACTCGCGACGACAAGCGACAGTATCAGTCAGCGACAATGAGGTAATGAGGTTGCGGAAATTATTACAACATGCTGCTATTGAGGTTGTTTTGTTGATAAAATGAGGTGAAAATGAGGTACAACCGCTACCAATTAACGGTGCGGCGGTGAGTTGAATCTTTGAATTTTGGAATCTTTGAATTTTTAATTTTTTAAATCTTTTTAAAATGAATAAAAAATCTTTACTTGGAATTTTTTTACCGTTAGCCATGCTTTCCGCATGTACGGAAGAACGCCCCGTGAACGTGCTGAACGTCACCATCACCGTTGATCGGCCGGAAGATTACGCCGACATATCCATCGACAGCGTAGGCGTCACCGTGAAAAACAACCACACGGGCGATGAGCTCTTCCTCCTCACCAACGCCGACGGTCAGGCTACCACCATGCTCGAGGAGGGCGAGTACACCTTCACGGCGCAGGCCGTAAAGCTTGTGAGTCCGCTTGCCGACGAAAACGCAGGGCTGAAGGAAGCAATTCTGGCGGGTAACCGCGAGAACGTATTCGTCAACAGCCTCGCCACCAAGTTTTCCATTAGCCTGCAAGCTTCGATTATCGACCCCGACGGCGGGTGGATTATCAAGGAAATTTACTACCGCGGCGGCAGAACTAAGGAAGGCAACAAATCCTATTGGCATCACCACTTTTTTGAGCTGTACAACAACTCCAACGTTACGCTCTACGCCGACGGGCTGGCGTTGTGCGAAACGCAGCTCAACGGCGTGGAATCCACCAAGGGCATATTCAGCGAGGACGAAATACTCACCACCACCTTTGTGCGCATAATGTACGCCATACCGGGCAGCGGCAACACCTACCCCGTCGCGCCCGGAGGCAGCGTGCTCATCGCCTCGCAGCCCATAGACCACCGGAGCGTAGCCACGCCGGAGCTCGACCTCTCCAAGGCCGACTTCCAATGGTACGACTACACCCCCAACGCCGGACAAGCCATTGAAGTACCCGAAGTACCCAACCTGATAAAGTACTACTCCTACTCCAACACCATCTGGGTGCCAACAGTGCAGGGAAATACCGCGTGGCTGATTGCCAAAATACCCGACTTGGACACCTTCTACGTGGTCGACAACACGGACATACGGCCAATGGCGCACATCCCGACCAACTACGTTACAAGCGTCAAAATTGCCAACGAGCACATTCTGGATGCCGTGGAGTGTTCGGGCGGCTCCAACTTCAACGGCAAAATGCTCGCGGCAACCCTCGACGCCGGCGTTATAACGAGCGGCGCAACCTACTCAGGAAAGAGTATTCGCCGAAAGGTGAAAAAATCTACAGCAGATGGCCGCGTGATTTATCAGGATACCAACGACTCGGCTAAGGACTTCTACTTTGAATCCGTCCCAAAGCCCAAGCAGATTCCCTGATGGCAAATGAAGATTTTGAGAATTTGAAAATTTAGAAATTTTGAGAATTTGAAAAGGATTGGGCTTCGGCACAATTAAACCTGTAATGATGGACTGCGTATCCAAAATTCAAGCTTTAGCGTTGGCAGCCGCCGCCGTCATATACGGCGGCGAGCCGCTGTACGCCCGCGACAGCCTCGCAGCGGTTGGCCGCTACCTCCCCTCAACGCTGTTCTGGGAGCAGGTGTACGGCCAGCCCGCCGCCATGCCCTGGCAGCCCTGCACAGGCGTGGGAAGCGTTGAGGCAAGCTACGCCTACAACAACCAGGATACCTACCACCTGCTCAGGGACGGCGAAGGAGGGCACGCCTTTGGCCTTGCCGCCGAGGGAACGGCAAGGCGTGCCCTCTCCACGCTCTGGGGCAGCGCATCGTATGGACACCTACAGCGGGAGCATGTGCAGTGGAGCAGCGTGGCCGATCACTTCCGCATGGGACCCTACCAGATAACCGACACCATCGGCGGACGTGTCTACGGCGAGCAGTACCGCCTGTCGGGAGGGTTGGCCGCTCCCCTGGGCAGGTGGACGCTGGCGGCCGAAATAGCCTACACCGCCGGTAACACTTACCGCCGCAACGACCCACGCCAGAAAACCATCACCTCCGACCTGCTGACAAAAGTCGGCGTATCCGTGCCCCTCGGACGGCAGCAGGCCGGGCTTACGCTCTACGGCGGATCGTACCAGCAGGATGTGAACGTCAACATCATGGCTTTCGTCGACAAGGGGCAGGTTTACGCCATGCGGGGCTTCGGGCTATACGACCTGCTCCACTCCGGGTACACCAGCTCCTTCACCTGGCAGTATAACGGCGCAAGCTACGGGGCAGCCGCCTTCCTGCTGCCGCACAGCCGAAAGGGGTGGATGCTGCTCGGCGAGGCCGGACGCGAAAGCATGGAGTCGCTTGCAGAGCCGGGATCGTCCATCAGCCGCTACCCGTTTATGCTGGTCACGCTACGCGCCAACGCGCTGGCGGGCTACAGCCTGCGCAACAGCACAGCGGCCACCGAAGTCAGGCTGCGCTGGAACGTCCAAAAAAGCACGGGCAACGAGCGGCTCTACAAGCAAATGGCGCCCGAAGGCGCTACCTTGCAGGGGTATCACCTGCTGAGCGAAAGCGACAAGTACACCCGCGCCCTCCGGCAGCTTACGCTGAGCGGCCTCCACGAGCGCTATGGCAACCGCAGCAGCAGGTGGATACTGCTCGACGTCGGCGTAGAAAGCTACGCCGAGCGATACGCCTACCCCGCCTACGAGGTGAGCTACCTGCACGCCACCGTGCAGGCTACGGCCGGAGGCGAGCGGCGGTGGAAAAAGTCGCTGCTCGCGGCGGAGGTTGCGCTGGGGTATCGACGGCTTGTAGCTTCGGACGAAAAAACCCCGACCGACAGCTACATCTTTGCCCTGTCAATGCAGCCCGACCTGGAGGTGATGGCCTCAAGCCCGCTGAGCGGCAGCGCAAAAGCCTCCTTCGAGCATGATTTCATTGGGGGCACAAGGTGGTTTACGTCGGTGCGCGCCTACGGCCTTCGCTACCGCAGCCGCCACGCCGCCTGGGTAGCAATGGCCGTAGGCGCTGTTTTCTAACGGCAATTTTTACGTTTGCCCAACGGCAAATTCATAATCTGTAATCTGTAATTTTTAATTTTTAATTTTTAATTTAAAAAAACATGTCCGTCATTCAGTGCGAAAACATTACCCACTACTACGGGAGCAAGCTCATCTACGAGCAGCTGAGCTTCGAGGTGGGCGAGGGCAAAATTCTGGGGCTGCTGGGCAAAAACGGCACCGGCAAAACCACCATCATCAACATCCTGACGGGATACCTCCGCCCGCAGTCGGGGGTTTGCCGCATCTTCGGCGAGGAGATGGAGCGGCTCTCGCCCGCCGCCAAGAGCCGCATTGGGCTGCTGCTTGAGGGGCACATACAGCACACCTACTTCAACGTGGAGCAGATAGAGCGGTTTTACAGCCGCTTCTTCCCCCGCTGGAAGCGCGACGCCTACTACGAGCTGCTCAAAAAGCTCAACGTCACCCCCACGCAAAAAATCAGCACCATGTCATGCGGGCAGCGGTCGCAGGTAGCCCTGGGGCTGCTCTTTGCCCAAGACCCCGCCCTGCTCATCCTCGACGACTTCTCTATGGGGTTAGACCCCGGCTACCGGCGGCTCTTCGTGGAGTACCTCCGCGAGTACGCCGCCGCCGAAAACAAAACGGTCTTCCTCACCTCGCACATCATACAGGACATGGAGCTGCTCATCGACGACTGCATCATCCTCGACTACGGGCGCATCCTGCTCCACGAGCCAACGGCGTACATCCTGAAAAACTTCCGCCGCTTCCGCTTCACCGCCACCGCCGACGTATCGGCAGCAGGCGGCGGCGTGCTCTGGAACACCGAAAAAATTGGCCACTCGTGGGAAACCTACTCGTTTGCCACCCTCGACGAGGTGCGCCGCGAGCTCTCAAAGGACGGCGCAAGCATAGACGCGCTCGCCGAAGAGCGCCTCTCCCTCGAAGACGCCTTCATCGGCCTGACGGGAAAGTATTAGTGAGATTTTTAATCTATAATCTATAATTCATAATTAACCATGTATCGATCACTAATCTTCAAAGAATGGATAAAAACCCGTCGGTTCATTTTGCTTTCGGGTGTTGCGTTTGCCGCGCTAATAGCCTACATTTTTCTGTGGCTGGCGCAAACCTCAGGCTCTATGGGCATCGTCAACCTGTGGGAGACCATCATCAGCAAGGAGTTTAGCCTTGTAGGGCACGTAAAGTATTTGCCGCTGGCCGTTGGCCTGCTGCTGGCGGTGGTGCAGCTTGCGCCCGAAATGCAGAGCAAGCGCCTAAAGCTCACCCTGCACCTGCCCATGAACGAAACCCGCATCATCTGCACCATGCTGGGCTACGGGTTGGCGACGCTGCTAATGCTGTTTACCCTTGCCACGCTTGCGCTGGTGGCGGGCATTTCGGTGCACTTTAGCCGCGAGATAGCGCTCTCCAACTTTTTGACCGCGCTCCCGTGGTTTTTGGGTGGATTGCAGGCCTACCTGCTCTGCGCCTGGATATGCCTGGAGCCGGTGTGGCGGCAGCGCATTTTTTACGCTATTCCGGCGGCGTGCGTGCTGTTCTCGTTCTACGGCAGCGCCTCGCCGGGAGCATACGTGGCTTACCTTCCCTTTATGCTGTTTTTTATTGCGGCAAGCTTCTTCTTTTCGCTGCACGCTGCCGCAAGGTTTAAGGATGGTGAGCAGTGAGAAATGAAGTTAAAAGTTAAAAACTAAAAATCAGAAATCCGTATGAAATCAAGAAACCTTATCAGCTACCTGATTATTTTCGTGAGCACCCTTGCCTTCTTGTGGGGTATTCCGGCGTTGGTGCGCCTGGCAACCTACTCTGGTCAGAGCTACCCGTTTGTTTACTTCAGCTCCGTGGTCAAGCAGTTTTGCTTCAGGGAAGGCTCCGGCAAGGACGTTCGCCGCTACGACGCAACGGGCAGGCAGTACAGCGAGAGCGAGTTCGACGCAGCCCTGCCCATGTTCAACTACCGGCAGCTGGCGGTCAACGGCGACATGCCCGACAGCATCAACGGGCGGGCTGTTACCGTCCACGACATTCGCCGCAGCTCCATCATTTTTCGCTACGCCAAAACAGATGTCAGCTCACCGCACACAGGCCTGTACGTGCTGCTCGAAAGCATGTCGGGCAGGGTTGACCTGGTCTCCCCCGGCGACGCATTCCGCCTCGGCAGCACAATAGAGTTTATCGACATTAAAACCAACGCTGTCAACAAGACCAAGAGCGAGCTCTACGCCAAAGAGCTGGACAGGCGAGGTTTTACTTTTCCGGCGCAGTGGGCGGCGGGCGACTTCAACACGCGCAAGCCCTACGACGAAGGCTACTTTGTGCTCGACGCGCGGGGGCAGCTTTTCCACATGAAGCAGGTGAGCGGCAAGCCATTCATCCGCAACACCGGCGCTGGCGACTCCGTCCGGGTGGCACACTTCTCCATGCTGCCCGTAGCCGACAGGCGATTTTACGGCTTTGTGTTCGACGCGCAGGGCTGCATGTACATGCTGGAATCGCCCTCCTACCGCCTCACCAAGTTAGGCTTGCCTCCGGTTGACATGCACCGCAGCGAGGCGCTCATAATGGGCAACATGTTTTACTGGACGGTAGCCGTCACCTCGCCCGAAGGCAGAAAGTACTACGCGCTGGACAACGAAACCCTTCGGCAGGTCGACGAGTACGCCATAGCACGCAAGGCAAACCTGTGGGATAAGCTCTCGGCGTGGATTTTTCCCGTTTACGTAACCTTCTCCGACGCCACAAAGTACGTGCAGCCCAAGCTGAACTTCACAACACTTGCCGCGCTGACATTCAACCTGCTGCTTGCGCTCGCCTACGCAGCGGCGGTGCGCAAGCGGAAAAAAGCGGTAGCCGTAGCGTGCAGCAGCGCATACATCCTTGCCACGGGTATAGCCGGATTAGCGGCAATGGCGCTACTGCCAGGCCGCAAGTAGGAGCAGGTAAGTATTGGTAGAATTTTTTATTATTTTTTTATTATTTTTTTATTTTTCACTTTTTCAAAAACCAAAAATTATGAGAACACCTTTTACTCTGATGCTTTTAGCGCTATGCGCAGCATCGTGCGGCAGCGCCTCCGTACAAAAGAACGCCGCCGCAACCCAAACCGCCGAGGCAGAAACTCTGTCGGCAAGCGCGTCCTACGATGTAGATTCGCTGCTGACAGTGGCCGACTCGCTGGTGGGCAAAACCGTCAGCCTGCACGGGCACGTAACTCACACCTGCAAGCACTCAGGCAGGCGTTGCTTTCTGGTTGGCCAAAGCAAAGCCGCCACCATAAGGGTAGAAGCCAAAGAGGGCATTGGCGGGTTCAACCGCGAGCTGGTAGGCTCGCAGATTGTCGTGAAGGGAACGCTGCGCGAGCGCAGGTTTTCGCAGGACGAAATTGCGCAGATGGAGGACAGCGCCAACAGCAAGCTGGAGGAAGACGGCTCGGCAGAGCACTGTCAAGCAGAGCTGAACAGCGTTATCAAAATGCGAAAGTGGATGAAGGAGCACGGCAAAGACTACTACGCCATTTACTACGTAGACGGCAACGAGTACGAAGCTCTTGACTAAGCGCCTCAGGCTGCGCGCCACGACGAGCCTCTTGGCTGCGGCTCAGGGAAAGCTCTGCGAGGAATCCGCCGCACGTAAACTCCGCCGCTTTTTAGGTCGTATATATCGTATGACATTGAAAATAACCGATTTACGGTTTTATTAAGCGAGGTACGGTTATGTGGTCTACAAATCAATATAAATCGTTGTATATAAACGAATTAACGAATATGCCACATGGGGTTTTGCGGAGTTAGGGTTTACGGCTTTCAATCTTGCTTTCTTTTACATCAAATTTCGGCTTTGTCAAAATAAGCATACTTTGAAAACGCCTCCAAAAGCTACGGCGCCCCTTCATACGAGGGGCGCTGTTGCTCTTGCTAATATGCCCCGTTGCAGGCAGGTGGATTACTCTATCGGGATTCTGTTCTCAATCCGCAAAACGTATCCTGTTTCTTTAAAAAATCTGTCCATTCGCATCAAGTTGTTTTTGTTGTTTTTGGGACGACTGCTGTTGGCAATTAAAGAACAAAAAGCACTTGCTCCGGCACAAAATCAAGCCGATATTACGCCTGAGCTGCAAGCAAATAAAGATATTATAATTGAAAAGAAATTCATTCAAAGACTCGGAACGCATTGTGATAAACATTTCAAGTTTATTCAAACAAAAATAGGCAAATTATACTGGGCAAACTTATTCAATATCATCATTAGTGTCCCATTAAAATCGGTTATTGATAATTGGCTTAATCTGACTAATAAGTACGATTGATTTTCAGTAATTTATAAAATAGAAATTTTCAATTTAGATAATAAAGCGCTAAGCATGAATCCAAGTCTGTTTACTTTAAAGTATATCGTAAATTTCATATAATCAATAATATATATGATTTATTCAGAAATTTAACGGGACACTAATGCAATATCACAAAATATTTCGTATCTTTGCCGTCGATATTCACATTAGAGTTCATTTTTTTAATATTGGAATGCTCACGACAGACATACAAACAGAACGTGCAATACATGAAAAGCAAGCAGTAATCAAGTTTCTGTTTGCTTATGATGTAGATGTCGTTGCAAGGATTCGTACAATTCAAGGTGTACGTTGGAGCAGTAATATGCGCTGTTGGTATGTTGCCGATTTCAACAAGAATTATATTTTGGCAAAGAAACTCTCGGCAATTTATCATACACAGCCTTGTTCGCTACATACGTTGTGCCATTGTTATGCCACGCATTTGCTGGAAAGCGGAGCTGATATCCGCTACATTCAAGCATTGCCAGAACATAAACACAGTAAAACAACAGAAATATATACTCATGTTACAACAAAAAGTATTCAAAAAATCAAGTCGCCATTCGACGACTTGGAGATTTAAAACAGATGAGATATTATGCAACAAAAAGTACACACTATTTCCTGAATATGGATAGATTGTGTAGTTTTGTTACAGCAATAAACAAGTTAGCGGTCACCCTAAAACGACAGAGCAAACATTAAACGACAAAACAAAAAGACAAACGAATACTAACGATATTGACAACTAAATAATGGCGACAGATATTAACATTCAAAGTTTATTCCCTGCATTACGAAACACACAAGTTGCACGACCAGCGACAGATATTTTTAATACGACTTTCGTAGGTATTGACTTCGGAACATCTACAACCGTTGTTTCGGTTGCCACGGTTGATAAATCAACAAAAGAAATATTGACCGCACCAATTTGGCTGAACCAAAAATTGTATGACGGTGCAATAATGAAATCGGAAAAAATACCGACTGTTATTGCTTGGTACAATCAACAACTTTTAGTTGGGAAAGGTGCAGCAGACTTGAAATACCAACTGAAAAAAGGTGTCAATGTTTGGTATTCTTTCAAAATGGAATTAGGCGAAGACCTTGGCTCAAAATACTACAACAGCGAACTTGACAGAAACAGCGACTTCTCTATTTTGAACCCGAAAGATGCAGCAAAAATTTTCTTTCAATACTTGAAATCGCAAATTGACAGATATGTTGCGACTAACAATTTACCGCCCAATATCCAATATGCAGTAAGTATTCCAGCTTCATTTGAAGCAAATCAACGAAAAGAACTGATATATGCACTTGAACAAAACGGAATTTCAATCAACAAACAATCTTTGATTGACGAGCCTAATGCGGCATTTCTTAGTTATGTTCAAGTTTCATCTGTAGAAAAAAATCCAATAAAAATTCCAGACGGAGACAATCCGAAAATTTTGGTTTTTGATTTTGGTGCGGGAACTTGCGATGTTTCCGTTCTTGAATTAGGAAAAGACCTAAACGGTATTTACTCTAAAAATCTTTCTATTTCAAAGTTTGAAAAACTTGGTGGAGATGATATTGACAGACTAATTGCTATTGAATATCTTTTTCCTCAGTTGTTGAAAGAAAGTAAACTCAAAAAAGAAGATTTTAGAACACCTGAAAAACAAAGGATTGTCAGTCAGTTGCTAAAAACAGCAGAACAACTCAAAATTATGATATGCGAAAACATTGCTTTGCAAACAAATAATCGCATTTTACCAACAACAGCAATCAGCAAGGATTATGTTTCTGTTGGTTTTCGTATTGAAATTGATTCAAAAAAAGGACTTTTGACATTAACCGAGCCAAAACTTTCATATTCAGAGTTCAACGAAGTGATGAAAGCGTTTTTAAAATCAACCGCTTTAATTCCTTACAAATCTAAAAATGTGGAAGATGAATTTGCAACGATTTTCAGCCCAATTCAGACAGCTTTAAAAAAGGCTTCACTTTCAAAAAATGAAATTGATTATGTGCTGTTTATTGGTGGTAGCTCTAAGAATCCTTATGTTCAAGCAGCACTTAAAGAGTATTTTAAAGAATCTGATTTGTTAGTTCCAAGAGATTTGCAAACTCACGTTTCAGCAGGTGCAGCAATTCATTCACTTGTTTACAACGGTTTTGGCAAAAACATTATTCAACCCATCACAAGCGAGCCATTTCTTGTAATAACAAAAGACGAAACGCCAAAAGTTATTTTGAAAGCAGGAACACATATTCCTTGCGATTTGATAGTAATTGATGATTTGGTAACAAGTCAAGACGGACAAAAAGCCATTGAATTACCAATTTGTTTGGGTAACATAAACAAATTGCTTTACAACATTCAAATTGTAAGTAGTAATCAACAAGGGTTCAAACGAAACACACCTGTAAAGTTGGAATTAGAAATTACGACAGATAAACTTTTACTTGCACGAGCAACAGCAGTAGGACAACAAGTAATGGTTGAACCGATAAATCCATTTGCAAACAAAGAACTATCCACCGAGCAAAGAATTGTTTTAAAAGCTGAACGACAAGCAAACCTTGAAGCAGAACAAAATGGCGGTAAACCAACAAAACAAGGTTTGGAAACACTTTACAGGGCTTACGAAAAAGTTGGAAACGATTTGAGAGCAGCAGAAACGTTAGATCTCTTAAATGAACTTTATCCAAGTGTTTACAATTTCAATCAAATAGGTGTATTATACTCAAATGCGGGTTATGATGACAAAGCGTTAGAAAACTACGAAAAGGGCTACAATTCAAATAAGAACGCAACAACAGCGTTTAATTATGCTTACAAATTAAAAGATAAGGACAGAGATAAATTCAAAGAAATTTTAGAGGAATCTTTACGTCTTGACCCTGACAACCCTCATAGTTTGTATGAATTGGGACATTTGTTGAAAAAAGAAAATAATCCCGAAGGCAAAAAAATGATTGAAAAAGCATTTGAAACTTGGAAACGAAAATTTGAAACCGATCAAATGAGCGAAAGCGATTATAGTTGGTTATCATCAGCCGCTGACGAATTGGGTATGGAAGAATTTGCACGACAAGTAAGAGATTCAAAACCTCAATTCAGCGGAGAAAAATTGTATAATTCAGAAAACCTGACCGTTACTTCAAGAGAAGAAGGGTTAATCAAACGATAAAAAAATAATTTTACTATGGCTTGGATGATTAGAGAAGACCAACTTGACCCTGACCAAAAAGAGTTTATCAATGTTGAGTCAAAAAAAGCAGGAAACATTTGGGTAAAAGGATTTGCAGGAAGTGGCAAATCAGTTTTACTAATTCACTCTTTGAAAAACATAATTCAAAAAGAATCGAACGCCAAAGTTGCGGTTGTGGTTTACACACATTCTCTTATTGATATGTTCAAGACAGGAATGCAAGAACTCAATTTGCCAAGTTCAATTCCTGTAATGACATACATTGAATTTGTCGATAAAAACAGCCAGAAATTTGACTATATTTTTTGCGATGAAGTTCAAGACTTGCCAAGTCGTGTTTTATATGAAATGAATAACAGAGCAAGAAAAGTAATTGTTGCAGGAGATTCTAACCAATCTATTTATGACACAGACCCACGTTGGAATGAACCTGTTGTAAATCCAGATCAAGTTGGCGACATCATTAACGCAAGAGCATTTTCATTAAATGTAATTCACCGTTTAACGAGAAGTATCATAAACGCAGTTCAAAAGATTTTGCCTTCAATGAACATTTGGGGTGCAAAACGAGATTTGACAAAACAAGACGTAAATATTCGCTTATGCGAAGCATCAAGCGAACAAGAAGAAGTAAAATACATTTATCAGGAAGCCTTGAAAGGTGCAAATGTTGGCGATACTTCTGTAATTCTGTTCCCCAAAAATGACTTAATAATTAAGTTTGCAAACCTTGTGTTGTCAGCTAATGGCAAAACACAGTGGAGCGAGAAAAAAACCAATGGGGCAAGCCCGACTATAGAGATTTAAACAGTCATTTTAGGAGAAATGGAATAAAATTACAATTCATTGGAAGCGGTTATGGTGCATTAAAAGACGCAGAACGTAACAAAGAAGCAATTTTAATGACCTATCACAGTTCCAAAGGACTTGATTTTGACAATGTTTTTTTACCATTCTTAAACACACATTTCAGTATTCGTTCAAATGCTGAAACTTTGTTTATGGTGGCAATGACAAGAAGTAGAAAGAATTTGTACCTTACTTATTTTGGTTACACTCACGATTTAGTTGATAAATTCAAAGGTGAATGTACAGAAATTTCAATTTCGGATATTCTAAACCAAAGAACAACAGGTCGTACAACAAATAATTTTGACTTTTAAAGATGAAGCAATTTTTAGGCATAGTATTGCGAAATCAATTTAACCTGTTTTACAGGTTTGGATATGCGTTTATACCAAAATCCCAGCTTGTAGAGTTTGACGGAAACATCACTGATGAAACCAAAGAGAAAATAATCAAACAATTTGCAACAACAACACCATTTGAATATGACGAAGAATATTTAATTCTTCATTTGGAAAAAGAAATTGCCAATGAAGTTGAGTTTGTTCAATTTGAAATTCAAGAAATAGTTGCAGTCTATCCGCTTTCTCTACAAGCCAAAACATCTATTGAATCAAAAATTGACCAAAGAATAAAACTTGAAAAACCAATTTTTGAAACCGTATTACCTTTAATAGAAACAGAAATTCAAGACAAAGAAGTTGAGAAAGCAATTTCTGCACTTTGGAAAATTTGTAAAATTGAACTTCCATTAGAAAAATATATTGATGAAATAGGACTTGAAAATATCGTAAATGGTTTAGAATTTAGAAAACACGGAACTAAGGCAAATAAAATTCAACACGGAAATTATTGGGAATACCTAATTGCTTATGACTATTATCAATATTTTCCCGAAGGCACAATTAGATATTTTTATCAATTAGGCGAAGTTTTTAGCTATTATAAAGGAAAAAGTAATGGAATTGAAGGGACAAAAGTAGAGGATTTATTGAAACAAATTAAGGATACAAAGTTTGAAAAAATTTTGCAAAAATTCAGTGATGATTCCTTACCTATAAGTTTTGTAGAGTCAATGAAAGAAATTGGCAAATCAAAGTTCAATCCAATAGTTGTTTCAGTATTATTTTTGAAATGGAAAACAGATTTAAGTAGTCAAGACATTGAATTATTGCAATCATCAATATTTCACAAAGGAAAAATTGCTTTCATAGACGAATTTCCTAATGAAGTAAGATTAGCCTTAATCCTTTTAGGTGCATTTTTCGGTTTTCGTAAGTTTTACGATCTATACTATGACGCATTGAATTTGCGTTTTTACAAAAACTACCAAGAGCCGAAAAAACAAACCGTAAAAGACGAGCAGCAAGAAAAAATTGATGCTGTTTCAAAAACTGACGAAGCCGTTGGAACAGTTAGTAAAGAAGAAAAGCAAGTAGGGGAAAAACAACCTGAAACAAAGGACGAAGAAAATTTGACTGAAACAACCACTGTTGAAGAGCAAAGTTTATCGACGGAGGGAAACCCGACTGAAATAGTAGATAAAAAACAAAGCGACAGTACTAATACTCAACAAGACGATAATGAGGAAGTTGCTTCTGACATCACTATCCTATGCAAAAAAATTATTGAAAAAGCACTTAAAGAACAGTCTGAGATTACACTCACTGACATTGGTAAAAAGATAAAAGAGCAGAGGGGTAAGAAGGTTAATAAAGGTGTCATAGAACGTGTTGTCAAACAAATGGAGGAATTTGAAATAACTCGCATTGAACGAGCAAAAGGGGTAAAACGAGCAACAGGGGCACATCAACAGACAATAAACTACGACAAACAAACAAAATGAACGGACAAACAGAACATAAAACAAAAAAGGCGAACCGCTAACATCGGTTTTGTGTAATGGCGGGTGACGGATTTCTATTGAACATTTGTACTAAATTGAACGATAGTAATTCTAATAAACGGGCGGTGCTAAAATGCCGCCATTACGCCAATCCGCCGACCGTTAAACGCAATGCGGGGACAACGCAGTGCTATTTGGAAGCACTACTGACCGACAAACTTGAAAATTTGCCGATTTAGACTTGCTATTGTATTGATTTTTAATAATTTAATTTTTATTATAAAGACCCTACCTCTCCCTAAAAAGTGTCAACTGTATGGCGGTAGGACTTTTGTTTTTACTCGCTGTCTGTTTGGCATACGCCCTCCG
>JAIRSZ010000088.1 GCA_031255195.1 Prevotellaceae bacterium | reverse complement strand
GCTTTTAGAGGTTGCAGCGGGTTGACCTCAGTTATCAACCTGAACACTATACCGCAAAGCATCAACAGCGACGTTTTTCAGTACGTAAACACAAACAATGTGGAATTGACAGTTCTCCCCTCAGCCGTTGACGCCTACAAAAAGGCCGACGTGTGGAAAGACTTTAAGGTAAAAGCCATAGTTGACATCGCGGGCGTTACGCTCAGCAAAACCGCCACCACGCTTGCGGTGGGCGACAAGGAAACGCTTACGGCTCCCGTAGCGCCCGACAGCGCACCCCAAAGCGTAACGTGGAGCAGCAGCAACCCCAGCGTGGCCACGGTGAGCGGCGGCGTGGTAACGGCGGTGGCGGCGGGCACGGCCACCATCACGGCCACCGCTGCAACAGACACCAGCAAGAAGGCCACCGCCACGGTAACGGTGGGCTACACGGTAACCTTCAACAGCAACGGCGGCGACAGCGTTGCCCCGCAAACGGTGGCGGCCAACGGTACGGTAGCGCAGCCAAGCAACCCCACGCTTACCGACTACTACTTTGCCGGCTGGTACAGCGATACCATGCTTACCACCCTGTGGGATTTCAACACTACAGTAACCTCCGACACTATACTTTACGCCAAGTGGTCTAACACGCCCACTGCCGTGTCCGGCAACGGGCGGGGCGCGCTGCGGCTCTACCCCAACCCCGTGACCAACGGAGAGCTTCGGGTGGAGAGCGAAGCGCTCAAGGCAGGCGAAAAAATAGAAGTATACAGCCTGTCGGGTGCGCTGGTTGGCGTGTACGAGGTTGGCGGTGCGGGGAGTACCGTTATTGACGTGTCGCGGCTTGCGCCGGGCGTTTACGTCGTAAAGGCAGGCGGCAGCACGGTGAAGGTAGCTATTAACTAAATGAGTAATGCCGCAGCAACCAAAAACTTTGGTAATGAGCAGCTGATAATTCATTTTAATCAGTAGGGAAGCCTTAACGGGCAATGCATAATTGCCGCTCGTCGTAGGCAGCTACGGGCTGGGCTTCCTTCGCTCCGCTACGGAATGACGGCGCAACTGTAGTTTAAGTAGTTGAATGAAAGGGTGATGATGTTGGGGGGGCGCGCCCCACCAACATCATCACCCTTTCATTCAACTCCACCCTTTCCCCCTCCTTCCGCGCGCCGCCCGTCATTCCGCAGCGCAGCGCGCGAGGCACGAGCAAGCGCAGCGAAGGAACCTCAACCCGTAGCTGCTGACGAGCGGTGGCGTTACCTGCACCTCATTTCCACCCCATTTTTTCAACAAAACAACCTCAGTAGCAGCCGGTTGCAAATAAATTTTTCAAACCTCATTACCTCATTGTTGTCGACAGCTACGGTTGCTTGCCATCGCGGGTAGGGGCTGGGATTCCTCCGCTACGCTACGGAAAGGCGGAGAGAGGGCGAGAGGAGGAAGGCGGCGCGCGCAATGGGTAAAAGGAGAGAGCGGGTTTTAGGCGTCGTCATTGGCAGGAGGGAGCACGGCGTAAGGGCAGCGCAAAATCCAACAGCCTCTCTTTTTTTTGGTAAAAAACCGTAAAATCAACTTTTTGCGCGTGAAAAACACTAATTTTGCGCGTGAAAAATTATGCCTGCTGATTTTTTGCGAGAATTGTTGAACTTGAAATCTAAGTATATTATGTCAAACGAAAAGCTGTTTACCGAATTTCCGCCGGTCTCGACCGAGCAGTGGGAGGCGGTGATTACCAAAGACCTCAAGGGCGCAGACTACAATAAAAAGCTGGTTTGGAAGGCCGCCGAGGGCATGGCGGTGCGCCCCTACTACCGCGCCGCCGACCTGCAACACGTAAAGCACATGAACGCCCACCCGGGCGAGTTTCCATACGTTCGGGGCGCGAAAGACAACAACCGGTGGCTGGTGCGCCAAACCTACTGCGCCTGCGCCGACAGGCAAAAGGCCAACGCGCAAGCCCTCGACGGGCTTATGAAGGGCGTAGATTCGCTGGGCTTTTGCGTTAAGAACGGCCTCGAGGAGGCTGATTTGGAAACGCTGCTCAAGGGTATTTACCTCGACGCTGTGGAGGTGAATTTTGTGGGCTGCGCCTGTAGCGGCACGGAGCTTACCCAAAAGCTGGTGGCCTACGCCAAAAAATCCAACGCCAAGCTCGGCGAGGTGGCGGCCTCCATAGACGCCGACCCGCTGCGCGAGCTGACCGCCGGAGGCACGCTTGCCAGCGACGCCTTCGACCGCTTGAAGGACGGCGTCCTTGCCGCCGCCGAGCTGAAACGCCTGCGCAACGTGGGCGTATCGGGGGCGGTGGTGCACAACGCCGGAGGCTCGGCCGTGCAGGAGCTGGCGTTTGCGCTGAGCATGGGCAACGAGTACCTCGTCCGGCTCACCGACCTCGGCCTCACGGTGGACGACGTTGCCCGTCGCATGAAGTTTACCTTCGCCGTGGGCGCCAGCTACTTCATGGAAATTGCCAAGATACGCGCCGCCCGCATGTTGTGGGCAAACATCGTGAGCGCCTACAAGCCGCAGAAAAGCTGCTCGGCGCGCATGAAGATTCACGCCGTTACCAGCGCGTGGAATCAAACAGCCTACGACGCCTACGTGAACTTGCTGCGCGGCGCTACCGAGGCCATGAGCGCAGCCATTGCCGGCGTTGACTCGCTGGAGGTGCTCCGCTTCGACAGGCCGTTTAAGGCGGCAAGCGAGTTCTCCAACCGCATTGCCCGCAACACGCAAATTCTCCTCAAGGAGGAGGCGCATTTTGACCAGGTTGTCGACCCCGCCGCCGGCTCGTACTACATCGAAACGCTGACGCAGAGCATCGCTGAGGAGGCGTGGAAGCTTTTCAAACAGGTGGAGGAAAAGGGCGGATACATCGCGGCGTTCAAGGCCGGATTTATCCAGGAGCAGGTGAAGGCAACGGCGCAACGGCGCGACAGCAGCATAGCCACCCGCCGCGAAATCCTGCTGGGCACTAACCAATACCCCAACTTCGGCGAAACGCTCGGCGACGACGTGCGCACCGCCCTTGCGCCAAAGGAGGCAAAAGCGTCCGCCTGCCCCCGCTGCGGCTGCGACGGCAGCAACAGCAGCGGCAAGGCCACATTGGTTGGCGAGCCGCTGAAACCCTACCGCGGGGCAGAGGCTTTTGAAGCGCTGCGAATCAAAACCGAAACCAGCGGCAGGCAGCCGCTGGCGTTCATGCTCACGTTTGGCAGCTTGGCCATGTGCAGGGCGCGGGCGCAGTTTGCCGCTAACTTCTTTGCCGTGGCCGGCTTCAAGATTACGGACAACAACCGCTTTGCCGGCGTAGGCGAAGGCGTAGAAGCCGCCCTCGCTGCTAAGGCCGACGTCGTGGTGGCGTGCTCCTCAGACGACGAGTACGCGGAAGGCGTACCCGCCATTGCCGAAAAGCTGGGCAGCCGCGCCATCCTGGTGGTGGCTGGCGACCCCGCCTGCAAGGAGGAGCTTCAGGCAAAAGGCATTTCGCACTTCATCAGCGTAAAAAGCAACGTGCTCGAAACGCTGAAAGGCTACCAAAAGGAGCTGGGGATATGATTTGACGCTGAACACCGGCACGTCTGCTATGGTAACAAGGGCAACAATCCATAACTTTAAAAAGTTGGGGTCAATTTCTGTTGACCTGTCGGACGCTGTTGTTATCGTTGGGCCTAACAACTCCGGCAAGACGTCAATTTTTCAGGCGCTATGCCTGTGGGAGGTTGGCGTGCGCGCCTGCCTGCAAGCGCACCGGACGGGTACGCTAAGCGTCAGCCGTAAGGTTACGCTGAACAGGCAAAGCTTGGTGAACAGCCCGATTGAAAGCGCCAGGCTGCTGTGGCGAGACCAGAAGGCAACGGAAGAATCGGCAGGCCGGACGGAGCAAAAGCCCGTAAAAATGCAGGTTGCCCTTGAAGGCGTTTTTGACCGGCAGGCGTGGGAGTGCGCTGCGGATTTCTGCTACTGCAACGAAGAATCGCTCACCTGCGAAATTTCGTCTGGGTTTGAAGCGGTTGACAGAATATTTGCCGACGGAGGCGGAATCCACTTTGGATTTTTGCAGGCAATGTCCGGCATTTCCTTGCTGGAGGACAAGCTCACGCCGGGGTCTGTTGACAGGAAGCTGGGGGAAGGCAAAACAGCTGAGGTGCTGCGAAACATCTGCTACGGCATTTTACACCCCGAAACGTCTGCCAACGACATTGGGGATAGCGAGGAGCGGTGGAAAAGCCTTACCTCCGATTTGGAAAGGATGTTTGGCGTGCAGCTCCAGGAGCCTGTTTTGCTGAAGGAGCTTGGGCTGATTGACTTGAAGTACAGAGAGAATGGCGCAGCTTACCCGATTTCGTCGGCGGGCAGGGGGCTTCAACAGGCGTTGCTGCTGCTGGCCTACCTGTACTCCTGCAAAAACACCGTGCTCCTGCTCGACGAGCCGGACGCGCACTTGGAGGTAGTCCGGCAGCGGGAAATTCTTAGCGTGATTGGCATCGCCGCCCGAAAAAACGGCTCGCAGCTCCTGATAGCCTCCCACTCCGAGGTGGTGCTGAACGAATCGGTTAACGCTGCGAGCGTTGTAGCCTTAGTTGAGAATCGGGTGGTGACGGTAGGCGATACCTCCATGAAAAGAAGCATCCTGAAGTCGCTGGTTGAAATTGGCTGGGATAAGTATGCCGCAGCAAGGGTAAAGGGGCATGTGCTGTTTCTGGAGGGCAGCACGGATTTTGCCATGCTAAAAGCTTTTGCCGATAAGCTGGGACATAGGGCAAAGGATAAATTAGCCCTGGCAAACGTTATCTACACGGGAGGCAATGCTCCGGCAACGGCTGTTCGCCTGTTTGCGGCCTTTCAACCCGTTTTTCCCGAGCTCAGGGGGCTTGCCGTTTTTGACAGGGTTGACGAGGCAAAGTTGAGCAACCCAAAGCTAAAAATGGTTTGCTGGAGAAAGCGGGAGCTGGAAAATTACTTTGCAAAGCCGGACGTTCTGCTCAAGTACGCCGAGAGCCTGCAATCCCGACACTCGCACTTTACGGGAGCTCAGCTCAGCGCAGCTATGGACGAGGTAGTTAAGGATTTTACAACACCCGTTTGCCTGAAGAATTTGCAGGACGAGTGGTGGAGCGCAGCAAAGCTAACGGACGATTGGCTGGACAAAATTTTTCCGGCCTTCCACAAAAAATTGGGATTACCTTGTGCAGCAAGCTATAAAAAGAATTACTGCGAGTTGATTCAATTTTTAAACGCTGCGGACATCGACATGGAAGTTGCTGAAAAGTTGGACTTGATTTACGAGGTGTTGGAGTAGCACAGAGAAAAACCGGTTTTTTGGGCGTTTCTGTGGATTTTGTAGCCTTGTGTCCGGTTGGAAAGCCTGCCGATTGCCCTAAAATAGGGCGTGTTTTTCATAGCTGCGGGTCATGCCAAGCATTTCCAAATCTTGAATCGCATACTTACCTTAAAAGAGGTGGTTTTTACTTTCATTTTGCTGCCCGCAATCAACACCAGGGTAGAAGATAAGCGCCCGTACTACAGCAGTGTGATTTATTCTGGCTACTTTTACATTACGAATAATTTTAGAAAATGATAACAGCAGAAGAAATAAAATCATTAGCCATAAGCGGAGAAGGCTACAATGTGGACTTCAATGTAAAAGTTCCCTCAAAAATAAAGGAAGTAACCCTAGAGTTGTGTGCGTTTGCCAATAGCGAAGGTGGCTATCTTCTTTTAGGAGTTGATGATCATGGAAAGATTCATGGTCTCGAAATGGACAACAGTACACGCTCCAAAATTCAAGACGGAATAAGAGCAATATCTCCCAATATTCAGGTGGATTTATATCCGGTTATGGTTGACGACAAGAAAGTGTGGGTGTTGGATGTGCCTTCCGGGAAAGATAAACCCTATGTTCTTTCCGGTGCAATCTACGTGCGGGAGGGAGCTAACAGCCAGAAGTTAACAACTGCCGAAGAAATAAGAAACTTTTTCCAGACCAGCAACCGTATTTATTTCGATGCTATCCCTTGCCCCCGATTTGATGTGGTCAAAGGATTGGATGAAGATAATTTTCAGTATTTCCGCCATGAATCAAATATTACCGGAAACGTCACTAAAAATCAGATATTAAACAACTTGCAGGTGTTTGATGATTCCGGCGCTATCAAAAATGGAGGTGTACTGTTTTTTGGTCAAGAGCCGGAGGAACTATTCCCTCATGCCGTTATTCATTGCGTGTTGTTCAAAGGGACAACCAAAGTGCATATCATTGACGATAAATACTACGGAGGCACGCTATACAACCAATACAAGCAGACGGAAGCATGGATAAAAGATAAGCTCAAAGTATCCTATGTTATTGAAGATATGAGGCCGCGCAAGGAAATTTGGGAAATTCCTCTTGCCGTTTTCAAAGAAGCCATTATTAATGCGCTTTCGCACAGGGACTACTATGAGCAGGGAGCTGTAACGATGGTTGAAATATATGATGACAGGGTTGTGATTTCCAATCCGGGTGGATTACTGCTTGCTGTACAAAAAGAATTCGGAATGCGGAGCATGAGTCGAAATCCATTGATATTCGGACTATTTACCCGAATGAGTTTGGTCGAACAAGTAGCATCCGGTATTCCTCGTATGCGTGATGAGATGAAGGAAGCCGGATTGCCTGAGCCTGAATTTACAACAGACGAAGGCTTCTTTACTGTGTCATTTAAACGTCCGAGAGTTAGTGACCCTGTAAAGCTCGAAAATGACCCTGTAAAACTCGAAAGTGACCCTGTAAAATTTGAAAATGACCCTGTAAAACTCGAAAGTGACCCTGTAAAATTTGAAAATGACCCTGTAAAACTCGAAAATGACCCTGTAAAATTTGAAAATGACCCTGTAAAACTCGAAAGTGACCCTGTAAAGCTCGAAAGTGACTCTGTAAATATGGAAGCGGTTATCTATAAAATGATTAGTGACAAAGAGGGCGTATCTGCTCCTGAAATATCCAAAATTATAGAAAAGAGCCTGAAAACGACAAAACGTTATCTGGCAAAGTTAAGGGAGTCTGATAAAATAGAATTTCGTGGAGCGCCAAAAACAGGAGGTTACTACTTGAAAAATAAGCGCTGATTTCTTTAGTGATTTCAATGATGTACAGGTTTTTGAAGAATCTGTTTTTGAACGTTCTTCTTTCAACCTCTTGATTTGCACGCCTGCGAAATTTGATACGATTTCTGCTTTTCGCAGCGTCGCCGAATAACCGTCAGGCGTTTCTTATCGTTGTTCCGCCGCCCTTGTTCAGGTTTTTGGCGTGACCAATAACGACCTCCTGCACGCCAAAGGCAATGGCCTTGAAAGCGCTGTCGATTTTGGGAATCATGCCGCCGGAGATAGCGCCGCAGGCCTTGTACTTTTCGTACAGCTCGCGGGTGATTTCGGGGATGGCAGAGGTATCGTCGTTGGGGTTGCGGAGCACGCCGTTTTTCTCGAAGCAAAAGATGAGGCGCGTGGGCGTTAGCTCGCTCATGGCAATGGCGAGCGACGAGGCTACGCTGTCGGCGTTGCTGTTGAGCAGCGAGCCGTGCGCGTCGTGCGTGATGGCCGAGAACACCGGCACAAGCCCCTGCTCCAGCAGGGAGCGTATAAACTTCGTGTTGACCCGTCCGGGGTTGACGTCGCCCACAAATCCGTAGTCCACGGGCACGGGGCTGCGGCGCGTGGCGGGGATGGCGTTGCCGTCGGCGCCCGAAAGCCCAACGGCGTGGCAGCCCAGCGCGTAGAGCTGCGCCACAATGCTCTTGCTAATCCAGCCGGCGTACACCATGCTCACCACCTTTAGCGTTTCGGCGTCGGTAACGCGCCGCCCATCAAGCATTTGCGTGGGGATGTGCAGCGCGTCGCACAGCTTGGTGGCGAGCTTTCCGCCGCCGTGCACCAGCACCTTGAAGCCGTGAACGGCGGAAAAATCGCTCAGAAATTGCGCCAGCTGCGCCTCGTCGTCAATCACGTTTCCGCCTATTTTTACAATATTCAGCATGGTAAAATGTTTCCCTGTGTTTTTTTGTTGTTGATGTTTTTTAGCGTCCTGCCCGTTTGCCCGCGCCGACGCAAAAGTACGAATTTTTTTCCGGCTTTGGGCTTACGGCGGCGGGGAAATTTGCCGGGGTGGGCTGCAACTTTCGCCGAAGTTTTGTATCTTTGTAGCCCTGCGGCAGCCGACAGCCCGAAGACAGCGGGATGCGGCGGCCGGCGGGCAAATGAGAGTAGCTTACACAGCGAAATTGTTTAATTTTTAATTTGAATAAAATGGAAAATAGCATAATAGTAGAAATTATTGGGTACATGGCTCCTGCGATGCTGGTGGTGTCGTTCTTCTTCAAGAACGTGCGCACCCTGCGCAGCCTAAACACTGTTGGCTGCGTCCTGTTCTTTGTTTACGGGCTGCTCATCCAGGCGTACCCGGTGGTTGTGGCCAACGCCATCATTGCGATAACCAACATTTACCACCTTATCAAGCGTAATGGATAACCTGTAACCTTTATCAAAAACAAAATATGAACAAGCTGACCATTGGACTGTTTGGCTTTGGAACGGTGGGCGCGGGGCTTTACACCGTGCTACAGAAGAGCAAAACCGTTGACGCGCAGATTAAGCGCATCTGCATAAAGAATCCCGGCAAGAAGCGCAGCATTGGCGCGGAGTACTTTACCACCAGCGCCGAGGAGATTTTGGGCGACCCCGAAATCAACCTCGTGGTGGAGCTCATCGACAACGCTACCGAGGCCTACCACATCGTGAAGTCTGCTCTCCGGCGCGGCAAGAGCGTGGTGAGCGGCAACAAGGCTATGCTGGCAGAGCACATGGCCGAGATGATAGCGCTCCAGCGGGAGCACAACGTGGCGTTGCTCTACGACGCCTCGGCGTGCGGCAGCATCCCCGTCATCCGCAACCTCGAGGAGTACTACGACAACGACCTGCTCACCTCCGTCACGGGCATCCTCAACGGGTCGTCGAACTACATCCTCTCCAAAATCTTCAACGAGGGCGAGACCTACGCCAACGCGCTTCGGAAGGCGCAGGAGCTGGGGTTTGCCGAGAGCAACCCCTCCTTCGACGTGGACGGCTACGACTCGCTCAACAAGCTGGTGATACTCACGCTGCACGCCTTTGGCGTGATTGTCCCGCCCAACGAGGTGTTCAACTTTGGCATCTCCAACCTCGCCGAGTGCGACATTCGCTACGCCAGGGAAAAGGGGCGCAAGATAAAGCTGGTGGCGCGCGTGGGCAAAACGGAGGACAACAGCATCACGCTCTACGTGACGCCGCGCATGCTTACCCCCGACCTCTACATCTACAGCGTTGAGGACGAGTACAACGGGGTGGTCATCCGCGGGCAGTTTTACGACAAGCAGTTCATGTTTGGCAAGGGCGCCGGCGGCCTGCCCACCGGATCGTCGGTGCTTTCGGACATCACGGCTCGCTTTCACGACTACCGCTACGAGTACAAAAAGTTCAACACGCCCAACGCGCCTGTGTACGTTACCGACAACCTCGTTACCATTTACCTGCGCTACCGCAACGTGAGCGACTTTGAGCATTTTCGCTTCGTCGAGATTTCGGAAAAGTACACCAGCAGCGATTTTTGCTACGTGGTGGGGAAAATCAGCATCAGCAACCTGCTCAGCATCAAATCGCTGCTGCCAACGCTCGACGTCTTTTTGGCCACCATGTGCTCGTAGCTTTTACCAGCGCTGGGCGGGCTGTTTTTTTTAGCTGCGCAAAAATGCTACCTTTGTGCGCGGTTAAAGCCGTACACAATTCGTTAAACCATTTTGAGTGAAAAAGCTAATGTTAGAACATTTTACCTCCATTCAGTCTGTAGTAGAGTACTTTAACGCCATCGACGCGATGCACATTTACCTGCTGGTGTTTGCGCTCATGGTGGTCGAGAGCTCGTTCATTCCGTTTCCGTCGGAAGTTATCATTCCGCCCGCCGCCATGATTGCGGCAACGCCCGGCTCCAGCCTGCACGTTGGCGCTATTGTCCTGTTCGGCACGCTGGGCGCAATGGTTGGCTCGTACATCAACTACCTCCTTGGGTGGTTTCTGGGGCGGCCAATTATCCACAAGCTGGCCGACACGCGCTTTGCCCACGCCTGCCTGATAGACAGGGCAAAGATAGAAAAATCTGAGACCTACTTTGTGAAGCACGGCAACAGCTCCACCTTTGTGGGGCGGTTTATCCCCGGCATTCGCCAGCTGATTTCCATTCCGGCGGGCATCTCGAAGATGCGGCCGGGGGCGTTTACGCTGTACACCTTTCTTGGCGCAGCAGCATGGAACGTCATCCTGGCGACCATTGGCTACGTCTGCGGGCGGAACATAGAAATGTTTGAATCCATCTTTCGCGAGCTTACCATTGCGCTTGTGGCAGTGGGCGTGCTGTTTGTGGCGTACTTAGCGTACAACGGGGTGAGGAAAAAGAAGAAGGCGTAACGCTCCGGCCACTTTTACGGCTTTGCTTGCGCTCTTGCTTTGCGGTCATTCCGCGCAGCTGCCAACGGCTGTTGTCTGAACTGTGATTTCTTTGATTTTGGTGATTTACGGTGATTTACGGTGATTGCTGACGCACTACTTCCGCCTGTGCCACTTCTGCTTCTTTTCACCCCTTCCCACCGCGCGTCTCTCTTCCCCCCCACGTCATTCCGTAGCGCAGCGGAGAAACCCCAGCCCGTAGTTGCTGACGAGCGGTGGCGTCGCCTGCACCTCATTTCCACCTAATTTTTCAACAAAACAACCTCAGTAGCAGTTGGTTGCAAATAATTTCCCAAACCTCATTACCTCATTGTTGTCGGCAGCTACGGTTGCTTGCCGTCGCGGGTAGGGGCTGAGGTTCCTCCGCTGCGCTTGCTCGTGCCTCGCGCGCTCCGCTACGGAATGACGGGCGGCGGTGCGTGGGGAAGGGAAAGGGTGGTGTTGTTTGAAAGGAAGATGATGTTGGTGGGGCGTGCCCCACCAACATCATCTTCCTTTCATACAACACCTTAAGCGACGTCGCCGCCGTCATTCCGTAGCGGAGCGGAGGAACCTCAACCCCTACCCGCGACGACAGGCGACCGTAGCTGCCGACCAACAATGGTGGGCGGAATGGTAGCGTAGTAGTGGGCAAAAAATACCGCGTCAGCACCACCGTAAACCACCAAAATCAAAAAAAAATTCACGGCGCATACAGAAAAATATGGCGCTGGCGGTGAGCGTAAGCATTTGTATACATAAAGCTTACGAAATGGCATGAGCTAATTATTAATTATTAGCTGTGCATTACCGCACCATTTACGTTCAAGATTTTGTTTGTTGAAAAGTTTTTCCTAATTTTGGCGCACTAAACTATACTCACTTTGTTATTTTATAGGCCATTTTTATGGAACGGTGTACCATAGCTCTACGGATTACTCTTGCTCCGACGCGCGCGGCGGGCTACTTCCTCTTGCAGCACGGCAAGAGCCGGATGACTTTTATTGTATTAACTAAAATTAACACACACACACACACACACACGTCCATTACATATACTTACGTCGTATACAGCAAGGTGGTTCACGCACGCGTATCACACCATTTTTATACATGCAAAGTACAGAACATTTTCCCGTGCGGAGAGGCTTTTTTGCTTCCTGCTGCCGGCGGCGGCGCAGGCGCAGGTGCAGGTGCAGGTGAAGCAAAAGCGCCATAAAAAACACAAAAACCGCCACCGCCCGGCTACAAGGAGAATAGGCAAAGAAATTAATTTATATATGTATAACTCTTAAGCTTAAATTAGCAATGAAAAAAATATTTGTGCTTTTTACAATGGCTTTATGCCTTTGCGCCATAAACAAAGCAGTGGCGCAAGCTGTAGGCTTCGGCTCGACAGGCACCTGCTTTTGGTTGCTTTACGGAGGGGCTAACAACTACACCCTTAGGATTTCCAGTAGCGGCTCGATGGAAGATTATTCTGCTCCTACTTTCTCCCCTTGGTACAGCTACCGCGACCAAATTCGCGAGGTGGTTATAGAACAGGGGGTGACGCATATTGGAAGGTTCGCTTTTTTCAGGTGCGAGCAATTAAGATTTGTAACTATCCCCAATTCGGTAAGAACTATCGGAGAATTTGCTTTTGGCCAGTGCAGAAGCTTAACATCGGTAAATATTTCCAGTGAGGTGACGACTATTAGAGAGTATACTTTTTCCAACTGCTCCTGCTTAACATCGATAGTTATCCCCGATAAGGTAACGGCTATTGGAGAAAGTGCTTTTTCCGACTGCACCAACTTAGTTTCGGTAACTATCCCCAATTCGGTAACGGCTATTGGAAGAAGCGCTTTTTCCAACTGCACCAACTTAACATCGATAGTTATCCCCAATAAGGTAACGACTATTGAAAAGGGCACTTTTGAAAAGTGCTCACGCTTAACTTCGGTAATTATCCCCAATTCGGTAACAACCATAAGAGAATCTGCTTTCATGGAGACCGGCTTACCATCGGTAGTTATCCCCCCTCAGGTAACGACTATTGAAAAACGAGTTTTTGCCAATTGTCGCGCCCTAAAAGATGTGTATGTAAGAGTATCAACTCCTCCCCAACTTGGCATCGAAAACTTTACCCAAGGAGCATCATCACCTACGGTGCACGTACCCTGCGGATATTGGGCTGCGTATGGAAGAGCAGCCGAATGGCAAAATTGTGCCATTGCTCATGGTCCTGTGGTGGCCCACGGCACGACCGGAACGTGCAACTGGGTAGTTTCCGGCGATTGCGGCAACAACCACACCCTTACGATTACCGGCGGCGGCTCAATGGGGGATTTTACTGCTACTACTGTCCCCTGGGAGCGCTACAGCACCGCCATTTACAAGGTGGTTATAAAGCAGGGGGTGGCGAATATTGGAGCGTATGCTTTTTACGGCTTCTCCAAGTTAACTTCGTTAGAGATTTCCAGCACAGTAACGGCTATTGGAAAGGCGGCTTTTTACAACTGCGGGAAATTAACATCGGTAAATATCCCCAACTCGGTAACGGCTATTGGAGAGCTGGCTTTTGGCTCCTGCGCCTTAACATCGGTAGATATCCCCAATTCGGTAAAGACTATTGGAGGGAATGCTTTTGCTCGGTGTACCAACTTAACTTCGGTAGCTATTGGAGATGAGGGTGGAAATCCGGTAGCGACTATTGGACTGGAGGCTTTTTACCAGTGCACCAACTTAACTTCGGTAGCTATTGGGAATTCGGTAAAAACTATTGGAGAGTCGGCTTTTAACGATTGCCCAGAACTAACTTCGGTAACTATCTCCAACTCAGTAACGACTATTGGAAAGCGTGCTTTTGGTTTGTGCCGCGCCTTAGCTTGGGTAGATATCCCCAACTCAGTAACGACTATTGAAGAAAGCGCTTTTTCCGGCTGCAACGCCTTAACATCGGTAGCTATTGGGAATTCGGTAAAAACTATTGGAAAGAATGCTTTTTACGGATGCAACTTAACATCGGTAAATATCCCCAACTCGGTAACGACTATTGGAGAAGTGGCTTTTTACAGGTGCAAGCAATTAGCATCGGTATCTATTGGGAATTCGGTAACGTTTATTGAAATGGAAGCTTTTAGGGACTGCCCCATAAACTATATGCATGTAGAAGCAGCAGCTCCTCCCAGCCTTGGCAGCGGCGTTTTTACCGGTACACCATCAGGAGCCATGCTGCGCGTACCCTGCGGAAGTAAAGAAGCGTATGCAGCAGCAGCCCAATGGAAAAATTTTAGCCCCATTATCCAGGGTTATGTCCTTACCACTCGGAGCAATAACGCCAGCATGGGAGCTGCTGCTCCTGCCAGCATGGAGATTTGCTCCCGCAACAGCCAAACGGACATTACGGCAGACCCCAACTACGGCTACATCTTTGTGGGGTGGAGCGACGGCAATACGAGCACTCCGCGCACGGTAACCATCACGTGGGATACGACGTACACGGCCGTGTTTGCGCTGGACACTTTTTCCGTAACGGTGGAGGTGGCCGCCGCGAGCGCGGGCAAGGGAAGCGTCACCGGCGACGGAAAGTATCCGTACAATACGCAGGCCACGCTGGAGGCGAAACCCAACCTTGGCTACCACTTTGTGAGGTGGAACGACGACAATACGGGCAATCCGCGCACGGTAACCGTGACGCGGGATACGACGTACACGGCCGTGTTTGCGCTGGACACTTTTCCCGTAACGGCGCTGGTGGCCACCCTGAGCACGAACATGGGAATCGTCACCGGCGGCGGGGATTATGGGTACGATACGCAGGCCACGCTGGAGGCGAAACCCCAACCCGGCTACCACTTTGTGAGGTGGAACGACAACAATACGATCAATCCGCGCACGTTCACGGTGACGGAGGCGGTGACGTACACGGCCGAGTTTGCCATAAACATCTACACGGTAAATGTCTACCGAAACAATGACAGCTGGGGAGCTGTTAGCGGCGACGGGGACTATGCGCATGGTGCGCTGGCTACGCTGGGGGCGAACCCCCAACCCGGCTACCACTTTGAGCAGTGGAGCGACGGCAGCAGGAGCACTTCGCGCACCTTCACCGTGACGCGGGATACGGCGTACACGGCCGAGTTTGCCATAAACAGCTACACGGTAACTGTCTACCGAAACAATAACAGCTGGGGAGCTGTTAGCGGCGACGGGCCGTATGCGCATGGTACGCCGGCTACGCTGACGGCGACCCCCCAACCCGGCTACCACTTTGAGCAGTGGAGCGACGGCAATACGAGCAATCCGCGCACGGAGACGGTGACGGAGAATAAGACGTATACGGCCATATTTGCGCTGGCCACTTTTTCCGTAACGGCGCGGGTGGCCGCCGCGAGCGCGGGCATGGGAAGCGTCACCGGCGACGGAAAGTATCCGTCCAATACGCAGGCCACGCTGGAGGCGATACCCAACCCTGGCTACCACTTTGTGAAGTGGAACGACGACACTACGAGCAATCCGCGCACCTTCACCGTGACGGAGGCGGTGACGTACACGGCCGAGTTTGCCATAAACAGCTACACGGTAAATGTCTACCGAAACAAT
>JAIRSZ010000013.1 GCA_031255195.1 Prevotellaceae bacterium | reverse complement strand
GAAGTACTTCCCAAAAAACGACTGCGACGGGAAATTCAGTTCATCGCTGATTTGCTGAACCGTCATGTTGGTGGACTTGAGAAGGGCTTTGGCTTCTAAAACAACATAATTATCAATCCATTCACCTGCAGGTGCGCCGCTGTTTTCCTTGATTATCTTCGACAGGTATCTTGGCGTGAGGCACAGACGGTCGGCATAGAAGCCGATGTCGCGGTGCTCGCGGAAATTCTCCTGCATTAACTTTATAAACCTGTCTAAAAGAACACCCTGCTTTTGCTGCCGCACATTGCCCGACAAAATATGCGAATGGTAAACCATGGAGTGGTAACACGCCAACGTCAGGTGTTTGGCTATCTCCCTGCGTACGGAAACATCTTCTATTTTCCGGGTTTTCTTCAACAAACTACAGTAGTCCAACGCTGCTTTCAGTTCCGGTCTGTTCAGCGGAAGACAGGGATTATCTACAAAGGCACGCCGCAGCGAAAAACGCTCCCGCATGTCGGTCAGCAGGCTGTTGGCAAACTGCTTGGACAGGACGATAACAAAACCCGAAAAGTCTTCACTGACACACTCATACTGCAAAATTTCGCTCGGACGCGAGATTGTGATACTCGGCACGTGTAAAACATGCGGTTTCAGGTTAAGGCTTCCTTTTGCGTACCCTTTCGTGCAAACGACGGCAACCATCATGTCCAAATTAAACGTATAGGCATATGGGGGAACAACCACAAGATTGTCTATCAAAAACACATCTTTTCCAATGGAATACATCTTACTCATACTGTTCAACCAAGAAGCATTATCATCTTTATTACTGCCGATTCTTTTTTGCAAAGGTAGAAAAATTATTCCGTCATTCGACATTCTGTCCAAAATCGGCTACAAACAAGCCTTGTGCACATATAGCATTGCCTGTACCTTCGTCGAAATTTTTGTAACAATATTTATATGAAAAAGTATTTTAAAAACATCAGGCAATACACCTGTAACAGAGGAAGAAAAATGGAGACCGGAGACCATTTCAAAAACGGGGAGAATCCGAAAAGCCTGACGGGTTGTGGAAATATTTGCAGCTATATTCTGTCGCTATGTATCGTTTGTATCCTGTTTGCTTCTTGCGTAACTACCGCAAACGTGTCAAAATCCAAAGATTTTACATTGACAAATGACATTCCTGTGTCGGTTCAAAGTCCGGTGTATCCCGAAGCAGGGATGAGAATCGAAGAGATGCTGCTGGAAATGGGCTATCATGTAGTGCCTTTTGAAACGGCATTGAATAAAATCACTACAGATGTTGACACCTCGTGGAACAGCAATTCCATCAAAGGCAGCGTTTCGACGTATAATGCGAAATACATACCGGCTGCTGTTGTCATTTCCGTGGATTTAAGTTTCTATTATCCTGATGCCCATTTTAATTTTAATGGCGGATACATAAGGATATTTGATATGCGGGACAAAAAATTACTGGCGAGTTTTCGATACAAAGCCGGGGGAGTTGGAAATCTGAATGATGTTTGCAATCAGTTTGTCAAGGACTTTAAAAAATTAGTAACCGAATAAGAAAATTTGATGACAGTTTTTATATCTAAAATTAAATTTTATGTATTGGGCATGGTTATTCTTGCGGGCAACAATATGTTGTCCGCTAAGAATAATATATTTCCGGAAGGTAACGAAGGAATTAAAATAAAATGGAAAGAAACCAACACTTTAGCGTCGACCAATACTTTGATGCAGCCCGATATTTTTACGATTAAGTACGAAACCGGCAACAGGCATATATATAACGCCACAGATACAGTGAATCGGCAACTGGGCTATTCGCATAATTTTCAGTCGGGCATAGCAGCTTTGGACAACTATTTAGACATAAAAATTCTGGACGGTGCAGGAAATAAAATGAAAAAAGGCGCTATCCGTGCCATCCTTGCAGATAATCCCGAAGCGTTGCGCAAGTACAACTCCGGCTCTCGATTATATACGGCAGCGGCTGTTCTTGGCATTGCAAGCATCGGCGTTTTGATAGTCCGGCTTTCCAATCCCGAGCATAAATACTTGTGGATGTCTGTCGGTATCGGATGCAGCACGGGTGTTGTGATATGCAGACTTACAGGCACAGCAAAATTGAAGTCGGCAATTAATCTCCATAACGGGACAACGGTAAACAGCCATACTTCAAACCTTTCTTTGAATTTCGGAGCATCCCGTTCGGGCGGATTGGGACTTATGCTAAACTTTTGATCGCAAAGTAATGATAGTAACAAAAACATATTCAGGCAAAAACCCTCTGTTTGCCATAGTAATTCATTCATCGCTTGGAACAGTGTATTCATTATTGGGAATAGCCCATTTATGTATGGAAATAAGTCATTCGTTCCATGGAATACGTTGCTCCTGTCCGGGTGTAAACCGTTCATTTCTGGGAATAGTTCGTTCATCACCAGGAACAGTTTATTCATTCCTGGGAATAATTCATTCATTGTTGGGAATGATTCATTTATTTGTAGGAATAAGTTTTGTCATAAAATATTTTCTCTGCTCGTTTGCTTACACAAATAGACAGATATAATTTATATAAATCACCAAAATCAAAAAAAATCACCGTTCAGGCAAGCGACGCGCTCGTGCGGACGGCGGCGGCGGCGCGGGTGGAGGGAACAATGCTGCATTTGCGAACTTCATACCGTCCATAGTCGTATTCCCATTTTTGTGCGTTTGCCCTGTGAAAAAAAGACAGACATGCAAAACCAAGGTAACGCAATAAATGATTACCTTTGCACCAAATCAGCTGTATCAACAACATTAACATTTACATTTACCATCAACATGAGAAAAATTATTCCGTTGCTCATCCTTTGCCTGCCATGCGCAGGTGCGAGCGCACAAGCAAAAAATCCCAGCCACCAATGGTTTGAGGAGGCACGTTTCGGTATGTTTGTCCACTTCGGCGCGTTCAGCGCCCTGTGCGACGGCGAATGGGTTATGAATAGCAAATCTATACCCTTTCACGACTACAAAAAGCTACAGCACGTTTTCAACCCGCAGCTGTTCGATGCAAAAAAGCTGGTGAGCATCGCCAAAGAAGCCGGCATGAAGTACATCACCTTCACCTCGCGCCACCACGACGGCTTTAGCAACTGGGACACCAAGCAGTCGGATTGGAACATCATGCGCACGCCCTACGGCAAAGACCTCATCCGGCAGCTGGCCGACGAGTGCCACCGAGAGGGAATTAAGCTGGCGCTCTACTACTCGCTGCTGGACTGGTCGCGCGACGACTACAGCTACACCACAGGGCGCACGGGCAAGTCCGCAGGCCGCACCGAGCAGAAGGAGTGGAGCTCCTACATCAACTTTATGAAGGCGCAGCTGACGGAGCTGCTCACCAGCTACGGCGAGATTGCCGGAATATGGTTTGACGGCGAGTGGGACCAGCTGCCGACGGAAGACCAAAAGGTGTCGCACGATATGTCCGCCGTCGATTGGCGCTTTGACGAGCTGTACGGCCTAATTCATACCCTTCAGCCCGCCTGCATGATTGCCAACAACCACCACCTCCCCGCGCTGCCCGGCGAGGACTACCAGGCCTTTGAAAAAGACCTGCCCGGCGAAAATATCGGCGCGGGATTCAGCGCCAACCAGAGCATTGCCGGAAACCTGCCCCTCGAAACCTGCGAAACCATAAACCGCTCGTGGGGCTACAGCCTCCGCGACAACAACTTCAAGTTCACCCGGCAGCTGGTGCACCTGCTGGTGAGGGCTGCCGGATACGGGGCTAACCTCCTGCTGAACATTGGCCCCATGCCCACGGGCGAGGTGGAGGATACGTGCGTTGCCCGCCTGAAGGAGATGGGGCAGTGGATGGCAACCTACGGGGAAACCATATACGGCACAACGTCCGGCGTTGTCAAGCCGCAGACGTGGGGGGCAACCACCAAAAAGGGCAGCACGCACTACGTCCACATCCTGAACAGGGAAAGCGAGCGGCTAACGCTGACATTTCCTGCCCCCGTTGCCTCGGCAAGGTGGCTGAACTCCAACGCAACCGCAAAGCTCTCGTGGAAGCAGGACAAAAAGACGGGCAGCGTAACCTTTGACCTTGCCAGCCTGCCCGACGGTTTTGACGCAATCATTGAAGTAAAAACCAAAAAATAGCGCTGCGCGCGTTGCCTGAACTTTGAGCCGACCTAAACCCTTAAGCCTCGTACAGCCCTTTCGCACGGTAGCGCTGGCGCACGGCGAATTTCCCGCGCACAGCATGGCCTTACAATCTTTGCGAAATGCCGCCGTTGTTGTCTGCTGCGACGGTGCGGTTGAGAGCTTGCTGCAATTCGGCAGAAAGCCGGACTATATTGTGGGCGATTTGGACAGCATTTCGCCGGAGCTGAAGGAGCGTTTTGCCGACAGGCTGCGGCACGTGGAGGAGCAGGAAAGCAACGACCTCACAAAATCCATGATTTTTTGCAGAAGCAAGGGCTACCGCAGCGTTACCATTCTTGGGGCTACCGGAAAAAGGGAAGACCATACGTTGGGCAACATATCGCTGCTGGCGGACTACGCCAAGGAGATGGGAATGGAGGTGCAGATGCTGACCAGCTACGGCGTGTTCAGCGTAGCCAGCGGCAGCGCAGCTTTTGAGAGCTTTGCCGGACAGCAGGTGTCAATCTTCGGCCTGTCGCCGCAGGCCGCAATCACCACCGAGGGGCTAAAGTACCCGATTGCCAACCGTCCCCTACCCTCGTGGTGGATGGGCACGCTGAACGAATCGCTGGGAGATTCGTTCAGCGTGCTTTTTTCGGAGGGCAGCGTGCTGGTGTTCAGAGAATACCCCAAGCAGGCTTAGCGTATTCTTGACCCGCGCGTCCACTTCTCGCCACCGGCAATGTCCCAAAATTCGTTGTAGCTTTTCATCTCGAAAGACGATTCGCTGCCTGCGCCTCCTGCCCGATGCGCCCAAAACCCCCTAATGCCGGCGTCAACCCGCGTCATCGCAAAGTACGTTTGCCCCTTTTGGTGGCCGGTAATGTAGGTGGCTGTACCCTCGTCCCGTATGACAATTTGCAGGGCGGTATCGCGCTGGTTAAACCACGCATTGTCGCCGTCCAGCGTTTTGGTATTCATGGGCAGCACAATCCTTATAGGCTTGCCTCCGGTGCAAAGCCCAAAGCAGCCCATCACGTTATCGCCGTGAATGTTGCTCTCCACGTTGGCCGGCGCTCCGCCAAACATGGGGTTGCTGCCGTTGATTTCCCTCTGCGCCGACAAAACGTAGCGCGCCATCGCCTCGTTTATGCTGTTCACCCTGATTGTCAAAGTATCAAACGGGCAGCAGTAAACGGTGTCGGTCATATCATCCAGAAAAAAGTCGCCGCGGGTAATCCTGCTGATGCCCGGCGCGGGAATAATGTTGCCGAAGCCGTAGGGCACGCTGAATACGGCGTACTGCGACAGGTTTTCCGACACCGGCCTGCCGTTGTAGAGGTGAGTAATACGAACGTGGTCGTCGTCCGTACTTTCGCGCTGAATGAGCGCTGAAACGATAAAGGGCGGCGCGTACTTAGAGGTATCGCCCTCCATGTTGATGGGGGTAACCTGCGTTCCCAGCGCCCACATGGAGCGTGGCACAACGTCCTCTGCCCAGAACTCCTCTTCCACGCCGTCGCCGTCTATGTCGTAGAGCACGCGCAGCCGGTAGTGGTTGCCGGGCACAACAAAAAAGCTTTTCTCCGTAGCGTATACGCCTTTGCCTGCGTCGAGCAGGGTAAGCTGCTCGTTGTTTATCCACACCTTTGCATCGGGTACGGAAGGGCAGGTATCGCCGCCAAAAAAGTTTGTCGATCGGGTGATTGTCACCACCTGCTGCATCGTATCGGAGGTCAGCATAGCGATGACTATCAACTTAGAGTTCTGGCTGTTCGTATCAATCGTAACGCGCTCCACGCACGAGCCGGCAAGCGTTGCCGCAGCAAAGAAGAAGAAGAAACTGTTTGCTCTCAATTTTTTTTGATTTTTGAATGAAGGCTATGAGGTTAGAAGCAGCTTACGATTCCGAACGCCTGCAATTCCAAACTCCTCACCCGCAAAGTTAGCACAAAACTTCTTCCATCCAATACATCTTTTGTGCTAAAATCTGCCGCATACATTTTTCATCACCATTCTACTTTTTAACAGCCAATATTTTATGATGCCGTCAGCTACTTTTTTTGCTGTCTTTTCACTCAATTTTCACGTCGCCATACTCACCGGACACCACGATGCTGGCAGTTGGCTGGCCGCCGATTGTGCCCTTCCTTTTTTCTCGCTTGTGGCCATCGTCATTCGTCAACACCGAGTAGCGTACCTTGTGCTTATCAGATACGTACAGGTGACCGAAGCCGTGGCCGAAGCCCAAGTCTGTGTCAATGCTCGTCGACAAGTTCGGGTGAAGCCCAACGTTCAGATTTGAAAACGATCCTTTCATTTCGATTGACTCAAGCTGGTCGGAGGCTTGCTTGACTATTGCGTTCGAGTGGGAACATTCTACATTCAGCTCTTTTCCGAGCTTTTCAATGGTCAACCTGGTAAAGCTAAGCTTTGCGTGGAAGCGCTGGATGGCGTCTATCCTGAGCGTGCCGTGGGAAAAGGAGCCCAATTTGGAGATGGCCTGAATTTGCTTAACTTCGTAGGCGTCAAACTTGCTGCTTATGCCCGTTCAGTTCTACCATTCGGTGTGTTGTGAATGTTCTTACCTTCTATAACGCAAAAAAAAGACGAGTGTTACAAATTTGCGCAGGCTCAGAACATCGCCGTGTACGCCACGTGTACCTTTGCCTCCTTGAGCAGCGGTTTTTTCCCAACCTCGCAGCCCAGGGCGCAGGTGATGGCAAAGACGCCCGCGCCTGTGGCAAAGCGCGTTCCTGCGCCAACGCTGTGCAGGTGGCTTACTGCTCCGCTGCGCGAGGAGGCTGCGTTGTCCACAACGGCGTAGTCGTAGAAGGCGTGGAGGTAGCCCTGTGCGCTGTAGAAGAGCTGCGGCTCAACGGTGGCAATGGCGTACAACGGCGCAAAGACGCTTCGCTCGGCGAATCCCCGCAGGCTGCCTGCGCCGCCAATGCCGTACAGCTCGCTCGGAAGCAGCTCCTCGCGGCCTGCTTCGGCGAGCGAAGCTTTTGCCTTGCCCTGCACCCGCGCCAGAATACTTGCGTGGCTGCCCAACCGAAAATGCCGCGCTGCCTCAGCCGCGCCCTCCACGGCAATGCCTGCCGTGCTGCCCGAGGAAAGGCTCACGCTGCGCCGTCCGGCGGCGAAGGAAAAGCCTGCCGCGTATCCGCTGCGGGGAAACAGCGGGTTGTCCGTGCGGCGGAGCAGCAGGTCAACGCCGTAGAGCGTGAGGTTTACCGTTGCACCTTGCGCCCCGCTGCCGTTGCTGTGCCGCTGGAGCTCCACAAACAGCGATGATTTTCCGCGTCCGCCAACCGGCACAGACAGCCCCAGCCTACCGTTGAGGCTCATGTACAGCGTATCGCGCCGCTCCATGCTGAGCAGGGCTGATGCGCCTATGGTGTTTAGGATGAGGTAAGGCACGCCGGTGGATACGCGCAGCAGCTGCGTATTCTTCTCAGGGCTGCGCCATTCAATCCCAAGCTCTTCACCGCCTCCGAACAGGCTTGCCGCAAAGAGCGAGGCCTCGCCGTTCACCTGTAGCTTGCCGTCTTCGTCAGTACCGAAGGCCAGCAGGCCGCTGGCGCGATTGGCCTTGCCCGTAGCGAGGTAGGCGTACAGCGTTGACGAATGTCGCCTGAACTCCACCGCCGACGGCTGCGCGGTGCGCACAAACCCCAGCTCGTTGATTCGCCTGTCGATGTCGTTCACGTACTGCTCGGAGTAGAGGCGGGGCTTGCGTAGCCCCAGGTGGTTTCGCAAGAAGGATGGCCGCACGCGCACTTCGCCTTTCGCTATTAGCGAGTCTATGGTTATGCGGTTTCCACGGTCAAGCTTCAGCGTTGCGCAGAGGTAGCCCGAGTCAATACGGACGTTGACAAGCTGCGCGCGGGCAAAAGGGTAGCCGTTGTTCTCGCTGTAGCGGACAAACTTTTGCAGCACGCCTGACACAAACACCCTGTCGGCAGGCTTCCCCTCAAATTTTTTCAGATTAATGCCTGCTTCGCGAAGCCAACCCTGCTGCCCGTCGCCAACGTCAATGCGCCTTACAACGGCGGCGCTGTAGGCGTAGGGCGCTGTGGCAACGCTGTCGGGGCGAGAGGCGGAAGCAGGAGTAGCGGCCGGGGCTGCTGCCGCCGTAGCGGTAAGCAGAGCAGCAAAAACGCCGGTACTCATGCGTAAGGGCATATCATTCAAAAATGATTGAGAGCACAAACGAGTGCGAGTACATTTTGTCTATTGATTTGGGGAAGTTTTCGTACCCACTCAAGGTCTTGGACGAAATGGCGTTCAGCATCCCCATAACGTACTTAATCTCCAGCGAAAACTTGAAAAAGTTAGCGTAAGCGTCAATGCCGAGACCGGCGGTGAGGGCAATATCGAAGGGGTTGATGGCTATGTAGAGGCCGCCCTTTTCGTTGAAGGGCTTGAGCGCCGCAACGTCGCAGTAGGGCGTAAGTCCGGCTACCATGTACGGCCTTACGTCGCTGTGTCGCCTTGCCTTGTACTTGAGCAGGAGCGCCGCCTCAACCAGCACCGACTGCACCGGCATGGACTCAGCGAGCGAATCGGCGTTGAAAAAGTTGATGTAGCGCGTGCCAAAGGTAGGCCCTGCCTGCAACCGTAAGCTGAACGAATGGTTTATCCGGTAGTCCATCAGGGCTGCCACGCCCATCGACGGCGAGAGGGTCGACACGTCAACAAAGTAGTCGGACGATTCGCCGTTGCTGTTGTACTGTGTTTCCTTTGAGCTGGTAATGCTGTAGTCGAGCGCGCCTACCGCCACCACAAAGCCAAAGTGCAGGCGTTTGGTGTAGTCGTAGTGCTGCTGCGTAAGGGGATGTGTAATGAGCTTGCTCGGAAAGCCCGGAGGCATATCGCTCAGCTTGCTCGGAGTGTACAATGGCTGCTTCTGCGAGATAACCCTTGTCGCTCTGTCGGGGCTACCGGAGCCGTTGTCGGGGTTGGCCACTAACGAAGACCTGCCTTGCGCTGTAGCGGCGGCGCAAAACCCCATTGTTGCTGTTATGGATAATAATAATAATTTGTTATTCCTTTTCACCTTCTTCTTGCTTCGTATATAGTAGCCAAGCCTCCGCTCAGCGTGGCCGCTTTTACATTTTCAAATCCGGCTTCCCTGATCTCGGCCGCAAACGCTTTTCGCGGCGGAAACTCGCCAACCGAGCGGGGAAGGTAGCGGTACGCATAGCTGTTGCGCGAAATCAATCGCCCCAGCAGAGGTACCACCCTCAAGAAGTAGAGTTTGTAGAGGTTTCGTGCAACGCCGTTGGCGGGCATTGAGAGTTCCAGCACAATGAGCGTACCGTTTTGCCTCAGCACGCGCCGCATTTCCTGCAAACCTTGCAGCCGCCGCTCAAAGTTGCGGATGCCGAAGGCAATTGTTACCACGTCGAAGCAGCCATCCTCAAACGGCAGCTGCTCTCCGTCGGCCTTGACGAACTCAATGCCCGCGGCGCCGGATTTTGCCTCGGCCACCTTGAGCATTTGTGCTGATATGTCCGCTCCGACGATGCGCGTAGCGCCGCTTTTTTTCAACGCTATGGCCGAGTCGCCGGTGCCGGTGGCAACGTCGAGCACGCTTTGCGGGCGGCAGCGTCTGGCTCGTCGCACCATGCTTTTGCGCCACCATCTGTCAACTCCCAGCGAGAGCACGTGGTTGAGCAAATCGTATCGCCCCGAAATGCTGTCGAACATTTCTGCTACCTGTTCTTTTTGGGCGCTGCTACAGCTGGCGTTTGGCTTCACTTTATGAATTTTCGCAGGTATCCTTTGGGGTTAATGTAGGGGGCAAGCTCGTGGTAAGGTATGCGTACCTCTATCACGTTGCGCATAAACTCCGGACAGCCATAGTCGCGAAAGTCAACTTGCAGGATGCTCAGCGCAGTGTCGCCGACCAGCATGTTATCGGTTGTACTCACAGTATCAATGTGTTGCAGCAACGCATCGAGTATGTCGCCACAGACGCTGCCCAGCTCGTCGTACTCCACAACACCGTTGTCGACAAACTGCGCCAGCTGCTTCGACGAGACCACCTGCTCCCTGAAAAACGACCGGTAATCCCCCGTAAACAAATCGCGCAGCGGTATCGGGCTGAGGGTGTTCAGCGCAATGGTGCGCGCTTTGAGCAGCGCGTAGCTCGGGTGCGCCCCTCCGCTGTACTCCTGCATCCCGCTGTACGAAATGAGCTCGTCGCTCAGGTAGCTTACCTGTATCCACTCACAGGAGTAGAAACGCTCCTGCTCGGGGCAGCTTGCGTTGTCCAACAGCTGCACGTTGACGTACTGCGTGTCTGCTCGCAGCGCCTCGTAGTCGGCCAGCCGGAACATCCGGTTGAGCGAATCCTGCGCCGTAGCGTTGCTCATGTTGTAGAGTTGGGGGTAGCGGTAGATTTGTTTGGGGTAGAATGTCCCGCCGTCTATGGTTACCGGCTCGTTGTACGTTGCGCTAATGGTGGTGTAGCTTACGTGTTCCTGCGGTGTTTGACAGCTGTACGCAAACCAAGCTGCGGCGGCTACGACAAGCGTAGTTCGGGCAAAAGTGGCTGCGGAATATTTCAAAAAATGGAATCTCATACTGTAATAAAATAGCAAAACCCACGAGCAGTAAGACAAAAAAGCAGGAAACAAATTACGTTGCCTGCTTTTGTTTTGTCTTGTGAAGCGTAAAAGTAAGCGGCACGGTAAGCAGCGCTACTACTTTTTTTCTTCTTCTGCCTTGTTTACCTTCAGCAGCTCAACCTCAAATATCAGGGTTGAGTTTGGCTCAATGCGCCCGCCGCCTTGCTCGCCGTAGCCCAGCTCAGATGGAATCCAGAACTGCACCTTAGAGCCTTCGTTCACCAGCTGCAAGCCTTCCGTCCAACCCTTGATTACCTGGTTGAGCTTGAACTTGGCGGGCTGTCCGCGCTCGTAAGACGAGTCAAACTCATCGCCGGAGAGCAGCGTACCGCGGTAGTGTACCTCCACCTCGTCGGTTTCGCCTGGCTTGGGGCCTGTGCCTTCGGTAATTATTTTGTACTGCAAGCCGCTTTCGGTGGTTATCACGCCCTCTTCGGTCTTGTTCTTTTCCAAAAATTCGTTACCTTCATTCAGGTTGCGAGCAAGCATTTCGTCCTGCATTTTTCTAAAGTATGCCTCAATAATGGCTATGCTTTCTTCGTTGGTCATTTTGGCATTTTCTCCGTTGTTGTTGAGCACATCGCGAATGCCTTTGGCGATGATGTCAACATTAAGGCCTTCAATTTTTACGTTGCTCAGGCTTTGGCCTATGTTAACGCCAAAGGCGTAACTTACTGAGTCAACCTCGCTGCTCCTTGCGCTCAACCCGCTGGAGGTGCACGACATGAGCACCACGCCGGATAGCGCTGCTGTTAAAACGCTTGTCCTAATCATTTTCATCGTAGATGTTTTTTGGAAGTAATTTATAATGAAGCCCGCATGTGAGCTCCGCTTTGTTATGTTTGTTTTACGAACATGCTCGTTTACGTTGCTTGTGCTGATAATCAACCGCACAAAGATAGCAAAAAAAGCATCAGACGGCGTGAGAGGCATTTTTTTTGCCCGCTGCAAGCAGGATGATATATCCACAAACCGCTGTAAACAAGGTAGCTATCATTGTTACTAATTTTCCTAAATTTTGCAAATCAGCAACATCTCCGCTGCCAAAGCCAACAGTACCGGCAAAAATGGACATGGAGAAGCCCATGCCGGCCAGCACGCCCGCGCCAAGTATCTCCACCCAGCGCGTTTTCTCCGGCAGCGTGGCGAGCTTGAACTTGACGGCAACAAAGCTCATCAGCATAACGCCAACAGGCTTGCCGACAGCCAGCCCCAGAAAGATACCAACAGCCGTGGCGCTCGTGAGCATCCCGATAGCCTCCTGGTTGACGACGAAGCCAATGTTGGCCAGCGCAAAAATGGGCATAATGCAGAAGTGCACCCACGAGTAAAGGGCGTTCTCCGCGCGCAGAATGAGCGGCGTTGCCTTGTCTATTTCGCGTTGCAGGTTGGCTATTTGCTGCTGCTCGTGCTCGTTTCTCAGCAGCGGCGTGGCGCTGTTGTATGCCTCCTTGAATTTTTCGAGCATGAACTTGCTGCGTGCGTAAAAGCGAATCTGGTTTATCCGTATGCTCGACGGGATAGTTAGCGCCAACGCCACGCCCGCAACGGTGGCGTGCACGCCGGAGCGCAGCACAAGAAACCACAGCAGAATCCCCAGCGCAAGGTAGGGAAAGGCGTAGTTGACGCGGAAGCGGTTGAGCAGCATCAGCAGGCCGACAACAACGGCTGCCGCCACCAGAAAACCGTAGTAGATGGCGTGCGACGGATATAAAACCGACATTATAACATCGGTGGCGAGGGTGTCCATAATGGCCACCGACGTGAGGAATATCCTGATGGCAAGCGACACGCGCGACTTGAGCAGCGAAAGCATGCAAATGGTAAGCGCAATTCCGGTGGTCGTGGTAATCCCCCACCCCGAAGCGCTCAGCGACTCCGCTCCGCCGTTGATGGAAAGATAGATGGCTGCCGGAACAACAACGCCGCCTATAGCCGCAAATATGGGTAGCAGGTAGTTGCGCGACGAGGAGTGCTCTACCAGCATCTCGCGCTTAATCTCCAAACCAATGAAGAAAAAGAAAATGGCCATAAGCCCGCTGTTCACCCATTCTCTCACGGTATGCAGGGGCAAGTAGGTAGTAACAAAGTTGAACGTCAACGTAAGGTCTCTGTCCCAGAAGTCGTGCAGCCAATGTAGCGCCGGCAGATTGGCTGCGGCAATGGCAATGGCGCTAAGCGTGAGCAACAAAATCCCGCCTGTGGTTTGCTGCTTGAAGAATTTGGAAAAAGGGCTAATAATGCTTTGGGCGCTGCGCATCTGGTTGAGCACCCTTCTGGCTTTGGCTATTCGTGATTTGCTCATAGCGGTTTTTGGATTTTACAGGTGATGTTAAAAAAAATTTTTACGTCTTTTTCGGCTGCGAAAGCAGGCAAAAACAGCACAACTTGTACAACATGCGTGCTCCTACAATAACGTCCCACTCGTTGCCATTGCGGCCGGGCGATACCTCGCACAAATCAAACCCCACAATCGTTTTGCCGTGCTTCGCCAGCTGACCGATAAGGTAGCTGGCCTGATGAAAGCTAAGCCCGCCGGGCACCGGCGTACCGGTATTGGGGCAGTATGCAGGCGAAAGCCCGTCAATGTCGAAGCTAATGTACACTTTTTGGGGCAAAGTTGCAAGTATTCTCTCACACAAAGCAGCCCAGCTAATGCTATTAAATTGGCGTTCTTGCAGGTAGTAGTCCGTAAATTGTTGTATGAGAGAATTTCTTTCGGCAAAGTCTGCTTCGTCTCCGCACAAGTCGCGAATACCCACCTGCACCAGCCTTTTTACCGAAGGTATCAGCTTTAGGGTGTTGTACATGATGGAAGCGTGCGAAAACTCAAATCCTTCGTAGGCTTTGCGCAGGTCGGCGTGCGCGTCGATGTGCAGCACGCCAAACGATTCGTGCACCTCGCCCAGCGCCTGCAAGTAGCCCAGCGGCGTGCTGTGGTCGCCCCCCACCAGCCCCACCAGCTGACCGCGCCGAAGCAGCTGCCGCGCCTGCTCGCGTACCCAGCTGTTGAGCGTTGCCGAAGCCTGGTTTACCCGCTCGATGTACGGCTGAACCTTTGCGCTGCTCTCGTCTGCGCCTTTTCCCAGCAGCGCAATGACCTTCTCGGCGCAGCGGCGGGCGCGCTTGCCCAGCTGCCGTATCTCGACGCTTTCGGGCAGCGTGCCTATGCCGCGCATCCACACGTCGCCGCAGTCCAAGTCAAAAAGGTCTACCTGCGCGGAGGCGCAGAGCATGGCCTGTGGCGCACCTGCCGTACCCGAACGGTACGAGGTGGTTGCATCCCACGGCACGGGGAGCAGAGTAAGCGCCGCTTCGTCGGCGTTGAACGGAAGCGCAAAGTAATTCCCGTTGGCTACTCCTATGCTATTTGGGTTAAAAGACATGCAGCATTTGCTTTTTTTCGTTAACGCTCATACGCTAATTCCGGTTTTCTACGTTTTTCTTTGGCAGTTGTTGGCTACCATGCACCCGGCACATGGCACAAAATTGTGTTCAAAGGTAGGATTAAGATGCTACATTAGCATTTAAAAACAACGTATTTTATAATTATTAACTAATAAAAACGTATCAGCTATGAAGCATTATCTATGTATAGGTTTACTTTGCGCATGTTGCACTGTTGCGGTGTATGCTCAGCCTGGTCAGCAGCGTCAGGATGAGGAAGATGTTGTGTACTTGAAGGACGGAGGCATACTTCGGGGCAAGATTATCGGGCGAGCGGCAAAAACCGGACGAATCCAGCTGCGCGACGGGAGCGTGTTCGTTTACCAGAAGGCCAATGTGAAGATGTTAGCCCGGGAATCGTTGCAATCTTCGCCCCGAATCGCAAAGGAAGATTCGCTGCGCATAGCCGGAATTACCCGGCAGGTTTTGGCGAAAGAAATCGAAGCCCAACGCATAAAGGAGGAGATAAATGATTTTCAGCGCATAGTCGATAGCACTTTTGGCGTTGGCAGCTCGTACATCGAAAACGAAAAAACGCCTCTGAAAATCCGCCTGTACTCGGTGGTAGACGTCTCCGTAGGCATTGGCTTTGGCGACCTGCCTATCGCCGACGGGCAGAGCACGCTCACCGCCACCGCCAACGACAACAAGCTGCTGGGCGTGCGCTACGTCGTTGGCGGACGCGGCGACTACTTTGGCATTGGGTTTAACCTTGGCATCCAGCGCTTTTACAGGATGTCCGCCATTGACACGTCTGCTACCTCGCTCGGAAGCGCCTCCCTCAAGTCCGGCAACATGCCGTCGAGTTCGCTGTTTTTGCCGCTGGGTCTGGAGATGCGCGTGGAGCTCATGCCGAAGAGACTCGTCTCGCCCTTTATTGCCGCCAACGCTGCCTACGCCTTAAGCCTCAACTCAAGCAGCAACAAAAACGGCTACGTTATCCTGAATCCCGCCTTGGGGGTGCGCTTTGGCCGTTCGGTAGGCTCGCTGCTGAGCGCAGGGTTTCAGTTCAAAATGGGTAGCAACCTAATGAACTTCTTTTCGCTTCGATTCGGCCTGATATTTTAACAGCAAATGGCAAAATGCTTGCCTTAACGCATCAATTTTTCTGAAAATCTGATGGTTGTCTATACTTCCTATTTCTCTACACTTCATATTCTTTTGTACTTTGTAGCAAACATTATTGGTATGAGAAGCTACAATTTGTATTACATTTGCGCTTAATTTTTTTTATCGAATTTGTAAAGTATGGAGTGGTTAGATAGCTTGTTTTTCAGCAACGAAGCATCAGGAAGCGTTGGCATAGCGCACTCGGTGCTGATACTTGCGCTGGTTATCAGCACAGGCATTTTGCTGGGGAAAGTTAAAATAGCCGGAATTTCGCTGGGCGTTACGTGGATACTGTTTGTGGGTATTATATTCAGCCATTTCGGTATGAGGCTGAACGGACACCTACTACACTTCGCACAGGAGTTTGGCCTGATACTTTTTGTCTACTCCGTTGGGCTACAGGTTGGCCCCAGCTTTTTCTCGTCGCTCAAGAAGGGCGGGATGCAGCTCAACCTGCTCGCCGTCAGCGTTGTGCTGATGGGCGTGATTGTTACCTGCATCATCTACAAGCTCACCGGATTGCCCATAACCACTATGGTGGGCATTATGTCGGGCGCTGTTACCAACACGCCGGGGCTTGGCGCTGCACAGCAGGCCAACCACGACTTGACGGGCGCCAACAGCCCGGACATCGCTATGGGCTACGCCATTGCCTACCCGCTTGCGGTGGTGGGCATTGTTGCCACCATCATCGCGCTGCGCTACATCTTCAAAATCAACATGGAGAAGGAGGAAAAAGCCTCCCTCAGCACCCAGAACGGCAGCAAGGACGAGCCGCGACAAATATCGCTGCGCCTGAACAATCCCGCCCTAAACGGCAAGAAGGCTGGGGATATACACGACCTCATCAACAGGAACTACGTCATATCGCGCATCCGCCGCAAGGACGGCACGGTGGAGGTGGCGCACGCCGAATCCCTACTCTACCTTGGCGACGAAATGCTGGTGGTAACCTCCTTTGCGGCTGTCCCCGCCATCACCGCCTTCATCGGGGAAGAGGTCAACATCAGGTGGATGAACCTCGGTACGCAGCTCATCTCGCGCCGGATTCTCATCACCAAGTCGGAGCTGAACGGGAAGTCGCTGGAGCAGCTGAGAATTCGCAGCCTGGGGGTGAGCATCACCCGCGTCAACCGCTCAGGGGTTGACCTGGTGGCCTATCCGTCCCTCCGCCTGCAAATAGGCGACAGGCTGACGGTGGTGGGCACAGAGCCTGCCATTGCTGAGGTGGAAAAAAAGCTTGGAAACTCGCTCAAACGCCTCAACGCCCCAAACCTCTTTCCGCTGTTTTTGGGAATATTTTTGGGGGTAATATTGGGGAGTATTCCCTTCACCTTTCCGGGCATACCGCAGCCCGTTAAGCTGGGATTGGCGGGCGGACCTCTGGTGGTCTCGATTCTCATAAGCCATTTTGGACCCAAATTCAAGCTGGTAACCTACACCACCATGAGCGCCAACCTGATGCTTCGCGAGGTGGGCATCGCCCTGTTCCTCGCCTGCGTGGGGCTGGGCGCAGGCGAGCAATTCATCGACACTGTTATTGCCGGAGGATACAAGTGGGTGGGCTACGGAGCGCTCATCACGCTTGTCCCCATCATGCTGGCGGGCATTATCGGGCGGCTTTTCCTGAAGCTCAACTATTTTACGCTGAGCGGCCTCATTGCCGGCTCCATGACCGATCCGCCCGCGCTGGCCTACGCCAACGAAGCCGCAGGAAACGACCTCCCGTCGGTGGGTTACGCAACGGTGTATCCGCTCACCATGTTTCTCCGCGTGCTGAGCGCACAGCTGCTCATACTGCTGCTAACGTAGCGATTGTAGCAAATTAGCAACCTCAGTATGAGGGAGATACTCATTTCGCACATTTTTTTTTGATAAAATTTGGCGAAACAAAAAAATTATGTACCTTTGCGGCGCAAGAGCATTTCGTTATGGAGCGTTCCGCGCCCTTTCATATTTCTCAAAATTTTTATTGATTACATTCGCTATTGCTTCACACATAAAACCATCAGAAAAAAAGTTTCGTTACGTTAGCAACGAAGGTTATTATTGTTATTCACATTAATTTAACGTTATGTACGATATTCAAGCCCTCAACGGCAAGTCCTTGGAAGAGCTGCAAGAGATTGCGCATCAAATGAACATAAAAAAAACAACCTCGCAGACCAAGGAAAATCTGGTTTACAGAATACTCGACGAGCAGGCCGTTCAAGGCATAAAAAAGGAAATTGCGGCAGCGGCGGCTCTTTCTAAACCCGACAACAGCACAGCATCGTCCTACAGCAGCGAAGTCCCGCAAAAGCGGGGAAGAAAGCCCCGAGTGCAGGCTTCGGAAGCTGGCGCAAAGCAGCCAGAAAACGCCCAAAGCACAGGCCAAAAAACCTACGCCAAGCGAGGCCCAAAGCCCAAGCAACAGCAGGCACAGCTGCAAACGCAGACACAAACACAAACACAGCAACCCTACGACTACGAAAAAAGCAGCGAAAAATCCTACGCCCGGCAAAGCCCCAGGTCGCGGCAGCAACAGCAGCAGCCACAGCAACAACAGCCGCAGCAACCCGACGACAAAGCCGCCATACGCGTAGAGGACGTTCTCCTGCCGCTGGGCGACGCCGCTATGGACGCTGCTATCGCCATGCCGCCGGACATGCCGGAGGATATGCACCTGCAACAGCAGCAATCTATGCCGCCCCAGATGCAAACGCCTCCTCCACCCATTCCTCCACAGCAGCACTTCTCCGCCGAGCACGAGACGCCTCCTGTCTACCAGGATGTGAAGGAACGCTACCAGCAGGACAAGGAGAAGCGGTACGAGTTCGACGCGCTCGTGTCGGCCTCCGGTACGCTCGACGTGCTCGCCGATGGCTACGGATTTCTCCGCTCGTCGGACTACAACTACCTCAGCTCGCCCGACGACATCTACGTTTCACAGTCACAAATCAAGCTCTTTGGGCTTAAAACGGGCGACACCGTTACCGGAAATATCCGCCCACCCAAGGATAACGAAAAGTTTTTCCCCCTTGTAAAAATCAACTCCATCAACGGGCGAGACCCAGAGTACATCCGCGACCGCGAAACCTTTGACTACCTCACACCGCTGTTCCCCGAAGAAAAGTTCAACATTACCGGCAACGGGCACAACAACCTCTCCACCCGCGTGGTTGACCTGTTTGCGCCCATCGGCAAGGGGCAGCGCGGGCTGATAGTGGCGCAGCCAAAAACAGGTAAAACCGTCCTGCTGAAAGACATTGCCAACGCCATATCCGCCAACCACCCGGAGGTTTACATGATAATGCTGCTCATCGACGAACGGCCTGAGGAGGTAACCGACATGCAGCGCAACGTGCGCGCCGAGGTGATTGCCTCTACCTTCGACGAGCCTGCGGAACGGCACGTGAGGATAGCCAACATTGTGCTCGAAAAGGCCAAGCGCATGGTAGAATGCGGCCACGACGTGGTGATTGTGCTCGACTCCATCACGCGGCTGGCGCGGGCGTTCAACACGGTGCAGCCCGCCTCGGGCAAGGTGCTCAGCGGCGGCGTCGACGCCAACGCGCTGCACAAGCCCAAGCGTTTCTTTGGCGCTGCCCGAAACATCGAAAACGGCGGATCGCTCACCATCCTGGCAACGGCGCTCATCGAAACCGGCTCCAAGATGGACGAAGTTATCTTTGAGGAGTTCAAGGGAACGGGCAACATGGAGCTCCAGCTCGACCGCAAGCTCTCCAACAAGCGCGTATTCCCTGCCGTTGACGTTACGCTGAGCAGCACGCGCCGCGACGACCTGCTGGTAGACAAGGACACCCTGAGCCGCATTTGGGTGCTGCGCAACTACCTTGCCGACATGAACTCTGTAGAGGCAATGGAGTTTATGCGCAACCGCCTCCTCAAAACAATGGACAATGAGGAGTTCCTTGTAACAATGAACGATTAGGCTAATTGAGCGCAGAAAATCTTCGTTAATCAAAAATCTCGTTAACCAACGGAGGGATGCAACCCTGCTTCTTGCATCCCTTTTGAGGTGAGTGCA
>JAIRSZ010000209.1 GCA_031255195.1 Prevotellaceae bacterium | reverse complement strand
CACCACCCATGTACTTTAAAATCTAAAAAACACCCTACCACATTCAAACGGTTAAAAATCCCAGTACTTTGATGTTGGGGGGGCGCCCCCCACAAACATCAACTTCCTGGCATTTAATCCCACCCTTTCCCCTTCTCATCGCGCGCCGCCGTCATTCCGTAGCAGAGCGAGCGAGGCACGAGCAAGCGGAGCGGAGTAACCTCAGCCCCTACCCGCAACGACAAGCGACCGTAGCTGCCGACGGTAATGAGGTACAAACTCGCCTTTTTATCCCGACTTTGACAATGTGACGCCCTACAGATTTTCCCGAAAACGTTAATCAAAAAAAACACGCCACGTCTTTTCCCCTCGGCAAATCATACAGAATGTTTACGCAGCGACGTAAAAAGTCTGCCAACGTCTCTTCCCGCATCACCACTGCGTAAAATGTTTCCAAACATCGTCGTTGGGATAGGGGGCAACAATGGTAATCTCTGCCTTGCTCACCGGATGGATAAAGTTGATGCTGCGGGCGTGCAGCGATATGCCGCCGTTGGGGTTGGAGCGGGGGTAGCCGTACTTCAGGTCGCCCCTTATGGGGCATCCTATCTTGGTCAGCTGGCTGCGTATCTGGTGGTGTCGTCCGGTGAGCAGCTCCACCTCCAGCAGGAAGAAGCTGCTGCTTGCGGCGACCACGCGGTAGCGCAGGTGCGACTCCTTGCTGCCGGGCACAGGCGCGCTGTGGGCATACGACTTGTTCTGCCTTTCGTTGCGGACGAGGTAGTGCGTGAGCAAGTCCTCGTCATACGGCGGACGATTCTGCACCACGGCATGGTAGATTTTGTGCATCTGCCCCAGCCGGAACATGGTGTTGAGGCGGGAGAGGGCTTTGCTGGTCTTGGCAAAAATGACAACGCCGCTCACCGGCCTGTCCAAGCGGTGCACCACGCCCAGAAAAGCGTCGGAGGGTTTTTTGTCCCTAACCTTGATGAACATCTTCACCACCTCCTCCAGCGAGTCGGCGCACGGTATGTCGGCCTGCACCAGCTCGCCGTTGGCTTTGTTGATGGCGATGATGTGGTTGTCTTCGTACAGAATGTTGGAGGATTCCATAGATAACTCTCTCGTGAGGGTGTGCGCTACAGGCCGTCAGTACTGCTCTTTTTCGTTGGGGAAGTCGCCCGACCGCACGTCGCTCACGTAGCGGGCAAAGGCGTTTCGCATCTCGGCGTAGAGGTTGTGGTAGCGGCGCAGGAAACGGGGCGAAAACTCCTGGAGCAGCCCCAGCATGTCGTGCGCCACGAGCACCTGCCCGTCGACCTTGCTGCCTGCGCCGAGTCCAATCACCGGTATTTTGAGCTCGCCTGCGACCTTTGTCCCCAGCGTAGCCGGAATTTTTTCGAGCACAATGGCAAAGCAGCCGAGCTTTTCCAGCAGGTGGGCGTCGCGCACCAGCTTTTCGGCCTCCTCAGCCTCCCGCGCGCGCACGGCATACGTGCCAAACTTGTTGATGGACTGCGGCGTGAGTCCCAAATGCCCCATGATGGGGATGCCTGCGCTGAGGATGCGCCGGATGGATTCCTCAATCTCCTCGCCGCCCTCGAGCTTCACAGCGTCGGCTCCGCTCTCCTTCATAATGCGGATGGCCGAGTTGAGCGCCTCCTTGGAGTTTCCCTGGTACGAGCCAAAGGGGAGGTCAACCACCACCAGCGCGCGCTTCACGGCACGCATAACCGACTGCGCATGGTATATCATCTGGTCGAGCGTGATGGGCAGCGTTGTCTCGTGACCGGCCATTACGTTTGCGGCCGAATCGCCGACCAGAATAACATCAATGCCCACGGAATCGAGAATACGAGCCATAGTGTAGTCATACGAGGTGAGCATGGTGATTTTCTCTCCACGCTGCTTTTTCCCAATTAGCCGCTGCGTTGTTATAACCTGTTCAGTTCCTTCTATAGACATATAATAGTTTCGTTACGAATTAAAAACCGCGAGGCAAAGTTTTATGCTTGTTAATTGCAAATCTTAAAATTGGCGCAGCAAACTTACATGAAATTTTCGAGATTTACAAACGTGCGCGCCGGTATCCGCCAAAAAGCAGGGATGCGCAAAGAGCGCAAAGGCTGATGAGAGAAAACACACTTATCCCTAACAGCTTTGTTTGCGCCCTTTGCGAAAATCCTTGCGGCCTTTGCGGTTAGAAAGACGGTTGCCGTCTCCTTTTTTTCCTTCGCTGCACGTATCGGCTAATCCACAGGTAGTAGCCCGTGAGGGGTAGCGTAGCGCCAAAGAGCGCCGCCAAAAACGTGAGGATGCGCGTGACCATTCCGCCCCAGCTTCCCACGTGGACGGAGTAAATCCAGCCGCGCAGCTTCCTCGACCTGTCGGCGTCCCTGTAGAGGCTAACGTCGGTGAGATCGCCCGTTTGCGCATTGAAGGTGTAAACATCCGCCGCCCGGCTGTTGCCCGTGGAGGACAGCGACGCCAGCACCTGCCCGTCCTGAATCGTCAGGCTTCTATAGTCGGGATGCTGCTCCCTCACCCGATCAACAGCAACCTGCCACCGGCTGTAGTCAACAGCGCCGCCACTCCGACGGCCGCCCGCAGGGTTTTCGCCACCGCCTCGACGCTCGCCTCTGCCCGCCTCGCCTTCACCCCGACTGCCGCCTTGCTGCTGCTGCTGCTGCTGTGGCGGCGACGGCGGAGATGCGTTGCGGGCGGTCAGCTTCGGCGGCTCAGCGCCAAAAACGCGGTAAAAACCGCTGCGATACCAGCCAAACGACCATGTCAACCCCGTGAGCGCCAACGCCAGCAGGATGAGCGCGGCGTAAATGCCCAAGGCTACGTGCATGTCGCGCAGCGTCCGCTTCCACCCAAAGCGCAGCTTGACGCTCAGGTTTGCCCGCAGGCCTTTCCTGCTTTTGGGTATCCAGACAACAATGCCGCCAACGATGATGAACACAAACGCCAGCGTGCTAACGCCCACCACGATTTTCCCAACGGAAGGCTTTCCGCCGTACCGAAAGTCGTCCAGCAGCCAGCGGTGCAGCCGCCGCATGACGGAAAAGAAGCTACCCCGCGCGGCAGCGTTGTCGCAGATGTTGCCCGTGTAGGGGTCGACGTACACCGGCGGCGTGCCGCGCCCGGGAAAGCCTATCCGGTAGGTTTCTGCGGGCGAGGCCGGAATCTGCACGGCGGCTATCGTCACGCTATCGGGCAGCTGGCGGCTAACGCTCGCCACCAGCTGCTCCAGCGGAAGCGGCCTCTCCCCTATCCGCTCCACGTAGTAGCGCGCAGGGTAGCAGAGCCTCATGATTTCAGGCTCGAACACCAGCGCAGCGCCCGAAAAGCATATCGCGGCAATGACCAACCCAAACGGCACAGATAGCCAAAGGTGCACCAAGCGAAAGATTTTTTTCATTACAGATAATTTTTTAGATTTAAAGCTTTTAAAAGCATCCACGGCCAAGCCCAGCAATGGGAATGGCTCCGTGCGCTTCGGACGGAAACACCTTCCACGCCAGCGTCAGCCTGCCCTGCACGGCTTTGGAGAATGCCTGAGCGGTGACCTGTGCGATTTCAGCCCCAACCCAACCGGACAAATCACAGCTCAGACAACCAAAAATCACCGGATCCTACTGCGCTATCCGTCCTACTGCGTTGATGGCGGACGCGCCGTCTACGCTTATGCCCTTTGCTCCCTCGGCAGAGGCAGGGTTGATGACGTAAATGGCAGGAGCGTCGCCTTCAACGGCGATGGGGAAGTAGATTTTTCCGCCGTAGGCCATAGGCAGACCAGTGCCGGTAATCTTATCCTTAGCCGGAATACCGGTTACCCACTTGAAGGTTTTGTTTGCCATGTCCACAACGCCGTACTGCGTGGCGGCGGTATTGACGCTTGCAGGCGGAAGGTCGTTGTAGAGCTCGAGCAGGAAGTAGCTTCCGGTAACGTGCCAAACCTTCCTGAAACGGTATCCCTCCGTTTTTTCTTCGATGTTGAAGTAGTAGCTCGGGTCAAAGTCGGTGGCATTTTTGTTGATTTTCAGCGCGCCGCAGGGATTTTTGGTGGAGCTTTCATACGAGCCGGAAAAGACGTACACGCTGCCGTCGTCGGCCTTTCCCAGCTGCGAGTAGTACTGCGAGCGGTATCGCCCCGAAGAGTAGCTCAGCTTGTCGCTTCTGTAAATCCGTTTCAGGTTGAGTTCCTTGTCGTATGCGGCCACCCACACGCTGTCGGGGCAGGTTATCGTGCCGGAGCTTGCGCCTCCGGTTGCGCTGGGGTCTCTGGGCTGCGAAACAACCAGCCCGGTGAGGAATTCGCCGTTGCCCATGTCCACAATGCCGGAGAAGGTGGCCTGCTCGCCGTTGCCGGTGATGTTGAGCGTAGTAATGGTTTTGTCCGTCAGGGAAAAGTTATTGCTCAGGTCAATGAAGTTGAAGGTAACGCCGTCCGACCTTTCGTTGCCGTTTGCGTCGGCAAGGGCGTTGCCCTGCGCATCCACCGGCGTTTGTCCGCCCACGCTGGTGAGGGCGTAACTCTCAAAGAAGCCGTAGGAGGTAAAGCGCGAGGTGATTTGGAATTGCCCCGGCTCCCGCAGCGAGCCGTCGGCGTTTGCGGTAAATCCCAACCCCACGCCGGGATCCCCCTGCTGGTAGATTAACCCGACAGCCGCCAAGGGGTTGTCGTTGAATATCCACGTATACCCCGACTGCTCCAGCTCCTTCACGTTGTCGCCAATTTTCAGGTCGCCGGCCTCCAGGTTGTCTGCCAGAAGGATGTACTGAGCGGTTTCGCCCGTAGCGGCAATAAAAAACTTCCCCTCTTTTTGCGCGCTGTCATTCAAGTCTTCCTTGCTGTCGCACGAGGTTAAGGTCAGGGTGAGGAGTCCGCACCCGATAAGCGCCGATTTTCTCAGCGCGGTCTGGTTGATGTTTGCTTTCATAATAATTTGATTGGTTGTTAATTGGTTGTTAATTGGTTTTTTAATGATGAATTACTGTTTAAAGAAAAAATATCGGAGCTTTAGCATGAAGCTTCGCCCCGGCTTTTGGAGGCTGTAGTTGTCGTAGAGCATTTCGTCCGTAATGTTTCTTGCCTCTCCTGCAATGTGATACCTGCCGTTTCGGAGCGACAGGGTGAGGGTCAGGTCGTGCGAGAGCTGACTCGGAATGATGATGTCGCCGCCCTCGCTCTCCCAATTCCGAAAGAAAGAGTGAATGTAGCGCAGGTTGTAGGTCGCCGACAGCACGCTTCCCCTACCCACCGGGTTGTAGAAGTTGCAGGTGGCGTCGGCGTTGCCAAACAGGTAGGGGACGTTTGGCATCCGGTCTTTGTAGTAGATGAGCTTGCGCCCTCCCACGGCGTACTGCTCCATGTTGCGTATGTCCTGAAAGGTGAAGTTTCCGCCCACGGAAACCCGCCTGTAGAAGTACCTTGCCTCCACATCGAAGCCGAGGTTGCGCACCTGCCCGTGGTTGGCGTAGTATGCGCCGCCGTACCGCTGCTCTATCTGGCGGCGGATGTAGTCCTTCGTATCGCGGTAGATAAGCCCAACGTCGAAGTAGACGGTGTGCGCCTTGCTCAGCGCCCTGTCGTAGCAGATGTTGAAGTTGATGTTATGGCTGTTTTCGGGCTTCAGGCCAACGTCGCCGGTTTCGAGCGATTCGTCGCCGAACAGCTCGTTTTCCGAAGGCAGGCGGTAGGATTTTTCAAACGAGACCTTCAGGTGGAGCGACGGCAAGATGCGGTAAGTTGCGCCCAGCCCGTAGCCTTCGGTGGAGAACGACCGCCCCTGCTCCTCGTACACGGCGGAGGAGGTTACGGTAGAAACGTCCACAGGTCCCCGCACCAGCACGTCGTACCGCTTGGCAAACACCGAGGCGCTCCACCTGTCCGACGGCTGAATCCTGTACGATATTCCCGCCACATTTTTGGCGCTGGTTCGCCGCATGAAGGTAGCGGCAACGCTGTTTTCGGAGTTGGCGGCAGCATCTGTGGCCTTGCGGTTAAAGTCGCTGTAGAGGTTGCTCAGCGACACGTGGTGCATGTCGGCAAAGCGGTAGCGGAGGTTGGCGGTGGCGTTGAAGACGCTGTTGTTGTACTCGCCCATAGAGTACTGCCCTTCGCCACGGGCGCTTTTTTGCCGGTACTCCCCGTTCCAGCTGTACTGCCGCGCCAGCGTGTCGATGTTGTTGTTGCGGGAGATGCTGTAGCTTGTCGTCAGCGAAAAGTGGAGGTTGGGCACAATCAGATTCTTCTTTTCGTAGTGGAGCGAGGGGATGGCGCTTTGGGCTTTCCGCTCGCGCCCGCCGTAAACGATTTTCATCAGGTTGGCGTTTTGTATCTCCGCCTTTTCCTGGCTCAGCGTCACGCTCAGCAGCAGGCGGTCTGCCCACGGCTTGCGGGTTACGCCCACCCTGCCAACTACCGCCTCGTTGCGGTAGCCGTCGTGAAAGCGCCGAAACCAGAACTTCTCCTGCGAGTAGGTATTTGTCGCCACGTCGAGCAGCTGGGTTTTTACCCTGTAGCTGTTGTCGGAGTAGGTTTGGTAGGCGTTGAGCTGGAAGGTCAGCCCGCTCTTTGCGGTGTGCCCCACGCTGAAATTCGAGCGGTGGGTGTTGAACGAGCCGTAGGCGTATGAAGCGTCCACGTAGGTGCTCCGCAGCTGCCGGGTAACAATGTTGACAGCGCCGCCCAGCGCGTCTGCGCCCAGCTCTACAGGCACAACGCCCTTGTAGACCTCAATTCGCTCGGCAAGGTTAACGGGGATGTTGTTGAGCTGAAACGATGCTCCAAAGCCCTCCATCGGCACACCGTCCATAAACATTTTGACGTGCCGCCCGCTGAACCCGTTAAGCGCAACCTGCGTGTTAGATCCCACGCCGCCCGTTTCCCGTATCTTCACGCCCGAAATCCTGTCGAGCGCGTGGGTCAAGCTCATGGACGTGTTGTGCAGGGGCTTGGCGTCTATGGCCACCACATTGAACGCCGACTCGTTCACCTGCCGCACGGCGCTTTTTCCTACCACCGTCACCTCCTCTATTTCCTTTTCGTCGGGTATCAACTCCAGCATCAGCGATTGCCGGCTGCGCAGCGACAGGGGACGCTCAACGGTCGCGTAGCCCATAGCGCTAACCACCAGCGTATACTCTCCCGCCGGAGCGGGAAGAATGTACCTTCCCTTGCCGTCGGCAACCGTGCCGAATCGCGTATTCCTGAGCGCCACCGAAGCGTGCTCCACCGGGCTGCCGTCGGCGCTAACCACCCTACCCCACAGCTGCACGGCATCCTCCTGCGAAAAGGCCGGAGCAGTGCACAGCAAGCACAGCAGCAAAGGAACGGCGTACTGCGCCGGAATCTTTCGGCAGACGGGGCAAAAAAAAGCCGCGACGCTGTAGCGACGCCGCGACATTACGTATGATAAAAATTTTTGTACCCTCTCACCCATTCCAATCACCATCTCCATATAATCTGCAAATAATCCAAAAACTGTAGCTCTGCCTTGCGGCATATTTTCGGCTACAAAGGTAGGCACAGCGGAAGCCCGCCGCAATCCTTATTTGTAGGTATTTTTTACGGACGCATAGCGGACGCTTGGCGGAAAACATAACCATTTGTTGGTATTTTCTGGGGAAGGTTATGAATTGGATTATGGATTCAGTCCTGACATTTCAGGCGCGGAGCGCGCGAGGCACGAGCAAGCGGAGCGGAGGAACCTCAGACTGTAGCTGGTGAGGACAAGCGAGCGTAGCTGCCGACAAAAGCGTTAGAGCGCCTGTACCTCATTTCCACCTAATTTTTTTCAACAAAACAACCTCAGTAGCAGCCTGTTGCAAACGATTTTCCCAAACCTCATTACCTCATTGCCGTCGACAGCTACGGGCTGGGGTTCCTCCGCTCCGCTCGCTCGTGCCTCGCTCGCTCCGCTGCGGAATGACGGGCGGGAGCGGGGCGCGGAGGGGGAAAAGGGTGGGATAAAAAGTTGGTACGCTGTTGTGGGTGGGGCACGCCCCACTAACAGCTAACACATAACTTTCTGCACCTTAAGCGACAGCATCGCCGCCGTCATTCCGTAGCGGAGCGGAGGAACCTTAGCCCGTAGCTGGCGACAGCAATGGTGGGCGGAAGTGCTGCGTCAGCAATCACAGTAAATCATCAAAATCAAAAGAATCACAGTTCAGGCATTTGGGCTACCAATGACGGCGCGCTTGTAGGAGGGGAGAAAAAAAGGTGGTGGTTGCATATGGCTGGCTCTCTGCCAGCTATATGCAACCACCACCCTCCAAAAGGCTTGGCAATATTTTTGCTGCTACTGCTTCACTACCTTAGCGGTTTTGCTGCCTGCCTTGAGCAGGTAAATGCCGTTGGGGTAGCTCGACAGGTTGAGGCGGCGGCTGAGCGTGCGCTCGAGCAGCGTGCCGGACAGGGTGTACAGCAGCGTCTCTGCGCCTTCGCTCTCTACGGTCAGCTCGCCGGTGGTGGGATTGGGGTACACCCGCAGGCTGCTGCGCTCCTCTGTGCTGCCGCCGTCGGCTATGCCGGTGGAAGACTCCCACCTGGCGTAGAGCGTAACGTTGCCGTTAACCTCGTTGGCGGCAAAGTTCCATGCGGAGGTAAGCGCCGCATTGCTGTACCATCCGGCAAAGGTGTAGCCGTCGCGGGTGGGATCGGTGGGCTGCAATACCTTGCCGCCCTTCGCCACCTGCTGCGAGGAAACATCGCTGCCGCCGTTGCTGTTGAAGGTGACGGTGTAGGTGACAACGTCGCCTGAAATCCACTTGGCGTAGAGCGTAACGTTAGCGTTAACTACGTCGGTGGCAAAGTTCCATGCGGTGGTAAGCTCCGCATCCCTGTACCATCCGGCAAAGGTGTAGCCGTTGCGGGTGGGATTGGTAGGCTGCGATACCCTGCCGCCTTCCTCTACCCGCTGTGGGGGAATGTAGCTGCCGCCCCTGCTGTTGAACGCTACCTCATAGCTGGTAGCATCGTTTGATATCCACTTGGCGTAGAGCGTGATATCGCTGTTTATCACGTCGGTGGCAAAGCTCCACACGCCGGTAAACGCCGCATCCCTGTACCACCCGGCAAAGGTGTAGCCGTTGCGGGTGGGAGTGGGAGGCTGCGATACCGTGCTGCCGTTTAACACCTTCTGCGGGGCAACGTCGCTTCCACTGTTGCTATTGAAGGTTACGGTGTAGTGCGTCTTAATCCACCTGGCGTAGAGCGT
>JAIRSZ010000178.1 GCA_031255195.1 Prevotellaceae bacterium | reverse complement strand
CGGGCTATTCCAGAGTAAAATATACATCACCGTCACCGAGCTGGAGGTGAGTCAGGGCTACGTGGATATCTACATGCAGCGCAGCCATATACTGCCGGACATCCCCTACGAGTGGGTTTGGGAAGTCAAGTACGTTAAGAAGGAGAAGGCCGGAAGCCGAAAGCTGATGAAGGAAAAGCGCAGCGAAGCCCGCGCCCAGCTGAAAAAGTACCGCGAATCGCCGCAGTTCGCCGACCGTTCCGACGTGCGCTACCTCTCCTTGATTTTCATCGGAAAGGACAAGTACGAAATAGAGGAGGTTTAGTTTTAAGCCTCTCTGTGGTGATGTAAAAGGTTTTTCGGGATTAAAAACCGCTATCAGGTGGTTTTTTTCTACACCAATGTTGGCTTTGCCTGCGTATACCTTGATATAACGCCTCGCCTGCCGATTTTTTTTACCGATAGCGGAGGCGTTGACCCTGACGCAAAGTTGAGGAGCGCGAAATGTGGTTAACCTCGCAAATGCGCGCTATGGGCACTCCCGTTTTCTGTGAAATAGACCAGAGCGAATCGCCGGAGTGTACCACCCAGTAGCGCAACTTCTCCACCTCCTTGACATACTCAAAATGGTGCGCCGTGAGCATGAGCGTTGTGTTGTAGGGCTTTGCTTCTTCAAAATCGATTATCATCATGGGGTCTATGGCTTGTCCCAGGTAGCGTATTTCGTAGTGCAGGTGGGGGCCGGTGCTGCGTCCGGTGTTGCCTCCCCAGCCAACCAGATCGCCCGACTTGATGTTATCGTTTACCTTTACCAGAATTTTGCTCAGGTGTGCGTAGGTTGTTTCCAACCCGTTGTGGTGCCTTACCACCACGTAGTTGCCGTAAGCTTTGCCTCGTCGGGCAATTCGCACGCGACCGTCGAACGCGCAGCGCACCGAATCACCCACGGCCAGCCGCAAGTCAATCCCGTAGTGGAACTTCCAGCGGCGAAATCCGAAGCGCGAGGTAATCACGTTACGGTTGGGGTGCGTGTAGCCGTCCAAGTTAATGGCAACGCTGCCGGGCATGTTGGTGAGCGAAACTTTGTAGGGATTCACGTCAATGTTGCTCCATGAGTCGCCGTAAATGGCGTAGGCCGGATAGGGGGTGCTGGAATCCGGCACAACAAAAAGCACAGAGTCGGCCTCCGAAGATTCATCATCTTCTATCTTGATGTCGTATGGCTGTAAATCTACAGAATCTTGCACGAGCTGTGAAAAGACAGTGTCGCTGAGCATTAATGCTAGGATAAGCAGCATTATCGACTTACCCTGAGAAAATTTAATCATGCGGGTTTTCAATTTTCGATTTTCGATTTCGGTATTCCATATACGACTGTAACATAATACAGGCGCTAACTTTATCTATCAACTCCTTGTTGCGTCTGCCCATTTTTTTCACGCCTGCCTCCAGAATAACCTGCTTAGCCATTTTGGAGGTGAACCGTTCGTCGAACATTTCAACAGGCATGTTGGGCAGCCGCTTCTTGATGCGCAACATAAATTCCCTTGCCCCTGCCGCTGCTGCTGCGGGTTGACCGTTGAGGTTAACGGGCATTCCCACTACCACGAGCTCAACGCTGTGGGTCGCGGCGTAGCGCTGCAAAAAGTCGAGCGCGGCGGCGGGGGGAAGCGTGTCAAGCGCGTTGGCCGCAATTTGCAGCTCGTCGGTAACGGCTATGCCCACGCGCTTTTTCCCGTAGTCTATAGCTAAAAATCTCCCCAAATTCCTCAAAAAAACAGCTACAAAAGTACTGCTTTTTGTCAACTTCGACAAACAGCTCACATTTTTTTCTATCTTTACAGCATTATTTCACATAAATGAATATTTTCTCATACGCTATAAATGGCTGATTTTTAGTTGTATGTGCTGAATTTGAGCTGCATGACAGCAATCAATCTACAACAAGATATGGAGCATGGTATTGCCATTAGTCCGATAGTGCCCATGCGTGCTGCCGCCGACGAGCGTAGCGAAATGGTATCGCAGCTGCTGTGGGGCGAAGCGTTTTTTGTTGCTGAGCAGGCCGACCGCTGGCTGCGCGTCTGCGCCGTGGCCGACCGCTACGAGGGGTGGGTTAACCCGCTGATGGTGCGCCTGCTGCCCGATGAGGAGTGGAGGCGGGAGCTTGCCCTGCCTGAGCGTCTTTGCACCTCTGCGCTGTGCTGCGCCGTGAGCGAAAACACGAGGCAGCGCATCTGGCTTCCGCAGGGCAGCGTGCTGTACGGGTACAGCGAGGCCGCGCGCACGTTTTCGCTGGCGGGCAGCGCCTACCGGCTGGAACATGTCCTTCGCAGGCTACCCAGCAGCTGGCGGCGCACCTCTGTGGCCGCCGCGCTACAGCTGCTCAACGCTCCCTACCTCTGGGGAGGGCGCACGGCGCTGGGTATTGACTGTTCGGGGCTTACGCAGCTGGCCTGCCGCCTGGCCGGGCTGAGCATCCCCCGCGACGCCGCACAGCAGGCCGATATGGGGGTAGTTGTGGACGATGTGGCAGACGCACAGCCCGCAGACCTTGCCTTTTTTTGCAGCGAGGAGGGAAAAATTATCCACGTGGGCATGATGCTTGACAAGGGGCGAATTATTCACGCCTCCGGCTGCGTCCGCATCGACAGGGTTGACGATAAAGGTATCTTCAATAGCGACCTGAACCGCTACACCCACCGGCTAAAGGTGGTGAAGCGTTTGCACCCGTGAATGTCCCTCAAGGGTACAAACTTCCCACATTGCCGTCGAACGGCTACGGGCTGGAGGTTTCGACGCTCTGCGCCGGAAATGTCTGAGCTGTGATTTTTTTTGATTTTGGTGATTTACGGTGATTGCGAACGCGATGCTTCCGCCTCCTTCCGCCCCTTCCCATGTGCGCCCTCCCCGTCATTCCGCAGCGGAGCGCACGAGGCACGAGCAAGCAGAGCGGAGGAACCCCAGCCCCTACCTGCAACGACGCTGCGACCGTAGCTACTAACGACAATAAGGAAATGAGGTTGGAAGATTTACTTCAATACTTGGAAAACCGAGGATTTTCATGTAATTTTGCGCTGCTAAAAAACGAAAAAAAGATGAAACACATAATTTTTGTGGCATTGTCGGCAGCGATGCTGTCGTCGTGCTCGTACTACAATAAGCCTGTAACCATGCAGGAAAAAGTAGACGCTGCCTGGGCACAGGTGCAAAACCAATACCAACGCCGCGCAGACTTAATCCCCAACTTGGTGGAAACCGTGAAGGGCTACGCTAAGCACGAATCGCAAACGCTGGAGGGCGTTGTGGAAGCCCGCGCCCGCGCTACGCAGGTGGTTATCAGCCCCGAAAGGCTCGACGAGACGTCCCTCAGGCGATTCCAGGCGGCGCAGGGCGAGGTGAGCTCGGCGCTGGGACGGCTGATGGCAATAGCCGAAAACTACCCCGACCTCAAGGCCAACCAAAACTTTCTGGAGCTACAGGCGCAGCTGGAGGGAACGGAAAACCGAATAGCGGTAGAACGCCGCACGTTCAACGAGATTACGCGCGAGTATAACGCCTACATCCGCCGCTTCCCCAACAATATTTTTGCGAGCATGTTCGGCTTCGAGAAGAAAGCCTACTTTGAGGCCGACCCCGGGGCAGAGAAAGCCCCCGACGTGAAATTCTAACATGCCGACGATGAAAATATGCAGCTTTCTGGCGACGCTGCTTGTCGCCATGTCGTCGCTGGCGCAACCTCTCCCAAAGCCCATGCAGCCTCCGCGTCTGGTGAACGACTTTGCGGGCGCGCTCACGCCCCGAGAGCAACAGCTGCTGGAGCACAAGCTGCGCGACTACCACGATTCGACGTCTACCCAAATATACGTCATCACTATTGCCGACGCAGGCGGGTACACGCTCGCGCAGCTGTCGCCCGAATTTTTCAGGGAGTGGGGCATCGGGCAAAAGGATAAGAACAACGGGGTGCTCATCCTCGTCAAGCCCAAGCGTGGTCGCGAGCACGGCGATGTGTTCGTGGGCACGGGGTACGGCATGGAGGGCGTGCTGCCCGACGTGTACTGCAAGCGCATCATTGAGCAGGTGATGATTCCACACTTTCGCCGCGACGACTACTACGGAGGTATCAGCGGGGCGGTGACCGCCATTGCAGCCTACGCCGCAGGCGAGTACAAGGCCAACAGGCAGCAGGAACGGAAGGGCGACGCACTCAAAAGCCTCATCCTGCTGGCCATCTTTGTTGTGCTCATCGTCATCTTCCTTGCCGGACGCAACAAGGGCGGCGGCGGCAACGGCGACGGCGGGAGAGGCGCGGGAGACGCTTTCTTCTTCTTCCCGTTTCTGCCGGGCGGCGGCAGACGAGGATCGTCCGGCGGCTTTGGCGGCGGAGGAGGATTCGGAGGCGGCTTTGGCGGAGGTGGCGGCGGGCTGTCGGGCGGTGGCGGCGCCGGTGGACGATGGTAGGAGCGTTGCGCGCACCGAAAATATCGTCGCCGGAGGATGAAGTCTATAGAGCAACATATTCATTAAATCTACCATGAAAGAAATATCCCTGCACGGCTCGCGCATCCTGACAGGCGAGGCGGCGGCCAACATCGGCAGCTACCTGCCGCCGTCGCACATTGTTGTCGTTACCGACGGCAACGTGCGGCAACACTACCGCTCGCTGTGCGACACATTTCCAACCATCGAAATCGGGACGGGCGAGCAGCACAAAACGCTCGCCACCATCGACTACATCACCTCGGAGCTTGTGCGCCTTGAGGCCGACCGCAAAACATTCATCCTCGGCGTGGGCGGGGGCATTGTGTGCGACGTGACCGGCTTTGCCGCCTCAATATTCATGCGCGGACTGCCGTTTGGCTTTATCTCCACCACCCTGCTCTCGCAGGTTGACGCAAGCGTGGGCGGAAAAAACGGCGTGAACTACGGAGGATACAAAAATATGTTGGGCGTATTTGCACAGCCACAGTTCGTTATATGCGACCCGCTGAGCATGGCCACGCTTCCGCAAAAAGAGTTTGTATCCGGGTTTGCGGAAATTGTGAAGGCGGCCATGATTACCAGCGCACCGCTGTTTGACTGCATGGAAAAGAACGCGGAAAAGGCGCTGCAAAAAGACCCGCAAGTCCTTGAGCAGCTGGTGTACGAATCGGTAAAAATCAAGGCCGACATCGTAGCCGTAGACGAGCGTGAGCAGGGCGAGCGGCGCAAGCTCAACCTTGGCCACACCTTTGCGCACGCCATAGAGAAGTGCTCGACGCTTTCGCACGGCGAGGCGGTGAGCGTTGGCCTGTGCAAAGCCTCGCAGCTGTCGGTTGCGCTGGGGCTGATGAGCGCAGGCGAACGGCAAAGGGTAGAAGCGCTCCTGCAACGCCTGACCCTGCCCGCCACCGTGAACATCCCCGCCGCCACGCTGTACGCCGCCATGCGCAAGGATAAAAAGAAAAGCGGCGACGCCATTCACCTGGTTTTGCCGGTGGGCATTGGACGCTGCGAAGTGCGCGAGATACCGCTCGCAACGCTCGGCCGCTTAGTCGCAGCAGAGAGCTGAGGCGCATCCATAAACCATACACACCCAGCTAATATACGATGTTAGTAGAAAAGGTAAACGACCCAAGAATCTGCGTCAGCATGACCACCCCCAACTTTGCTGACTGCTACGGCATAGCGCAGAGCTGCGCTATGGCCGAGCTGCGCCTCGACCTGATGCAGCTAAAGCCGGAACAGGTAAAGCAGCTGCTCGAACACAAAGAGCTGCAAACAGTTGCAACGTGCCGCGCAAGCAAGCTCGATACTTCGGAACGCCTGCGGCAGCTGCAATTTGCCATCCGGCACGGCGCAAGCTACGTGGACGTTGAGATGGAATCCGACGAGAGCTACCGCACAGCGCTGGTGAAGTTTGCCGAAGAGCACGGCTGCAAAATCATCATATCGTACCACAACTTTGAGCAAACGCCCTGCCTGCCGGAAATGCGAAAAATCATAGCCGACTGCCGCCGCATGAACGCCGATATAGTAAAGCTGGTCACAACCGCCCGCTCAGCGCACGACAGCGCAAGGGTTATGTCGCTCTACGAGGGCGAAAGCAATTTAGTAGCCTTTGCTATGGGCAACGCCGGAAAAATCACCCGCATAGCCTGCCTCTACCTTGGAGCGCCATTTACCTACGCCGCGCCTGCCTGCGGATTGGAGGCCGCCCCCGGACAAATTTCGGCAAGAAGCATGAACTTTATGATTCAACAATTTGAAAATTCAACGACCCAAAACCCAAAAACCTGATGAGCCTGTTTGCCATTACCGGAAACCCTGTGCTACACAGCAAAAGCCCCCTGCTGTTTGACGCTGCCTACCCCTCGCACGCCGACACGTTGGCCTGCTTTCGGATGGCGGCGCAATCGGCAGAGGAGGCGGTGCAGCTGTTTGACGAGCTGGGGTTGAGCGGGATGAACATTACCGCGCCCTTCAAAAGCGGCGTAGCGCAGCTGGCCGACGTGCGCGCGCCGGAGGTGCAGGCGCTCAACGCATGTAACACGCTAACGCTGGAGGACGGCAAAAAATGCTGCTACAACACCGATATTTTCGGCGTGCTGGGCAGCCTGGAAAACGCCGGAACGCCGGTTGCCGGAAAACGCTGCCTTGTGCTGGGCGCGGGCGGAGCGGGCAGCGCGGCGGCATACGCGCTGCACACGGCAGGCGGCAACGTGATTATTGCCAACCGCACCGTAGACAAAGCTCGGCGGCTGTCGGAAAGCACAGGCTGCCGCTACGCCGGTCTGGACGAAGTTGCCGACATCGTCCCCCAAACCGACGTCATTGTCAACACGCTCTACCGGGGCGTGGACGTGATAGACGAGGCGTGGCTCAGGCCGCAGCACACCATCTTCGACGCCGTTTATCACGGGTCAACGCTACAGGAAAAGGCGCGGCGCGCCGGCTGCAAGTTTGTCGACGGGGCAAGCTGGCTGCTGCACCAGGGCGTACCGGCCTACCGCAGGTTTACGGGCATTGCCCCCGACGTGGAAGGCATGAAAAAGGCCATGCTGCCGCAAAAGCAGCCGGAGCATATTTCGCTCATCGGGTTTATGGGAGCGGGCAAAAGCACCGTTGCACCTTTGCTGGCGGATATGCTGGGCATGAACGTGCTTGACGTTGACGCGACGCTGGAGGCGAGGTGCGGCGCGGACATTCCGCAAATTATGGGCGAGAAGGGGGAAGCATACTTCAGGGAGCAGGAGCGCGCCGTGCTCGAGGAGGCGTTGGCCTCGTCAACGCCAACCGTCATTTCGTGCGGCGGCGGAGCGGTCACGCAACCTTCCATCGGCAGGCAGCTCAAGGAAAACAGCGTTGTTGTGTGGCTCTACGCGCCGGTTGACAGCTGCGTAAGCCGCATCAGCATTGACATCGACACGCGCCCGCTGCTGGCGCAGCACGGCAACCCGCAGCAGGCCGCCGCCGAGCTATTTGAGAAGCGAAAATTTTTGTACGCAAAAGCGGCGTGGATGCTCGTAAGCAGCGCAGGCCGCAGCGCAGAACAGGTAAGCCAGCTTATTTATGACGAAATCAGTAAAGCCCTCCGCAGCTAACGGGCGCGTTGTAGCGCCTGCCTCCAAGAGCGTTGCACAGCGCGCCGTTGTTGCCGCCCTGCTTGCCGACGGCGCAAGCACGCTGCGCAACCTGAGCTTGTGCAGCGACACTCAGGCCGCCCTGAACGTTGCCCAAGCTCTGGGGGCGCGGGTAGAGCGCACAGGCGGCGACTGCCTCATCACCTCCCGCTTTTTTGCAAATGCAGGCAGCGCAGGCCGCATATCGCTTTTCTGCGGCGAATCGGGTTTGCTGACGCGCATGATAGCGCCCGTGGCAGCCCTGCTTCCGCAGGAGGTGGAGGTGAGCGGGCACGGCTCGCTGGCCTCCCGCCCAATGGACATGGTGGAAGCGCCGCTGCGAGATTTGGGTGCAACCGTTACCTCCACCGGCGGGCGGCTTCCCCTCAGCATAAGAGGAGCGCTGTCGGGCGGCGTTGCCCGCATCGACGGAAGCCTGAGCTCGCAGCTGCTCACCGGCCTGCTGATGGCGCTGCCGTTAGCTCCGCAAAGCTCATCCATATACGTGAGCAACCTGAAAAGCAAACCCTACATTGACCTTACGGTGGAGCTGCTGAAATCGTTTGGCGTGAGCGTTGCGCACGAGCGCTACGAGGTTTTCCGCATCGGCGGGCGGCAACGCTACACGCCGTGCACCTGCAACGTAGAGGGCGACTGGAGCGGGGCTTCGTGCCTGCTGGTGGCGGGAGCTATCGCCGGAAGCGTTGCCGTGGAAAACCTGAACATCCGCTCGCCGCAGGCCGACAAAGAAATTCTCACCGTGCTGGAGCGCGCCGGAGCGCAGGTGAACGTTGAGAGCAGCGGCGGCGGCGGCCAAAGCGTTGTTACCGCCTCGCAGTCCGGCCTGCGCGCGTTTACCTTCGACGCTACCGACTGCCCCGACCTGTTTCCCGCCGTTGTAACGCTGGCGGCGTGCTGTAGCGGGGTGAGCGCCGTGAAGGGCGTTTCGCGGCTGGCGCACAAGGAGAGTAACCGGGCGCTAACCCTGCAAAAAGAGTTTGGCTGCATCGGGGTAGACATCCGGCTTCGGGACGACGAGATGCTCATTGCCGGTGGCGGCAACATCACCGGCGGCAAGGTGAGCTCGCACAACGACCACCGCATTGCTATGGCGCTGGCCACCGCCGCCCTCCGCGCAAGCGGCGAGGTGACGGTGGCGCAGGCCGATAGCGTGGAAAAATCGTACCCCGCCTTCTGGGAAGAAATGGAGCGGCTGACAGCAGAATAGCAGGACGTAAAATTTGCAGGAAAGATTTTTTTTGAATAACATTCAGCTCGGGTAAGCTGCCCGAACGTTTTATACATACCATGTGGATTTCTTTTTCGATTGCCTCGGCGCTGCTGTGCGGAGGGTACGACGTGCTGAAAAAGCTGTCGCTGCGCGACAACGCGGTGCTGCCGGTGCTCTACCTTGCCTCGCTGTCGGGGACGCTTGTGTTCGTTCCCTTCCTCATCATCTCCGAGGTTGACCCCGGCAGGCTTTCGCTGCTCTACATGCCGCACATGACGCTTGGGCAGCACGCGCTTACGTTTGTCAAGTCGGGCATTGTGGGTGCGTCGTGGGTGCTGTCGTACTACGCCATGCGCTACCTGCCCATCACCATTGTGTCGCCCATACGCGCCACCTCGCCGCTGCTCACGCTGCTGGGGGCGGTCACCCTGCTGGGCGAATCGCTCAGCGCCTTGCAGTGGCTGGGGGTAGCCATTACGGTAGTGGCATTTTGGCTGTTCTCAAAGACAGGCAAGATGGAAAACATCTCCTTCGTGCGCAACAGGTGGATGATATCCCTCTACTTCGGCACTTTTTTTGCCGCCGTGAGCGGGCTGTACGACAAGTACATGCTGGCAAGCCTGGGAATTCCCAAAAACACCATGCAGGCGTGGTTTTGCATATACATGCTGGTAGTCTTGCTGCCCTTCCTGCTCTTCAAGTGGTGGCCGACACGCCGCGAAAACAGGTTTACCTTTCGGTGGACTATTCCCCTCATTGGGATTTGCATGGCCGTAGCCGATTTCCTGTACTTCTGCGCGCTTGCCGAGCCGGAGTCGCTGGTAGCCATTGTGTCAACGCTGCGCCGTTGCAGCATGGTTGTGCCGTTTTTGGTGGGCGTGCTCTTCTTCAGGGAGCGCAACCTGTGGCGCAAGCTGCTCATCATTTGCTGCATGATGGTTGGCGTGTGCATAGTGATGCTGGGAAGCTGAGGCGATTTGATTTGATTAGCTTGATTAGCCGTCTCCCGAAGCCCGCGCTATTCCTCCTCCTTAAAAAACAGCTGGTAGTAGTACAGCCCCGTATCCTCGTCGTACCCCCGAATGATGTACTCCCGCTTGCCGTGCACGTAGATGTGGAAATTTTTGTCGAGCTTAATCACGCTTTTCAGCACGCGCGCCTGCCGCTTCACGGCGGCCTCCGAGATGTCAAACCGCTCCGGCAGCTTGTCGTCGCTGTCGCGGTCAAGCTCGTGCCGGTAGCTGTTGAAGCTCTTGATGGCCTCCGGGTCGGCAATGACCTCCCGTGCAAACTCGCCAACGTCAAAGCTGTCTTTTTCCTTGAAGAAGCTGACCGATCTGTTGAGCATGTCGGCCTGGTCTGCCCTGGTAACCTCAAAGGTTTCGGGGAGTCGCTGCGTGACAAAGTTTTTGCAGAGCGAAATAGCCTGCTGCGTTCTGAAAAAGTCGTCCCTGCGCTGCACGGCGTTCAGGAAGCAGTCCGTCCAGTACTGCTCGTCGCTGACGCTCCGGCTGCTGCCGGCTATGGCGGCCACAAAACCGCCTTCGCGCTCGGTGTTGAAGATGAGGCAGCCCCTGTCCAGCTTGTTGACGCTGATGCCGCTGTCGGCGTGCACGTCGAAGCTGCCGCCGTGCGGAAAAATTTTCAGGAAAGCCTCCTGATTTTCGGACTTAAACAGCCCCACTGCATCTAAGGTTTCGCCGTCCAGCAGGCAATCTCTGAGGTAGACAACGAAAAAATCGCCGCCTTTTACCTTTGCGCTGTCGCCCAGCCCGTACAGGCGCTCGGCCAGCACAGCCGACTGCTCCATGAGCGCGCCGGGGTTGTCAAAAATGGCGCACGCACATTCGTACACCACGCCCGGCACAGCGTCGCTGCTTTCGCGCAGCAGGTTGTAGTACTCCTGCCCCTTGAAGGGCGAGGTAAAGTAGCGCAGGAGCAGCTCGCCGGCTTCGGGGCTTACGTTCATCGGCTCGGTTGACAGGAGCAAGTCCTCGCCGCCGGCCTTGCTGCCCACGCGGTGCAGCACGATTTCCTGCAAAGTGGTGTTGTCGCTTGCAATCATAGCTATATCAGATGAAATTTTTCGCCTACCACCACCCGTATTTTTTTGGGAACGAGCTCAAAGGTGAAGGGAGAGTATCCGCAGGCCTCGCCGTCGATTTCGATGGGGCTTGGCGGGTACGAGTCAATGGAAATACTTTTGCCCTGCACGGCCTTCACCTTGTAGAAGTTGTAGATAGTGCCGTTGTAGAGCCGCTGGAAGTTGGTAAAAAAGCGGTAGAAGCTCATCTTGCGTATCAGCGTAACGTCCATAAGCCCGTCGTCCACCACGGCAGCGGGCATTGGGAGCATCCCGCCGCCGTTGTACTTTCCCACGCCCACAGTGCCGCTGAACAGCCTGTCGTCGAAAAAGTCCTTGCCGTCGACCTTTACGACGAAGCGCTTGGAGCGGTATCCGAACAGCGTAGCCAGCGTGCTGAACAGGTAGAGTCCCGACCCCGTTCGCCCCGCCTCCTTCAGGCGGTTAAACCGGCGGTTGACCATAGCGTCAAAGCCAATGCCCGATACGTTGGCCATGTAGCGCGTTTGCTTCACGCGCGCCTCCTCGAAGGTTATTTTGCCCACGTCTTGCAGGATTGTTTGCTCGCGGCAGATGCTGTGCACAGCGTCGGTGTACGTGCGGGGGATTCCCAACATGCGCACCCAGTCGTTGCCCGTTCCCACGGGGATGACGGAGAGCGTCACCTCGTGCGGCGGCGTTTGCTTTTGGATAAAAAGCCCGTTCACCACCTCGTTCACAGTACCGTCGCCGCCCACCACCACAATCTTGCGGAATCCGTCGTTCACCGCCTTGACGGTAAGCTCCACGGCGTGAAATTTTTTTTCGGTAAATACGCAGGTAAAATCAACGCCGCTAAAGTTGAGGCGGTTCGAGATAGCAGGCCAGTCGCGCAGCCCGTGGCCGCGACCTGCCTTTGGGTTGACGATGACCATCCAGCGCAGTATTTTCTCAGTAGCAAGCATGATTGGCATTTTTTTTGCTGCAAAGGTAAAAATTTTTGCAGATATTCCTGCGTTTGGGTTGCAGGGGTGCACCCCTCCCGCCTTGACGACAAACCCTTGTTATGGGCAGGGCTTTTTATTTCTTTTTTGTCGGGTTGGCTGTTGCAGAGTTGTAGCGCACCAACATTTCCCAATCAATTTCTCCGTTGTCTTTGCAAAAGTCGTTCGCAAACTCTTTGGTAAGCTTGTTTATCATTTGCGAATACGATTTTACAAATTCGTCATTTTTCTCTTTTGCCTTGTATCCAAGCGGTTTAATGATTTCGGTATAAAGTTCTGCGTTGCCCGAAATAAACTCCCAAAAGCTTTGTCCGCAATACTTAAAGTAGCTGCCTTTGTCGGGTTGGTTGTCCCGTCCGTAGCAACAACCGTTTACAGCAATTATGTTGAGCTGCGAATTACCTGTTCGCAAAATCTTTTTAGCGGTTTTGAAGTCAGCCACCATTTTTGCAATTTGCGAGCTGTTGCCCCAATTTGTACCCGATTTGATGGCCACAATATTTCTTGCGACATTGCTGTCAAATTCCAAATCAACGCCAACAATACCCGATTTTTTACCGCCATACACTTTGCTGTTGATGAAGATTGCCAAGCCTTCTAACCAATCGCCAAAGATCGTTTCTTCGTTTGACGAAATATGCGCGTCCACGACGCCACGAATAATTTGTTCGGCTGTTAAAACGTATTTTGCCTTGAACAGGTACGGATTTTTGCGCTTCAAAACTTGTGAAAGTTTCAATCCGTCAAGGCTTTGAATACGTTTTTGATGAAACGTTCCGATACTTTGTTCAACGTACTGCGATACGTCTTTGAGGGCTAACTTCTTCATAACGTATTGGTGGCTCTAATAAGTACAATTCAACAGGTTTGAGCTGCTGCCTTACCATTTCGTAGTATTCGGGAACAACGTCAATGCCGATTGAATTTCGTTTCATCCGGCTGGCTACGGTTAAGGTTGTTCCCGATCCCATAAACGGGTCAAGAACGGTGTCGTTTTCCTGTGTGAACAACTTGATAAACCATTCGGGCAACTCTTCGGGAAATGCCGCGCTATGATTTTTGTTGCTGCACTCGGTTGCCAGGTGCAAAACATTTGTCGGGTAGGCTTTGTCCCTGTCCAGCCAATTTGAAATGTTTTTGCCAAAGCCGCTACCAACCTTTGAGGCGTCCCGAATTTTGTCGATACCGGAAAGATTTTTCAGGCGCGTTTTTGCCCAATCGCCCATAGGAATCATAACTTCCTCCTGATACATGTTGAACTGCTTTTGCCTGTTGAATTGCAAAAGCCTTTCCCATGCATCACGAAAGCGGTTTGGCCACTTTCCCGGATACGAATTTTTTTTGTGCCAAATAAATTCTTCCGTCCAAAGCCAACCTTGCTTGCGCATTTCAATGATGAGCTCCATAACGTAGGTGCTGCGTTCGCCTTCAACAACTTTTTCCTTGATGTTCAAAATGAAAGTTCCTGTCGGCTTCAGCACGCGCAAAAGCTGTGCAGAAATGGGTAAAAACCACGCAACGTACCTGTCGGGGTGGACGCCACCGTAAGTACTTTTACGCTGGTCTGCATAAGGCGGTGACGTAACTATCAAGTCCACCGAATTGTCGGGGAGCTGCTTTAGCTGCTCTTTGCTGTCGCCTAAGTATAAGTCTGTTTTTATCTCCATTTTTGCTATCCGAAGAGAGAGTTAGCAAAGTTACAAAATTTATCGGTTCGGTCAGCAAAAGCCACCCCAATTTGAATTTATTTGAAAGAAGAATTTACTAAGGCTATCATCCAAACCACCCTCTTCTCCACTCATTTAACCACCGCCGCCGTCATTCCGTAGCGCAGCGCGCGCCCCCCTCCGCCGTCATTCCGTAGCCTCCCCTTCCCCGTCATTCCGTAGCGCAGCGGAGGAACCTCAGCCCGTAGCTGCCGACGATAAAGCGGAGCGCGCGCCCCCCGCCGCCGTCATTCCGTAGCCTCCCCCGCCGCCGTCATTCCGTAGCCTCCCCTTCCCCGTCATTCCATAGCCTCCCCCGCCGCCGTTATTCCGTAGCCTCCCCCTTCCCCGTCATTCCGTAGCGTAGCGGAGGAACCTCAACCCGTAGCTGCCGACGAGCGGTGGCATTATCTGCACCTCATTTTCACCTAATTTTTTTCAACAAAACAACCTCAGTAGCAGCCGGTTGCCAATAATTTTCCCAACCTCATTACCTCATTGCCGTCGGCAGCTACGGAATGACGGCGGGGGGCGCGCGGAGA
>JAIRSZ010000166.1 GCA_031255195.1 Prevotellaceae bacterium | reverse complement strand
AAATTAGGTGGAAATGAGGTTTCCGAACAACGTTTTGCGGTTAGTCTGATACCATACCTCTGCTACTGCGGTTGTTTTGTTATTAAAATTAGGTGGAAATGAGGTTTCCGAACAACGTTTTTACTATACAGTCAACCTAAATCAGGAACAGGCAGTTAGTCTGATTCCTGTCTCCACTGCGGTTGTTTTGTTATTAAAATTAGGTTGAAATGAGATTTTCTGACCCGTTTTATAAAGTAAGATATATTTACAATTAAAATAAAGATATAAGAAAATGAATACAAAGCGCATATTTTTCGTTCTCGCCCTCTGCGCAATGTGCGGTGTTGCCCGCGCTCAGGAGGTGATGACGCTGGAGAAGTGCCGCGAGCGGGCGCTGGCGAACAATAAAGCCGGCGCTATAGCCGCCCTCAACAAAGATAAAGCCTTGTACACCAAAAGGGCGTATCGGGCTAACTACTTTCCAAAGTTTTCGGCTTCGGGGAGCTACCTCTACACCAACATGCGGCTGACCCAAAGAATACCGGAAGCCTACCTGCCAACGTTTGTCCCCGACCCTGCAACGGGCGGACTTAAGCCAAATGTCTTCGTTGTTCCGGGCATAGGCGCCATCATTGGGGCGGACGGAATCCCCATATTCAACGAGTACGCCTACTTCCCCGGCATGGATTTTTCGCTAAAGCTGAGCAACTTTTGGATGGCGGGCGTAAGCGCAGAGCAGCCCATCTACATGGGCGGGAAGATTACGGCGGCCTACAAAATGGCGCAGGCAGGCGACGAAATTGCCGCCCTGAGCCAGCAGCTCGCCCGCGCGGAAATCATCGTGAAGACCGACGAGGCTTATTGGACATACGTGCAGACCAACGAGCTGGTGAAGCTTGCCCTGTCGTACCGCAAAACGCTCGACGAGCTGATGCGCAACGTGCAGGCTGCCGAGTCGGTGGGGTTGAAGCACCGCAACGACGTGCTGAAGGTGCAGGTCAAGATGAACGAAGCCGAGTTGCAGCTGCGGCAGGCCGAGAACGGAAAGCGGCTCGCGCGCAAGAATCTCTGCCACGTCATGGGCGTCTCGGCGGACAGCGCGGTGGTACTCCCCGAATCCTTCGAGAACGAGGGCTTGACGGTGGATACTGCGCAAGCCCCCAGCTACAGCAGCCGCCCCGAGTACGCCATGCTCGAAAAGCAGGTGCGGTTGAAGGAGCAGGAAACCAAGCTTGTCCGCAGCGACTTCCTGCCCCGCGTTGGCGTGAGGGCAAGCTACGGCTATATGGACGGCGTAACGCTGAACAACGCCAAGCTGTTCGACCGCGCGTCCTTCTCCGCCCTTGCCTCCGTCAGCATTCCCCTGTTCCAGTGGGGCGAGGGGCGCAACAAAATCCGCGCAGCTAAGGCCGAGCGCAACGCCGCGCAGCTCCAGCGCGACAACATCAGCGAGCAAATGGCGCTGGAGCTTGCCCGCGCCTCCGACAAGTGCGACGAATCGGCGCTGGAGGTTGAGCTGACCGCCCGCTCGCTGGAGCAGGCCGAAGAAAACGCAAAGGTGAGCGGGCTACAGTACGAGGGCGGCATGGAACCGCTCTCCGCCTACCTCGAATCCCAAACCGTATGGCAGCGCGCCCGCATGGAGTACGTCAACGCCCTGACGCGGCAGCGGCTCAACCAAACGTACTACCTGAAGGCGGCGGGAATGTTGTGAGCCACGATGAGCTACGAATTACAGCTTCCTGTTCGGCGGTAATTCCAGCATATACGGCTTGTAGAGGTCTCCTGACGACCGGAAAATATTTCCGCAAGTTCCGCTAGTAAATGTCGCTAAAGGGCAAGTTCAATGGCGACCTGAATCTTCGCAGCATTGTCAGGCATAATTTCAGAAATTTCGCGTATATTTGTGCCCAAAGAAAAAAAGAAGCACACGCCAAATGTCTATCAAAGTATCCAACGTATCGAAGTTCTACGGAGCGCAGGCAGCGCTCAACCACGTTTCGTTCGAGGTTGAGCGTGGTCGGGTTGTGGGGTTGCTTGGCCCCAACGGAGCGGGAAAGTCCACCATGATGAAGATTCTGGCGGGCTTCATTCCGCCCTCGTCGGGCGAGGCGCTTGTGGGCGGCTTCAACGTGGCGGCGCAGCCGCTACAGGCAAGAAAAATTGTGGGCTACCTGCCGGAGCACAACCCCCTCTACTTAGACATGTACGTGGGCGAGTTTTTGGCGTTTGTGGCCGGCGTTTACGGGCTAAAGAAGAAATCGCAGCAGGCCGTTAGCGAAGCCGTAGAGGTTACGGGGCTTTCGCGCGAGGCGCACAAAAAGATAGGGCAGCTCTCCAAGGGCTACCGCCAGCGCGTGGGGCTGGCGCAGGCGCTGCTCCACAACCCCGACGTGCTGATTCTCGACGAGCCTACCGCCGGGCTTGACCCCAACCAGCTCTCGGAAATCCGGCAGCTCATCGTCCGGGTGGGAAGAGAAAAAACGGTGATGCTCTCCACCCACATCATGCAGGAGGTGGAGGCCATGTGCGACAGGGTCATCATCATCAAGGAGGGGCAAATTGTGGCGCACGACACCCCGCAGCACGTGCGGCAGCAGGCGTCGGAGGAGGCGGCAGGAGCCGTAGAGGTGGAGTTCATGGAGGAGGTGAGCCGGAGCGTCTTTGCGCAGGTAGAAAGCGTTGCCCGCGCGGAGGAGGTCGCCCCCCGCACCTTCCTGCTCACGGCGCGCGGCGCAGAGGACATTCGCCCCGCCATTTTTCAAATGTCGGTAAAGGAAAACATCACCATACTAAAAATACAGCGGCATGAAAAGCCGCTCGAAGAAGTTTTCAGGGATTTGACGGCAAAAAACGTTTGATCCGCATTTTTTTCACGCACCAAAAAAACACAGGCCAATGAAAGTAGTAATATTGGCAGGAGGGTTTGGCACTCGCCTGTCGGAGGAAACGGGCATTAAGCCCAAGCCTTTGGTAGAAATAGGCGGTATGCCCATCCTGTGGCACATCATGAAGCTGTACTCTGCCTACGGCTTCAACGAGTTTGTAGTATGCCTTGGCTACAAGGGCTACCTGATTAAGGAGTACTTTGCCAACTACTTCCTGCACAAGTCCGACGTGACCATAGACCTTGCGGCCAACTCTGTAGAGGTGCTCGACTCGCAGGTGGAGCCGTGGAAAATCACCCTGATAGATACGGGGGCGGACACCATGACCGGCGGACGCATCAGGCACATCCGCCCGCAGGTGGACAACGAGCCTTTCATGCTCACCTACGGCGACGGCGTGAGCGACGTCAACATCCGCCAGCTGCTGGACTACCACCACCAGCACAAAAGGTACTGCACCGTAACGGCCGTGCAGCCCACCGGAAAATTCGGCGCGCTAAACATCAGCAAGTACGGCATTGTAGACTCGTTCCGCGAAAAGCCAAAGGGCGACGGAACGTGGATCAACGGCGGATTCTTTGTGTGCGAGCCGCAGGTGTTCGACTACATCAAGGACAGCCAAACCATCTGGGAGCTCGACCCAATGGAAAGTCTCGCAAAGCAAAACCAGATGGTGGCCTACCTCCACAGGGACTTTTGGCGGCCAATGGATACGCTGAGGGATAAGATTGATCTGGAAACCATTTGGAATTCCGGCAAAGCGCCGTGGAAGATATGGTAGGTATGGAAGATATGAGCATATACAACGGGCGGCGCGTGCTGATTACCGGGCACACCGGCTTCAAAGGCTCGTGGCTGGCAGTATGGCTGCACCACCTTGGCGCACGGGTAACGGGCTACGCACTAGACCCCTACAGCGAAAAGGACAACTTTGTGCTGAGTCGCATTGGCGAAAAAATAGAGAACGATATACGCGCCGACGTGCGCAACCGGAGCAGGCTGCACGAGGCCTTCGCCGAGCACCGGCCTGAGGTGGTATTTCACTTAGCGGCGCAACCCTTAGTGCGGCTGTCGTATGAGCGTCCGGTGGAGACCTACGAGGTCAACGTCATGGGTACGGTGAACGTGCTCGAGGAGGTGAGGCAAAGCCCCTCGGTCAGGGTTGTGGTGGTGGTAACCTCCGACAAGTGCTACGAAAACCGCGAGCGCTGGTGGGGCTACCGCGAAGACGAAGCGCTGGGCGGCTACGACCCCTACTCCTCGTCGAAGGGCGCGGCAGAGATTGCCGTCAGCGCCTGGCGGCGATCGTTCATGAACCCGCTGCGCTGCGCGGAGCACGGCAAGGCCGTAGCCTCGGCGCGCGCGGGCAACGTGGTGGGAGGCGGCGACTGGGCTGCCGACAGGATTGTGCCCGACTGCATCCGCGCCTTAGAGTCCGGCAGGCCGGTGGAGATACGCTCGCCACGGGCTGTGCGTCCGTGGCAGCACGTGCTGGAGCCGCTCAGCGGCTACCTCGCCCTGGCCGCCAAGCTGTGGCACGACCCCGCAAAGTACGCGCAGGCGTGGAACTTTGGCCCTTCGGCAGATTCGGTGGTGTCCGTGTGGGACGTTGCCCGCATGGTGGTAGAGCGCTACGGAACAGGCTCGCTGAAAGACGCATCAACCCCCAACACCCTGCACGAAGCCACGCTGCTGGCGCTCGACGCCTCCAAAGCGCGCTACGAGCTGGGCTGGACGCCCCGGTGGGACATCCGCACTACCATTGCCAAAACCGTAGAATGGTACGCGCGCTACCCAACCGAAGATGTTCACCAGCTCTGCCTGAAGCAAATAGAAGAGTACAGCAAAAGCTGCTGACGTGC
>JAIRSZ010000141.1 GCA_031255195.1 Prevotellaceae bacterium | reverse complement strand
TAGTTTTTTTGTTTTTAAATTGTTTAATTTGATTGTGGGAAGGACGTTTGTAGAGGCGCCAATCAAGCGCCTCTACAAGGCGTCTGCCTTTTTTTCGTTGTCGTTTTTTTTGAATTATTGAATCTTTGAATTATTGAAGCTTGGAATCTTTGAGGCTGTCGCGTATAGGATTCCTCGCTGTGCTCGGAATGACGGCGCAGGCGGGCGGGTTACCCCCCCCGTCGTCATTCCGAGCGCAGCAAGCGGGGCACGAGCGAGCGTAGCGGAGGGACCTCAGCCCGTAGCTGCGGCGGCATAGCGGTAGTAGCTGTTAACGACGGCGCGGCGCGGAGTGAAATTTTTAATTTTTAATTTTTAATTTTTAAATATGTATAAGTACGTTATTGCATTTTTTCTGTTTGCGGGTGTTGCGGGGGCTAATGCCCAGCCGCTTTCTCGCACCGAGGGCAGCCCGTATCCGGCTTCAGCCGCTCCAGACAAGCTGTACTTGACCTCGGAGTCGTGGAGCTATTCGCAAAAAGTTGCGTTGCAGTCGTTGCAGGGGATGCTGGCGCGCACAAAGCCCGAAATCCTGCGCGACATGCACGACCATGCCGCCGTTGTGGGCAGCGTTGTGCCGCTCGACCGCACCTACTACAGCAACTTCTCCGCGCTGCTTGCCCGCTACGCCAACCGCTTCGACGGCTACATCCTTTGCAAAGCCCGCACCTCTTCGGTCAACGTAGCCTTTTCGCTTTGCCCGATTTTGAACGCCATAGCCATTCCTGAAGACATTGAGCAGACGGCAAAAAGTGCAGGCTACACGCTAAAGCTCGACGTGAGAGGGAAAGACGAGGCGTGGGCGTTGGACAATTACGGCGACGACATGAGCAAGACCATCGCCTCGTATCAGGCCGCAAACGACGACCGCGCGCTGCATCTGGGCGACTACTCCGTCTTTGCCGGTGCGCTGCAATTCTGGGACGACAAGGCCGACGGCACGCTGGCGCGCCGCGTTTACAGCCGGATGAATCCTTGCGCCGTGTACTTCGGCTGGGGCGCGGGCGAGTACAATACGGTGGAGCAGCTTTCGCAGCGCTCGGCCATGATTCACCCCTCCGATTGGAGCCCTAACCTCTCCACGCTGAGCAACATACCGGCAAAAATACCGCGACAGAAAGCTCCGCCCGCCGGATATAAGGTAACGCCCAACGTTCACACCGTTTGCTTTGTCATCAGCGACGGCGACAACATACAGTGGCTCTCCGGCTCGCTGAACAACGCCAACAATTGGGCAAACCCCGACAAGTCGCGCCTGAAGCTGGGGTGGACGGTTTCGCCCGCATTTGCGGAGCTGGCGCCTGTACTTTACAAAAAGTACGTCGAAAATGCCTTGACCACCGAGGGCGCGCGCAACCTCCTTATTGCGGGGCCTTCGGGCGCAGGATACTACTTCCCAAGCATTTACCCCAAGCTTGCCGAGCAGACCAAGTGGATGAACAAGCTGCTGAAAAAGGCCGACCTGAACATCGTCAACATTATTGATAAGGATGGCAGCCATAACCCCAACGAGTACTTGAAGCAGAGCAACGTAGACGCTCTCTTTTACTACTCCTACGGGGGGCAGTACACCGGAGTTAAGGGTCAGATAAAGTGGTACAAAGACAAGCCCTCGATAGGCGGACGCTTTACGCTGTGGGGAAACTCCGACGACGGCAGCGCCGCCACGCGCAACCGCGTGGCGCAAAATTTGGCCAATACGCTCAACAGCCAATCGACAGATATACACTCGGCGGCGGGCTACAGCCTTGTCCCCGTGCACATTTGGACAATGAATCCAAGCGACGTGCTGAACTGCATCGGCAAGCTCAACGCCAACGTGCGCGTGGTGTCGCCCGATGAATTTGTGTGGCTCGTCCGAAAAAATGTTGGCAAGGTTGACCTTGCCAACGGCAACGGGCTGCGGGCGGAGTACGCCCTGCTCTCCAACCCTGCGTCGCCCGTTCTCACTACCATTGAGCCAACGGTTGACTACGACGGCGACTACCTTACCGAAGGGACGCAGGCCGTTGGCGACGAATCTTTTCTGGCGCGCTGGACGGGGAAAGTGCAAGCCCTCTACTCGCAACGCTACACCTTTCACACAAAGGCGGCCGGCGGCGCGACGCTGAAAATCAACGGGCGAACGCTCTGCGATTCGCTCGAAAACGCCTCTGTAAATTCTTCGGATACAATAACTTTGGTTGCCGGGCGGCGGTATGATCTGGAGCTGACGTACAAAAAAACCACCGGCAAGGGATTTGTTTCCCTCGAGTGGGAGAGCAGCTCGCAGGCGTTGCAGCCCATTCCGCGCTACCAGCTTTTCTCACGCCCCACGTCGAGCGTTGGCATGGTTACGGCCTTTGACTCGGTGGGCTACGGCGGCTACTCGGCCGGGCTAAAGGCAGGCCGCTACAGCGCGCTTGACCTTGAGAGTGAAGGATTTACACCTGGAACGGTGAAATCGTTGAAGGTAACGCAGGGGCTAAAGGTAATGCTGTACTCCGGCGACAGCTTTACGGGCGACTCGCTCGTTGTTGAGTCCGACAACGCCCACCTCGGCGCATGGCAAACGCGGGTCAACTCGATGAAAATTAGCGTAAGCGAGATAGATTTGCCCGAAGAAGCCTACCACATCCGGCTGCTGAACGGCGACAACGTCATGGGCGTAGGCGGCGGCGTTGCCGACAGCTACGAAAACGGAAAGCCCGTGAAGCTCGCCTGCAACACCGGCGACGTTAACCTGCAATTTCGCCTTGTCGCTCTGGGCGACGGGGTTTACCGGATAGAGTCGGTGTCGAGCGGGAAAAGCCTTGAGGTAAATAACTTTTCAAAGGATGACGGGGCTGCGCTTTTGCAGTGGACAACCAGCGTTGACGCAGACAACCAGAAGTTTATCCTGCTTCCCGCCGAAAACGGCGCGTACAGAATCATGTCGTACCATTCGGGGAAAATCATCATGTCTGCCACCAGCAGCACGCTGGCCTCCGTCGTGCAGTCGAGCGACGCCAGCTCGCCCAACGCGCTTTGGCTGCTTGAGCCGGTGCAGCCGCTGCTCAACGGCACAGGCGACGGGCTGACTGCCGAATACTACAACGGAAAAGGATTTAACACCATGAAGGCGAGGCAGATAGACACCATAGTAAGCTTCAATTGGCGGGAGGGCAAAATACATCCTGAGTGCGACGCAGATAACGTTTCGGTGCGCTGGCAGGGAAAAATAGAGCCACGCACCACCGGCGAGTACACCTTCTACGTGAACAGCGACAACGGCCGCCGACTTTGGGTGAACAACCAGCTTATCATTGACAAGTGGCTCGATGACTACGACGTAGAGTACTCAGGCGTTATCACCCTACAGGCGGGACGGTTTTACGACGTCAAGCTCGAATACTTTGAGAGCAACGGTGGCGCATACTGCCACCTTGAGTGGAGCAGCCCAAGGCAGCCGCGCGAAATCATTCCCCGCTCGCAGCTGTACTCTGTTGGCAACAGCGCCGGCGCAGGGGAAAACCTGATAGCCTGCGGCACGGGCGACGGATTGGCTGCCGAATACTACAACGGATTGGAATTTAATACTTTGCGTGCAGTTCAGGTGGATACAACCATCAGCTTTAGCTGGCCGAAAGGTCAGGTGCATCAGAGCTGCAACGTCAGCGACATTTCGGTGCGCTGGCAGGGAAAAATAGAGCCGCGCGACTCCGGCGAGTACACGTTTTTTGTGAGCTGCGACAACGGCGGTCGGCGGCTCTGGATAAATGACCGCCTCATTGTCAACCGCTGGATTGACGGCTTCAACGAGGAGTCGCAGGGGAAAATCACCCTGCACGCAGGAGAGCTATACGATATTAAGATAGAGTACTTTAAGGGAGCAGGCAACGCATACTTCCGGCTTGAGTGGCAGAGTATGCACCAGTTTCGTCAGGTAGTTCCGCGCTCGCAGCTGTACTCGATTGGCTACAGCGGCGTCGAAAGCCGGACAGCCGCCGGCGAGCTGACGATTTACCCTAACCCTGCGCCGCAGGGCGGGTTGGTGAACGTTGAGACAGGCGATATTCGGCTATCGGGCGAGGCCGTGCTGAGGATTTACGACATAACCGGAAGGATTGTTTTGTCGCAGTACCTCAAGCCGGACGACAGGCAGGTAGATATATCGGCCATACCCAAAGGCATTTACTTTGTTGCGCTCACAGATAAAGGCCACGCAACCGTCAAAAGAATGATAGTTAAGTAAATAGGGGAGGAATCTTTGAATTTTTGAGGCTGTCGCGTCTGGGATTCCTCGCTGCGCTCGGAATGACGGCGACGCGACGGTGATTAAATCTTTAAATTATTAAATTATTGAATCTTTGAATTTTAAACATGAGAAAAGCATTACTTCTTGCATCCCTGATTCCTGCAACGACGCTGATGTCGTTATGTCAATCCGCTGAGGTGGATCACGTTAAGAGCACGCTCCGTGCTCCGGCCTACCCGCTTGTAACCATCGATCCCTACACGTCGGGGTGGATGTTTGCCGATACGCTGTACAGCGGCACGGTGAAGCATTGGACGGGTAAGGATTTCCCGCTCACGGGCGCGGTATCGGTTGACGGGCAGATATACCGCTTTATGGGCACAAGTAAGCTTTACAAAATCGTTGCGCCCTCGGCAGAGCAGTCGGCGTGGGAGGCGGCCTACACCTTTCGTCGTCCGGCGGCAGGGTGGTACCGTCCTGATTTTAACGATGCGGGCTGGAGCCGGTCGGCGGCGGCCTTTGGCACGGAGGAGCAAACGGCCGTGCGCACCCTCTGGGAAGTTGGCGACATCTGGGTGCGGCGCGAGGTGACCCTTTCGGACGAGGACATCGCCCTGCCGCTTTACCTCAACTACTCGCACGACGACGATATAGTCATCTACCTCAACGGGGTGGAGATAGTCAACACCGGATACGTGTGGGGCGAGGGCAAGCTGCTGCCCCTGCCCGAGGCGGCCACCCAAACGCTGAAACCCGGCAAAAACGTGATAGCGGCGCACTGCACCAACCGCGGCAACGGCGCGCTGGTGGATTTTGGGCTGAGCGCAGAGCTGCCCGCCACCCGCCACTTAGAGCAAACGGCGCAGCAAACATCTGTGGATGTGCAGGCTACCCAAACGCGGTACACGTTCGCCTGCGGCGCGGCAGATTTGACGCTGACCTTCACCACTCCGCTGCTAATGAGCGACTTGGATTTGCTTTCGCGGCCTGTAAGCTACATTTCATACCAGGTTGCCTCCAACGACGGCAACCCCCACGACGTGGAGCTGTTTTTTGAGGCCGCCGCGCAGTGGGCTGCCAATACCCCCTACCAGGAGATGGAGACAAGCAGCATGGTGACCGACGGGCTGGTTTTCCTCTACACGGGCGTTAAGGAGCAAAAGATACTTGGCCGCAAGGGTGACGACGTGCGCATCGACTGGGGCTACTTCTACATGGTTGCTGAAGAGGAGAATACCCGGCACATGATTGGCTTTGGCAACGCCCTGCGCAACGCCTTTGCCACCAAATCGGACTTGACGCATAGCGAAATGCAGGGAACAAGCGTTGCGCTCATACGGAGTCTGGGCAAAACAAAGCAGGCTTCGGGCAAAATCATGCTGGGCTACGACGATATTTTCTCCATTCAGTACTTCGGCGAAAACCTGCGCCCCTACTGGAACCGGTCGGGAAAGGAGAGCATTGTTTCTCAGTTCAGGAAGGCAAACGCTGAGTACGAAGGAGTGATTGGCGATTGCAACCGCTTTGACGCGGAGCTGATGCGGCAGGCCACCGCCGCGGGCGGAAGGAAGTACGCCGAGCTCTGCGCGCTGGCCTACAGGCAGGCTATTGCGGCGCACAAGCTGGTGCAAGCCCCCAACGGCGACCTGCTCTTCTTCTCGAAGGAAAACTTTAGCAACGGCTCCATCGGCACGGTGGACATAACCTACCCCTCTGCACCCCTCTTCCTGCTCTACAGCCCGGAGCTGTGCAAGGGCTTGCTCAACCACATATTCTACTACAGCGAAAGCGGAAAGTGGAAAAAACCCTTTGCGGCGCACGACGTGGGTACTTACCCCCTGGCCAACGGCCAAACCTACGGCGGCGACATGCCGGTGGAGGAGAGCGGCAACATGCTGATAGTTACCGCCGCCATTGCCGACAGGGAGGGGAACGCAAAGTACGCCGAAAAGCATTGGGACGTGCTCACCACGTGGACAAACTACCTGGTGGATAAGGGGCTTGACCCCGAAAACCAGCTGTGCACCGACGATTTTGCGGGGCACTTTGCCCACAACGCCAACCTCTCCATCAAGGCGATACTTGGCATTGCCTCCTACGGCAAGCTGGCGGCCATGCTCGGCAAGCAGGACGTGGCCGACGTGTACACCGCCAAGGCGCGGGAGATGGCGCAAAAGTGGGTTGCTATGGCCGACGACTGCGACCACTACCGCCTCACCTTCGACCGGAAGGGAACGTGGAGCCAGAAGTACAACCTTGTGTGGGACAAGCTGTTGAAGCTGAACATTTTCCCCAACGAGGTGGCCGAAAAGGAGATTGCCTACTACCTCACGCGGCAGAACGCCTACGGGCTGCCGTTGGACAACCGCGAAACCTACACCAAAGCCGACTGGATAGTGTGGACGGCAACGATGGCCGGCAGCCGAGAGACGTTTGAGGCGTTCATTGAGCCGCTGCACGCCTTTGTCAACGAAACCCCCGACCGCGTGCCCATGACCGACTGGTACTTTACCGACAGACCCCGGCAGCGGGGTTTTCAGGCGCGCTCGGTGGTGGGCGGATTCTTTATTAAAATGCTGGAGGAGAATTGAGCGGCCTGCTGCGCACCCGCTCCGAAATATTTACTTTACTTTATTTTACACTTGATAATGAAGCACGAAGTACAAATGCCAAACCCCAGGGTTGTGGCGCACAAAAAAAAGGAGCAACCCTTCCGGGCAAGGGCGCCCGACGCATTGGCGCATTACGAAATGCTCTGATATACATTATTTTTATAAAAAATCATTCATTACTATCAACATTAAAAAACACGAATTATGAAAACAACAAAAACTATTTTATTGGCCGCCGCCCTTAGCATTGGCGTGGCGGCACAGGCGCAAACGCCGGAGACCATTTACACGGGAACTTCCCTGCCCACCCAGCAGAGCTGGCTGGAATGGAAGCTCGACCAAGCTGTAAACACCGTGGCCGCGCCGGTAACGCTGGATGTGAGCAACGGCGCGCTGAAGTACACCTCAGTGAACGAGGAAAACCAATTCTCGCAGCTGGGCTGGTACAGACTCGACCAGAACCTGAACCTATGGACGGGCTACACCATTGAGCTCAAGGCCAAGCTGATCGTTGCCCAAAAAGGCTCGTTCAACATACAGGGCTACGACAACAGCGGCAGGGGCTTCCGCGTGAGCATTTCCGATACGCTCCTGACCAACCAGAGCGACCCGCTGAAGGCCACCCAAACCGTTGCTGAGCTGACGAACGACAACGATTTTCACGTTTACCGCTTGGCCGTAACGCCTTCGAGCGGGGTGATAGTTTACCGTGACGGTGTACAAATCGGAGCTTTCACGCTCTCAACCTTCCAATTCGACAACATTATCGAAAATGGCGGCTTTGAGGACGAGGAATATCCAGACTTCCTGAGCAACGGAAAATTAGAAAGGACTTCAGATAATCCGTTTGCCGGAGCATCGGCTCTGCTTATGGACAGCGACGGGAAAAATAACAGCACGATACCCAAGGAAAGTGCAACTACCCGCGCATTTCCCCTCAAACCCAACACGGAGTATGAGTTTTCCATGTCACGCCGCCGTGCAATACTCGACAATGAGTGGGCGTGGCGTGATCTTGGTGCATACTGGAACTCGCAAGAAGGTACGTTAGGAGACGTCACACTTAAAGATCCTAATGAAAGATGGTGGAATAACTGCTTTGAAACTCTTGAATGGGCGACCGGCAAGGAAACATTTAACAGTGATGGCAGTGCGGATAAACTCACGCTCCGGTTTGAATTTCCTTCATGGATACGAGACGATGTGAAAAACACATCCAAAGTGGCTATTGATAACATTATTCTTCGCGAACAACACAACTTTGGCCCTTCTCTTGTTCCAGC
>JAIRSZ010000072.1 GCA_031255195.1 Prevotellaceae bacterium | reverse complement strand
GCAAGCAGCACAAAGCCGATAGACAGCGGCTTGAAGTAGCGCTCCCATTCAATGGACGAAAGCCTTGTTTTGGTCAGGAGCATGAAAGCGCCCACCATAAAGAGCGGTATGGTTAGCACACCGAGCCGGAACAGGAATGCCTCTACCGGCTCCGGCTTGCCTCCCCACACCAGCGTTTTTTGCGCTAGCTCAATGGTCTGCTCTATGTTGGGGTGGTAAAACAGCAGGGTAACTTTTGCCGTCACAACATATGCCGCAACCGACGCCAGCAAGACAGCGATGCTCATGGAGATGCTGCGGTAATTTTGCCGCAGGCGCCGGAGTTCTGCGGCTGTGTCTACCTGCGGTTGAGCCGGCTGCATCCTTTTGGCCGCGCGCCTGGGCGAGGCTGTCGAGCCGCTCATTCGCTGCGCTGCGCCTGCCTGCGGTTGAGCCGGCTGCATCTTTTTCGCGTGTCTTGGAGGTTTTTGTTTTTTCATGTGTGTGCAAAGCTAATGTGTAGGGATGATAGAAAAATAAAGCAGCAAAGGCTCGCCTGGAAGTAAGGTAAGCTCTGCTTTTTCAGCGTATGTGAAATTAGATGTAGTAGGAATGATAGAAAAGTAAAGCAGCAAAGGCTCGCCTGAAAATAAGGCGAACTTTTGCTACAAAGCGACCATTTTGTGTGCGCACACGCACCTAACTGATTGATCTGTGTGTGTGTGTGTGTGTGTGTGTGTGTGTGTTGAACATGTGTGCGCACACGCACGCACGCACCGGCAAGTAATTCGGGGCGACTTAAGCTATCCTGCAAGCCGGAGTAAAAAATATGAGAATTAAGCTTCAACATTTGTCCAACATTTGCGTGAAATTAGTACCACTGCGCAAACAACAAAGCGCAAAGTTAGAGGAAAACGCCCCGCCTTCAGGCTTGCGCTCCGCCTTTTATCTTCAAAAATCTTTTTGTCAATAACTTACGTACAGGCACATCGTAGAACTTCAGGCAGGCATAGGCCAAAATGATGCTCCCGACAACAACGCCCGCCGCTCCGGGCAGCGATTCCTGAAACGTAAGGTTGTTATTTTTTACCCAAGCTATGTACAAGTAAATAAAGGGGTAGTGCACCATGTACAGCGGGTACGAAATATCGCCAAAAAACTTGCATATCAGCGTTGTGTACTTTCCGGTAGTTTTTCCCGAAGCCCCCAGATAAACAAGAATCGGAAACAGCACAGCGCAGCACACCGTATCGTACACCCCGTTCATCCACAAATGTTCTGCGCCACCAATGCGCGGCACGGACAGGAGGGCAACGACGGACAGGCTGCATATCCAAAAAGCGCCCCTTACGCCTACAGGCTTGAAAATGCGGGAAAGGAGCAGGCCGGCCGAAAAGGAGAACAGCAACCGCGAAAATCCTCCGGTAAACCCCACTCCGGTCAGCGAAAATCCGGCGCACACATCGCCGCATGGCCCAAGTATGGCAAATCCCGCCAGGCTGCACCCGGCGGCAAGGACTACCAGCGCAAGCGCCACGGTGGGAAGCCGACGGAGAAGCAGGGCGTAGAGAATGTTGCCAATGTACTCGAAGAACAGCGACCAGCTGGGGCCATTCAGCGGGAACATTTCTCCCCACCCCCGAACTTCCGTGCCCGGCGCAACCGGAATCAGCAGCGCGCTCAGGAGCGTGGCGGCAAGCAGCGCGGCAACCGTTATCTGCGACACGTCCCACATGGAGCAACCTTGAAGGTAGAACATGACCGCGCCTATGGCTGCGCCCATCACCACCATCGGGTGCAGGCGTATGATGCGCCGCTTGATGAAGTCCCTCGTCCTCATTGTCCCCCAGCGTCCGTCGTATGCGTAGCCAACAACGAATCCCGATAGCATAAAGAAAAAATCAACGGCTAAGTAACCGTGGTTGATGCGCTGGTCTAAATGGCTGGTGGCAAACGCCTCGAATATGTGGAAGCATACCACCGTGACGGCCGCCACGCCGCGCAACCCGTCAAGAATGTTGTAGTGTGGCTTTGTGTCGGCAAATGCAGACATGGAGATTGGCGTCTTTTGCATAAATACTTTTTTTAATCTTCTTTCTTTATGGAGATTGCATCAATTTACACGGTGAATTACAACCACACGCAAGGTCGTGACGGGCGCAAATGTAGGTATTTCCTTTGATATTTCCTTTGAATGAGTAAACGTAAAAGCATTAAATAACATTAGCTGAACAATAAAAGCGTATACAAACCACGGGGCAAAAACCGGCATTTGTGCGCGGAGGATTCTCCGCCTGCTCATAGCTCAACCGCCTCAAAAAAAACCTTTTGCGCTCCCTTGCCGCTTTGTGGGCTGCAAGGGAGCGCAAAAAATTTCGGCCGTCATGCCGCGCCGCTAAAAATTCCAGCCGAGGGTCAGGTCTGTCGATATCATCCTTTGCGTGTGCCAGCTGGGGGCGTTTTGCGCAATGTTAAACAGGTCTATGTTGTAGGACGTTCCCAGAAAGAAGCGGCCAATACCCATGCCAACGCCGGTCGTCAGCCCAAAGTTGATATGGCGAAACTTATTAAACACCTCGTGGCTGCCCGCCAGCCCAAACCTAAAGCGAGGCCCCAGCTGCCACTTAAAAAACAGCGGCGGGGCAAACTGCTCAGTGTAGGCTGTCACTATGGGAATTTCCACGGAGTACAGCGAGTTGAGGTCGTTGTCCACAAAGTACATCCTGTTGGAAAAGAGCAGGCCTGCCTCCACCCCAATGTGGATTTGCGAAGAAACTCCCGAAAACTCCCCGAGGTTGTAGCCGGCGCTGCCGCCCACCTGCCACCCAACGCCTTCAAACGTTTGGACGTCGCGGCCGTCGTCTTGCTGCATACCGTTTACGGAGTAGCCCGCCCTTACGCCGAACTGTAGCTTGCTTTTTTCGACGCCGTCCTGCGCGCAGACAGCCCCTGCCGTCAGCGCAACCAGCATGGCTGCTGATATGATTTTTTTCCTCACTGTGTAAATTAATTTTTGAGGTAGTAAAGAATTATTTGCCAAAGTATTCCGTAAAGTCTTTCTCAAACTGCCCAAAGCCGCCGGCGTAAAATTCGTCAAAAACCTCTACGGTTGTTCGTTCGCCAACTAAATTCCGAAAGATGGCAATAGCGCTATCCTCGTCGCGCTGCATCAAAAAAAGCGTCATGCAGTAACCTGTAGCATAGCCGTAGCCCTCCATCGCAAACGATTCGGTCGAAAATTTTTGATAATTCCACGCTATGAGCTCCGAAAGGTTGAGGTCTTTCAGCTCAATAAGCGTTTTTACACGCGCTATATAGTGATTGTTAATACGATGCTTTACTTTTTTCCTGTCAAACATCATCTCCTGCAGGTAGACGGCCAAGCCCTCGTTCAACCAGGCCGGAATATTTTTATCGCCCGAATGTAAGTGCAAAAAAGCATGGCTCAACTCGTGGCACGTGATTTTGGTAAAGCCCTTCTTAAACTTTTTATCCGAGCAAACTATCAGCTCGCGGATGGAGGGAAGGTAAACCCCCGGCGAATTTTTGGGAACAGCTTGGCCTAAGCTCCGCAGGTAGAGCACAAAGTCTATATGGTTGTGGATAATCGTAAGCTTTACGTCCGAAAAACTAATTTTTTTGTCGGAAAAAATGCGATTGTAAAATGCCGCCTCGTAGCTGATTGCGCGCTCAAAGGTTCGCTTTTCCTTTTTTGATAAATGATTTCCGGGATCCTGTATTCTAACTTCTTCCTGCGCAAGGACGCCTGCGCAGGAGAGCAGCAAAAGCAAAATGCCAAAAGCTGATTTACTGTTTTTCATCCGGCTGCTTCAACTTTTTGGTTTCCATAAATTTTTTCCTTTCGCGCCTGCTCATATCCTGCATCAGCATTTCGTCCGTATACTCGCAAAGGTAGGATACCCCGTTCGTCAAACGTGATTTTCCTTCGTTAATCGTCTGAAAGAACGGGCGAAAATGCGTATGCTTGTTTCCTGTGTCTTTGTTTTTCAGCTTGTTTTTGTCTAAAAAGTACACGGAAAAAAGGAGCAAATACTTGCCCGTATTTTTGACAGACGCTATGGGGCTGCCCATTTTGACGCTTTGCCCGGGGTAAACCAGCGAGGTACCATCAACAACATACTCGCCAAAGCTTCCGTCGGCATGGTACACGGTTACCTGCGACCGACGGCGGTTGTCGTTGAAGTACTTGTGCCCCTTAACGGTATTATCCTTCAAGTTGTCGTCGCACACCACACCGCCGCGGCTGGCGTAAACCGTATCCGAAGGCAAATCAAAAGCCAGCTGGTAGCCTTCAGGATTTTCCACTACCGCCGCCGTAGTTGCGCTATTGGCAACCACCGGCAAAGAGTAAATAAAATCAACCTGGGGCTTCTCTTCGCTGTTGCCCCTGTACATTACGTAGCGATAGTTGTAGGAATAGCGCGTTGCATCCGCTCTTACGCGGTAGGTTGCCACCTGCCGCTTGCCGTAACCCACCGTGCGCGACATCTCCGACGACATCCCCTCAAATCCTTCGGCATAAATAAAGGAAACTACCAGATGATAGTCGCAAAAATCTTTGTTGTTGGAGTAAATAGTAAGCCGCTTTTGCGTTTGGTCAAAATCGTGCGAAAGCTCCACCGCATTGTGCGGATCCGGCCTCTGCCCACTTGACCGGTATGCGGGAAACAACGCAACGGCAAGCAAGAGCAGGTAAGCAGGCTTTTTCATGGTATTGTGATTTGTAACATCTATTAGTATTGCGATTTGTAACGCCACGGCGTAAAGATACGGCCTTTCTTCCCATAGCCTTTGCCCCAACGGAAGCTGCAAATATAACCCTTCAGTAAATACATATTGTGCGGCATTAGCTAAAAAACACTGTTTTTTGTTGTAACAAAATGTTATTTTTTGCTTCGATTGAATTTAAGAGGAATTTAATGGGATGTGGCTGACCGTTTTCTTGTCAAATTTCCCTACATTTGCCGGAAAAAAACGCGTAACGCATAAAGCCGCAGGCATTGAATCCCGAAATCCTCACATACTGCGCCGCCTGCTCCACGCCGGAGCCGGAGCTGCTACAGGAGCTGTCGCGCGAGACGCACCTGCGCGCCGTCCACCCGCGGATGCTTTCGTGCTGGCAGCAGGGGCTGCTCCTGCAGCAGCTGGCAAAGCTGCTCAGACCTGAGCGCATCCTGGAGGTTGGTACTTTTACGGGCTACTCGGCGCTGTGCCTCGCCGCGGCGCTCCCGCCCCACGGCGAACTCCACTCCTACGACGTGGACGACGAGGCGCTCGAAATAGCGCAGGCGTTCATTGGCCGCTCGCCCCACGCGGTGCAGATAACGCTGCACCACCGGAGCGCGCTCGCGGGAGCGCCGGAGCTGGGCAAAACGTTCGACTTTGTCTTCATCGACGGCGACAAGCGCGAGTACCCCGACTACTACCGCATGGCGCTGAAGCTCACGCCGCCGGGCGGCCTCATCGTTGCCGACAACGTGCTGTGGGGCGAAAAGGTGCTCGCCGCGCCTCGCCTCGGCGACAAGCACACGCGCGCCCTGCTGGAGTTCAACGAAATGGTGCGCAGCGACGCCGGCGTAGAGAAAATTATGCTACCTTTGCGCGACGGGCTGACCGTAATCAGAAAGCTGTAGGCGCAGCGGCCAAAGCGGTAGCGCAAAAAGTTAAAAAAAAATCGAAAAATCGAAAAACAGTAATCAGGTAAATGAGCAAGAAAAAAGTACTTCTAATGATTCTCGATGGCTGGGGCAACGGTCGGCACGACCGCACCAACGCCATCTACACCGCAGGAGCGCCCAACATGGAGCGGCTGGCCGGGGCGTACCCGTCGTCGGAGCTGCTTGCCTGCGGCGAAAACGTGGGGCTGCCGGACGGACAAATGGGCAACTCCGAGGTGGGACACCTCAACATCGGCGCAGGCCGCGTGGTGTACCAGGACTTGGTGAAAATCAACATCGCGTGCCGCGACGGTAGCATTGCGCAAAACCCCGAAGTGGCGGCGGCGTTTCAAAACGCCACGCGCAGCGGCGGGCAGCTTCACTTCATGGGGCTGGTGTCCGACGGCGGCGTGCACAGCTCCATCGACCACCTCTACACGCTCTGCGACTTGGCGGGTAGCCACGGGCTGCACGGGCGCACCTTTGTGCACTGCTTCATGGACGGGCGCGACACCGACCCGCGGAGCGGACGGGGCTTTATTGAGCAGCTGCAAGCCCACCTGAAAACCTCGTGCGGCGAAATAGCTTCCATTGTTGGCCGCTACTACGCTATGGACAGAGACAAACGCTGGGAGCGCGTCCGCGAAGCCTACGACTTGCTGGTGCGCGGCGTGGGCGTTGCCGCCAGCGATCCCGTGCAGGCGGTGCAACATTCCTACGACGAAAACGTGACCGACGAGTTCATCCGCCCAATAGCCTGCGGCGGAGCAGACAAGGGGCGCATACGGGAGGGCGACACCGTCATCTTCTTCAACTTCCGCAACGACCGCGCCAAGGAGCTTACCATTGCGCTCACGCAGCACGACATGCCGGAGCACGGCATGAGCGTCGTCCCGCTCTACTTCTGCACCATGACCCCCTACGACGACAAGTTTACAGGGCTGCACATCCTCTTCGACAAGGACAACGTGCAGAACACGCTGGGCGAGGCGCTGTCGAAGGCGGGCAAAAAGCAGCTGCGCATTGCCGAAACGGAAAAATACGCGCACGTTACCTTCTTCTTCTCCGGGGGGCGCGAGGCCACATTCGAGGGCGAGGAGCGAATCCTTATCAGCTCGCCCAAGGTGGCCACCTACGACCTGCAACCCGAAATGAGCGCCCTGCTCGTGAAGGACGCGCTGGTGGCAGAGCTGAAAAAGGGAACGTTCGACTTCATTGCGCTCAACTTTGCCAACGGCGATATGGTGGGGCACACCGGCGTTTACGACGCTATTGTGAAGGCGGTAAAAACCGTTGACTGCTGCGTGGGCGAGGTGGTAAAGGCCGCACAGGACAGCGGGTACACCGTCCTCGTCACCGCCGACCACGGCAACGCCGACAACGCCGTCAACCCCGACGGATCGCCCAACACGGCGCACTCGCTCAACCCTGTCCCCTTTGTGGTGGTGGACAACGAGGTTAAGCGCGTGTCCAAAGGCGTGCTTGCCGACATAGCCCCCACCGTGCTCACCCTCATGGGCGTTGAAATTCCCAAGGAAATGACCGGAAAGGTGTTGATTTAAAGAAAAATGTAGCAGCGGCGGTCAAACGCTTGTATAACTTGTATAAGTAGTAACCAGCTTAGCCGGAGTGAAAAGTGGCCGACTCGCAAGAGTTCGCCACTTTTGTTTTATACCCATTCTTCTCCGCAGCGTCTCCGGCGCAAAAGCCTTCGCCGCAGGCGCGCGTGCCCGCCACTTTTGCACACCCGCGCGCAATTCAAAAAAATCAACTATCTTTGCACAACAACTTTCACTGCACAAACTTTACTACACACATTTTTCGACAGATGATGAAAACACCGGGAAGGACAAAGGTAGCCGACTTGCTGAGCCTCGGCCAGGAGGGGGCGGAGGTAACCGTAAAGGGCTGGGTGCGCACCAAGCGCGGCAACAAAAACGTGGCGTTTGTGGCCATCAACGACGGCTCTACCATCAGCAACATTCAGCTGGTGTTCGACCTTCAAAAATTTTCGGAGCAGCAGCTCAGGGATATTTCCACAGGCGCGTGCCTGCGCGCCTGCGGCACGCTGGTGGCCTCTCAGGGCAGCGGCCAGCGCGTGGAGATCCAGGCAACCGACGTGGAGGTGTACGGCACGGCCGACTCCGCCACGTATCCGCTGCAAAAAAAGGGGCACACGCTGGAGTTCCTCCGCGAAATAGCCCACCTGCGCCCGCGCACCAACACCTTCGGAGCCGTGCTGCGCCTGCGCCACGCTATGGCCTACGCCATCCACAAGTACTTCAACGACAAGGGATTTTTCTACCTCCACACGCCCATCATCACTGCCTCCGACGCTGAGGGCGCGGGCGCCATGTTCAGGGTGACCACGCTCGACGCTAAAAACCCGCCGCTCGGCGAAAACGGCGAAGTGTGCTTTGCCGACGATTTTTTTGGCCGCGAAACAAGCCTCACCGTATCGGGGCAGCTCGAGGGCGAGCTGGGCGCTATGGCGCTGGGCGAGGTGTACACCTTTGGACCCACCTTTCGCGCCGAAAACTCGAACACCCCGCGACACCTCGCCGAGTTCTGGATGATTGAGCCGGAAATGGCCTTCTACGAAATTGAGGACAACATGAACCTCGCCGAAGATTTCATCAAGGGGCTGGTGCAATACGCATTAGACCATTGCATGGACGACCTGACATTCCTGAACGACATGTACGACCGCGAGCTCATAGCGCGGCTACAGGGCGTTTGCAGCACCGAGTTTGTGCGGCTCAGCTACGGCGAGGGCGTGAAAATCCTGGAGCAAAGCGGGCAAAAGTTTGAGTTCCCCGTGCGCTGGGGCGTTGACCTCCAGAGCGAGCACGAGCGATACCTCGTGGAAACGCACTTCAAGCGGCCGGTAATTCTGACCGACTACCCCAAGGACATCAAGGCATTTTACATGAAGCAAAACGATGACGGCAAAACCGTCCGTGCTATGGACGTGCTTTTCCCAAAAATCGGCGAAATCATAGGCGGCTCGCAGCGCGAGGAGAGCCTCGAAAAGCTCGGCGCGCGCATCGACGAGCTCAAGATGGACGTTCGGACGCTCTGGTGGTATCTCGACACACGTCGCTTCGGCACAGCGCCCCACAGCGGATTTGGCCTGGGTTTCGAGCGGCTCATGATGTTTGTTACCGGTATGGGCAACATCCGCGACGTAATCCCCTTCCCGCGAACGCCGAAAAATGTGGAGTTTTAAAGAAATGTCGAACTAAAGCTACCCCGCGTGCAAAGGCAAGTTCTCACCCAAAAGCAAATCCAGCGGCTCTCGCCGCAGCAAATTCAGCAGATAAAGCTGCTGGAACTCTCCGTCACCGACCTCGACCGGCGCGTGAACGAGGAGCTGGAGGAAAATCCTGCGTTGGAGGAAAACAGGGACAACACCCCGCAGGAGGAGGAGGCAGACGATCGCGCCGACAGCAGCGCCGACGCTGTCGATACAACAGAGGAAATACCTGCGTACCGCCTGCACGACGGCAGCTATTCGCGCGAAACCCGCGATAGGAGCTTTGCCGGTCAGAGCAGGCTTGGTTTTTACGACATTCTGCTTGCGCAGCTGTCGCTCCGCCCCGTCAGCGAGCGGCAGCGGGCGGTGGCCGCCTTTATTATCTGCTGCCTGGACGGTGACGGCTACCTGCGCCGACCGCTGAGCGAAATAGCCGACGACATGGCGTTTACCGAAAATCAAACCGTGAGCGAGCCGGAGTTGGAGGACATGCTGCGCCTGATACAGGACTTTGAGCCTGCCGGCATCGGCGCGCGCAGCTTGCAGGAGTGCCTGCTGCTTCAGCTCAACGCCAGGGAGGAGCAGACAAAGAGCGTGCTGCTGGCCAAAGCTATTTTGGAACGCTCGTTCGACGATTTTTCCGGCAAACGCTACGACAAGATTTGCGCCGACCTTGGCGTTTCAATTCAGGAGGTGAAGGCCGCCGCTGCCGAAATCACCAGGCTCTCCCCGCGCCCGGGCGCAGGAGTGGGCGAGGATACGGCGGAAACCGCGCCGCCCATCATCCCCGACTTTGTGGTGGAGTACAAGGACGGCGCGCTGCAATACAGCCTCACGGCGCGCAACGCGCCCGAGCTGCGCATCAGCCCGGAGTACGTATCGCTGCTCAAAAGCTACGCAAAAAATCGGGAGGCGGCAAGCTTCGTTCGCCAAAAAATCGACGACGCCCGCTGGTTTCTCGACGCCATACAGCGCAGGCACGTTACCCTTGCGGTGGTGATGAGCAACATCGTCCAGAAGCAGGAAGAGTTTTTCATCACCGGCGACGAGGCCAAGCTACAGCCTATGGTCATGCGAACGGTGGCTGACGATACGGGATACGACCTGTCCACCATCTCGCGCGTGGTGAGCAACAAGTACGTGCAAACCAACTTCGGGATATACCCGCTCAAATTTTTCTTTTCGGAGGCCATGAAAACTGAGGACGGCGAGGAGGTCTCCAACCGCAAGATTAAGGCCGCCATTAAAAAGCTGGTGGACGAGGAGGATAAAGACGCTCCCATGAGCGACGACGAAATAGCCGGTAAGCTCAAGGCGCAGGGATACATCATTGCCCGCCGCACCGTGGCAAAGTACCGCGACATGCTAAACATCCCTGTGGCGCGGCTCAGGCGGTCAAGCTGACGGGCATTTCATCCGGCTAAACGTAAAAAGATTTTCTGATGGCAGAAGAAGTAAAAACGGTAGATGAGTACATTATGGGATTTAATCCCGCAGTACAAAAAACATTAAGCGAGCTGCGAAGCTTCATTAAATCGGAAGCGCCCGAGGCCGTCGAAAAAATATCGTATGGGATGCCCACCTTTTACCTAAAGGGTAATCTGGTGCACTTTGCCGCATTCAAAAATCACTATGGTTTTTTCCCTACCCCGTCAGGTATCAACGAGTTTGAAAAGGAGCTTGCCCCCTACCGTAGCGGGAAGGGTACGCTGCGCTTTCCGTTCAACGAGCCTATTCCGTGGGATGTCCTCAAAAAGGTTATTCGGTACAGGGTGGCAGAAAATCTCAGAAAATCTCAGAAAAAAAGATGAACGCCGAATTTATTCTTCAGGAACTTTTGTCGGTTGCCAACCCCGAAAAAGCCGAGTTTCTTCAGGGCTTTTTTAAGACAGGAAAAGGGCAGTACGCCGAGGGCGACGTTATGCTTGGCATTACCGTCCCAACGCTGCGGGATATTGTAAAGCACTCCCCGAATTTGCCTTTTTCTGAGGTGCAAACGCTGCTGGACTCAGCATACCACGATGCCCGTTTGGTCGGGTTGCTGCTCCTCGTCAGGCAGTTCAGGAAGGCAAGGGCGGAGGCGGAGCGGAGGCAAATATTTGATTTTTACCTAAAAAACGCCCGAAGAGCCAACAATTGGGATTTGGTGGATATTTCCTGCCGCGACATAGTGGGCGCGTACCTGCTGGACAAGGAGGACAGGAGCATCCTCTACAAACTCGCGGAGAGCGACAACCTCTGGGAGCAGCGCATTGCCGTTGTCTCCACCTGGATGTTCATCAAGCACGGTCAATTCGACGACACGCTATTGCTTGCGGCGAAGCTGCTTCACCACAGGCACGACCTGATTCACAAGGCCGTGGGGTGGATGCTGCGGGAAGTCGGCAAGAAGAACAGGGCTGCGTTGGAGGATTTCCTTGAGGAGCACAGCAGGCAAATGCCACGCACAGCTTTGCGGTACGCCATTGAGCATTTTTTACCGGAAGAGCGGATTCGCTTCATGAAAAAAGATTAATCATTAACTTAAAAAATATATTGTATAGTATATGTATGGAGTAGGAACTCTTGTCAATGCGGCGGCCATTGTGCTGGGTGGACTTATCGGCGTTTTCATCAAGTCGCGCCTCAACCGGCGTTTTATAAGCATATTTTTTCAGGCCGCCGGGCTGTTCACCCTGTTCATCGGGGTATCTATGGCGGTAGCGTCCGAGCATATTATGGTGGTTGGGGTGAGCCTCGTGTCGGGGGCGTTGCTGGGCGAGTGGATGCGCCTGGACGAGCGGCTACAGCGCTGGGGCGAACAGCTCAGGCAAAGGCTCAAGATGCGCGATGAGCGGTTTACCGAGGGGCTGCTCACGGCGTTCATGCTGTACTGCGTTGGCGCTATGTCTGTTATTGGACCCATAGAGGAAGGGTTGAGCGGCAAAATCTCCGACCTGTTGCTCACTAAGGCGCTGCTGGACGGTTTTTCCTCCATCATGTTTGCCTCGGCGTTTGGCTGGGGCGTGCTGTTTTCGGTATTCCCGCTGCTCGTCTTCCAAGGCACGCTAACGCTGCTGGCCGCGTGGTTTGGCAGCTTTTTGCCACAGGAAGCAGTGGTGGAAATTTCTGCCGTTGGCGGGGTAATGCTCATCGGCTTGGGGTTGCAGATTATGGAGGTAAAAACCGTAAAGGTGGCCAACATGCTTCCCGCGCTGGTTGTAGCCTACGTCCTGATGTGCTTTATCTGATATGGCAACCCCGTCAGCTTCGCCGTGGTGCAGCCCGGCCACCCAATCCTTCATCTGCGAACATGCCAACGCCGACGTGCACGCCCTGCTGCTGCGCAAAAGCGTTCCATCGGATGTTGACCTGCATTTTGCGGTGCAGCAAATCGAAGGGCGGCAAAAGGCGCGCGAAAAGTTGCCCGCGCTTGCCGCCAACCCTTTTTTTATTTTTCCCGCCAAACTTGCTATGGAACAGTGCTCCTCCGAGAGCGCTGCCCTCTACAAGGCGCGCCTGTTTGTCGGCAGGCAGGTGGCCGACCTGACGGGCGGTCTGGGCGTTGACGCGCTCTACGCCGCCAAATGCGCTACCGGCGTGTGCTACGTGGAGCAGAGCGAAGCTTTGTGCGAGCTTGCGCGGCGAAATTTTTCGACATTGGGAATGAAAAACATAGAGGTGCACTGCGACGACGGAATTCGGTTTTTGCAGAACACTTCGCGCCGTTTCGACGCTGTTTACGTTGACCCGTCCCGACGCGGCGGCGAGCGAGGCCGACAGGTGCTGCTGGCCAGCTGCGAGCCAAATGTGCTGCTGCATTGGAATTTTTTGCTGTCGAAAACATCGCTGCTGGCGCTCAAGGCCTCGCCCATGCTGGACGTTGCACAGGCGTTGCGCGAGCTGCGCGGCGTGTGCGAGGTACACGTGGTGGCGGTGAAAAACGACTGCAAAGAGCTGCTGTTTATTTGCGGACAAGGCGAGGTTGCCGAGCCGCTCATTCGCTGCGTGAACATTTTGCCCGAACGTGTTCAGCAGTTCGACTTCAACCTTTCCGAAGAGCGGTTGGCGGTGGCGCGGTACGCCGAAAAACTTCGCCGTTACCTTTACGAGCCTAACGTAGCCTTGCTCAAGGCGGGTACATTCAAGCTGCCGTGTATCCTGTTCGGGGTAGAGAAGCTTCACCCCGACACGCATCTTTACACGTCGGACAGCTTACTTCCCGACTTCCCTGGGCGGGCATTTGAGGTGCAGCAGGTTTTCAGTTCGGGCGAGCCGTTGTTTAAGCAGCAGATAGTCGGAAGCAACGCTAACGTAGCGGTGCGCAACTATCCTCTCACGGTGGCCGAAATTCGCCGCCGGTATAAAATAGGGGAAGGCGGCAGCGTTTACCTCTTTGCCGCCACCCTCTGCGGCGGAGAGCGGCGAATAGTAAAAGCGGCAAAAGTCGAAAGTTAAAAGCGCTTTCTCAAAAGGTTACTATGAAAAGAGAGAGTATCAAAACAGTCTCCCGCCCATTTCCTTAGCGTATCCGAGATGTTTGTAGGCAAGTTCCGTTGCCTCGCGTCCACGAGGCGTGCGCACAATGAAACCTTCTTTTATCAGAAACGGCTCGTAAACCTCCTCTATCGTTTCGCCGTTTTCGCCCACAGCTGTCGACAGCGTGCTGATTCCCACAGGGCCTCCCTTAAACTTATGTATTATGGCGCTCAGAATGGTGTTATCCATTTTATCCAACCCGTGCTTATCAACGTTAAGCGCCTCAAGCGAAAACTGTGTAATTTCCAAGTCAATTTCGCCGCGACCTTTTACCTGGGCAAAGTCGCGCACGCGCCGCAGCAGGGCGTTTGCTATTCGGGGTGTTCCTCGGCTGCGGGTAGAAATTTCGTTGGCCGCTGCCGATGTAATCCTCACACCCAGAATGTGCGCCGAGCGGGTAATTATTCCCGCCAGGACTTCTGCGTCGTAGTATTGCAGGTGGCACGAAATGCCGAATCGTGCCCGCAGCGGAGCCGTGAGCAGCCCGCTGCGCGTAGTTGCGCCAACCAGCGTAAATGGGTTAAGCTTAAGCTGAATAGAGCGCGCCGACGGGCCTTTGTCTATCATAATATCAATAACGTAGTCTTCCATAGCCGAGTACAGAAACTCCTCAACAACGGGGCTTAGCCGGTGAATTTCGTCGATAAAGAGCACATCGCGCGATTCGAGGCCGGTGAGCAGGCCGGCCAAATCTCCGGGTTTATCCAGCACAGGCCCGGAGGTAACTTTAAAGCCAACGCCGAGTTCGTTGCTCACTATTTTGGCGAGCGTAGTTTTTCCCAGACCCGGCGGGCCGTGCAACAGCACGTGGTCGAGCGGCTCTCCGCGCATGGACGCCGCCTCCACAAACACTTTAAGGTTTTCTATCACCTTATCTTGACCCTTGAATTGGCCAAAGCCGGACGGACGAATTTCGTTGTCAAAATCAGCCTCCTGCTTCTCCGATTCCAAGTGTAAATCAAAAACTTCAGGCATTGCTTTTCAAAACTTCACTTTTACCCGATTGTCTATATAAAACAACCTCTTGTCGAAATATATACATAGTAAATTAGCGCTAAATTATTTAATAATGAATTATTTACTCCCACTTAGCTTGTCGGCAGCGAAAAAAAAAACGAAAAAAATCAATATTTCGTATTGGTTACAGCCCCAAGCTCTTTGATATTTCCAGCATACGCACTATAGATTTTTCGGCTTTTTTACGAAGGCTTTCCTCCACCTGCACTTCGGGGCTTTCGTTTTTCAGGCACAGGTAGAGTTTTTCGGGCGTTATCATCTTCATAAATTCGCAGTCGTTGCACCCGCAGGTAGAATCTATGGGTGGCGCCGGAATAAACGTCTTGTGCGGGCTGCTGCGCTGCATTTGGTGAATAATGCCCGGTTCTGTTGCAACAATAAACTCCGTGCTGCTGCTTTCCTGCGAGTATTTCAGCAGCGCTGCGGTAGATCCCGTTTTGTCGGCTAAGATGAGCACAGGTCTTTTACATTCGGGGTGCGCCAGAACTTTAGCGTTGGGGAATTGCTTTTTCAGCTCCACAATCTTCTCCACCGAAAATTGCTCGTGCACGTGACATGCGCCGTCCCAAATCACCATATCGTCGCGTCCTGTTTGCGATTTAATGTAGTCGCCCAAATTTCTGTCCGGCGCAAACAGTATTTTTTCGCTGCGCGGAAGACCTTTTACTATGGCCAGCGCGTTGCTCGACGTGCAGCAAATGTCTGTCAGCGACTTCACCGCCGCCGAAGTGTTTACATACGAGATAACGGTATATCCCTTATGCTCATCCACAAGCTGTTTAAACTTGCTGTACTCGCACGATTCCGCCAGCGAGCAGCTTGCCCTCATGTCGGGCAGCAGCACTTTTTTGTCGGGAGACAGTATTTTCACGGTTTCTCCCATAAAGTGCACCCCGCACATCACCACCAGGTCGTTGTTCAGCTTCACTGCCTCCTGTGCGAGCGCAAGGCTGTCGCCAACGCAGTCGGCCAAATCCTGAACTTGTGCAACGGTATAGTAGTGTGCAAGTATGGCGGCGTTTTTCTCCCGCTTCAGCTGCTTTATGCTTTCAAGTATCTGTTCCATTTCTTCGGAAAAAAGGGTTTTATCAACACCGGATTTTATACATTATATTTTTTTCTTTTTTCTTTGAGCAAATAAAAAATACATAATTATAATAATAGGCTGTTTGTGCTGTAAGTATTTTTTGTCGCTAACTCTTGCAAAATACGAAATCAACATTTTTTTGCCGCAGCAGTTGACCGCAAAATATTGCCAACCGTTTTACTGAAAATTCTTTACGCAAAACGGAGGCTTCTGTTTATTGCCCTGCAATGTTAGTAAAAATATGCTTGTGAACAAAGCCTCGAGCTCGAAAAATTTGTTGATTCGCGCGTAGCTACTTTTCGTATCTAAATTTTGTAGATTGGAAAAATTGTACATACAGCGAGCCGATGTTTACATGCAAAATTTTTCGCCGTTTTTTTTCCAAAAGATTAAACAGGGAATATCGCTGTTTTCAACATAAAATTGCGTCTCATGTGGATAGTTTTTGAATATCTATCTCTCATGAAATACCTTATTACCAATTGTTTACACATGCTACTGTTTGATATGTGGTTACGGATAGTTTTGAAGTTGATTCTCTTTCCCCTCCCCCACCCTTCTTTCGCGCGCCCCGCCCGCCGCCATTCCGTAGCGAGGCGGAGGAGCCTCAGCCCGTAGCTGCCGACGAGTGGTAGCATCCTGACTTTGGCAATGCCGACATTACAAGTGAGCATCTATCTCCGTCATAATCCGTTCCGTTGCTGCCAAAGCCGCAATAACCCGCTGGTAATGCTGCACATCGTCAAAGCCAAGTTTTCTGCCTTTGCGATCTTTCAGCCATTTTTTTGCAGGCTGATAGCCGCCGATGTAGAA
>JAIRSZ010000067.1 GCA_031255195.1 Prevotellaceae bacterium | reverse complement strand
TCTCCTGACTTTGACACTTGGGCGTCGCAAGGCGTTTTTTAACGCTGATAATCGCATATTCATTTTGATTTTCAAATATTTAATTCTAAATAAAATTAAATTCATTTTGAGCGTCGCATTGTCAAAGTCAGGAGGCTCGGCAGCACAACATGCGGACGCTCGAAAAAAAACGCCCGTTTTTGTGTACGCTTGGAAATTGCAAGATTTTCATGTATTTTTGCGTAATGGAAAAAATAACCTCTCTACAAAACCCCCGCATCAAAAGCTTGCTGGCGCTTATTGAGAAAGTCCGCGAACGCCGCAAGAACGGGCTGTTCGTGGTGGAAGGCGCACGCGAAATAGGGATGGCCATACGTGGCGGATACACCCTGCAATCGCTTTTTGTATGCCGCGAAATTTGGAACAACCGCAATTCGCTGCCCGACACGGTGCAACGCTTCGAGGTATCGACGGCGGTGTTCGAGAAGCTGGCCTACCGCGTTGGCAGCGACGGCTTGCTGGCGGTGGCCGTGCAAAAGGATCTGCGGCCGGACAGCTTGCGGCTGCCGCCAAATCCGGTCATCCTGGTACTTGAAGGGGTGGAAAAGCCGGGCAACCTGGGCGCTATCCTGCGCACCGCCGACGCTGCTGGCGTTAGCGCAGTGATTACCTGCGACCCGCAGTGCGACGTGTTCAACCCCAACGCAGTGCGTGCGAGCGTGGGTTGCCTGTTCACCGTTCAGGTGGCGTGCTGCTCGTCGGACGAGGCGCTGAGCTTTTTGCGGAGGCAAGGCATAATGGTGCTGGCCACCGCCCTGCGGTCGGCAGCGTGGTATCACGAGGCAGACATGCGCAAGCCCTGCGCCATTGTGATGGGCGCTGAAGCCGGCGGGCTAACGGACTTCTGGCTGCGCGCCGCCGACGCCTGGATCAAAATCCCCATGCACGGCGCTATTGATTCGCTCAACGTGTCGGTGGCGGCGGCCGTCATCACGTTTGAGGCCATGCGGCAGCGAGGATTTCGCGACAGCAGCCTGCAACAGTAGGAGCTTCCCCATGTTTAGTTTTTAGTATAATAAACGTCATTTTAAAGAATAGCAAAAATGAAAAGAACGCTGTTTTCGTTGGCCGTTGCTGCGCTGGTTGCCTCGTGCGGCGGCAAAGTCCTGAGTGTTGAGGTAGGCGATAAGATGCCTGCTTTCGATATGACGGCAACGGCAACCTCCCAAAGCTTGCTCGGCAGGCCAAGCCTCGTTGTGTTTTTTGCCACGTGGTGTCCCGGATGTCAGGCCGAGCTGCCCTACGTGCAGCAGCTCTACGAAAAGTACGGCGAAAGCGGGAAAATGGCCATTGTAGCCTTTGCCCGCGAGCAAACATCCGCCGACGTTGACACGCTGTGGCAGCAGCAGGCGTTCACCTTCCCCGCTTACGCCGACCCCGGGCGCAAAATCTACTCCCTGTTTGCCGAAAAAATCATCCCTCGCTGCTACCTTTTTGACGGCTCCGGCAAGCTGGCGTACAAGTCCGAGGGATACTCGCCGGAGCAGGTGACCGAGCTGTTCGAGGCCGTTGAGCAAATGCTGTCGCGCTAACACATTTTTCAGCCATGCCGCTATCTGATTTTTACCCGTCGAAAGTTTTTAAGTTTTGCCCCTTCTGCGGGGCGGAAAAGTTTGTGTGGGACGGCGCAAAGTCGCACCGGTGCGGAGCGTGCGGCCACAAGCTGTACGTCAACGAGGTGGCGGCAACAGTAGCTCTCATTGTCAACGCGCAGAGCGAGCTGCTTTTTGTGCGCCGCAGGTACGATCCGGCAAAGGGAACGCTCGACCTGCCGGGAGGATTTGTGGACGTTGGCGAAACGGCAGAGCACGCCATTATTCGCGAGGTGCGCGAGGAGCTGAATCTGGAGGTGAGCGAGCTGCAATTTTTCGGCTCATTTCCCAACCGCTACCTTTTTGGAGGGGTGGTTTACTTTACGCTCGACCTTACATTCACCTGCACCGTGCGCGACTTTTCGCCCCTTCTCGCCGCCGACGATGTTGAGGGCTACCTGTTTGCCCACCCGCAAAAGGTAAACCTTGACGAAATAGGGTTGGAGTCGATAAGAGAAGTGGTGAAGGCATACATCAAGCTCGCCTGAGATTCCTCTGCTGCGTTTTTTCCGAACTTCCCGCCTAACAAAGATACGGCGGCAGAAAGCGTACCGCAGCTGATTCTTCCACTCTACATTTTCAAAAACATTTTCCCCGGCAGGGTTTTAACCAGCCCGCCAAACTCTAAGTTGAGCAACGCCGCCGAAACCTGCGGCATGGAAAGCTTCGTGCTGCGGCAAATAACATCAATGCTTTGCGCTTCGGTAGCCGACAAAAAGTTGAGCAGCTGCTTTTCGCTGTCCGACAGGTTTGCCGAAAACAGCGGCAGCTGCACGGGCTGCTTTTTGGGAATATCCCAGCCAAGGTTGTAGGCCACGTCGGTGGCGCTTTCGACGAGGGCAGCCTTGTTGGTCTTGATAAGCTTGTGGCATCCCTCCGAAGCCTTGTCGCCCACGCGCCCGGGGAACGCCATCACGTCGCGGGCGTAGTCCACCGCCATGCCTGCGGTGATGAGCGCCCCGCCCTTCACCGCCGATTCCACCACAATGGTAACGTCGGCCATGCCCGCTATGATGCGGTTGCGCCGCACAAAGTTGGCGGGGTCTACCACGCACTTCGAGGTAAAATCGCTCAGCACAGCGCCCCCCTGCTGCACCATTTCCTGGGCAACACCGGCGTGCTGCGCAGGGTACATCATGTCCAAGCCGTGCCCCACCACCGCAACGGTCGGCAGGCCGTTCCTGAGCGCGGCGCGGTGGGCGCAAACGTCTATGCCAAACGCCAGACCGCTCACCACGAGCGGCGCGTACAGACCGGCTAAGTCGCGCACCAGATTTTCGCACTGCTGCCTGCCGTAGGCGGTGGCGTTGCGCGTGCCCACAATGCTTATCACCTTGGCGGCGTTGAGGTCGGCATTACCCTTGACGTACAGAACAAGCGGGCTGTCCTCGCAGTTGCGCAGGCGTTCGGGGTAGCTTTTGTCCAAAAAGGAAAGCGCCTGCACGCCGTTTTTATCCATAAACTCCAGCTCCTCTGCGGCGCGGCTGAGCGCGGCCTGCCTGGAGGAGGCAACAGCGCCGGAGAGCGCCGGCCCCACGTCGGGGATGCGCAGCAGCGACTTGGGCGTTGCTGCAAGCACAGCCTCCGCGCTGCCGCAGTAGGCTATCAGCTGCCTGGCCGTGATGCTGCCTACGCCCGGAATGAGCGTGAGGGCTATCTGGTATTGAAGTTCAGCTATCAAAATTCAAATTTCAAATTTTTTGAAGATATAAGTTTTCTTGGCGTCCTTTGCCGACAGGGGGTTTTTTATCCACCAGAGCAGCCAGAGCAGCGCAAAGCGCAGCGCAGCCACCGCAACGTACACCACCACGGCCAGCGCGACAGTCCTCGTTTTGGCCTGCTCAATGCTGTATGTCATCCCCCATTTTTGGAACATCACGTACAGCAGCATAACGCCAAGCGCGTAGAGCACAGCCGTGCACAAAAAGTTAATGTGCGCCATTTTCGCCTTGCAGCGGTTGCAGGTAAGGCTTGCGTCCACATCAACAAACCAGAGCAGGTTGATGCGCGCCCTGCCCGCTCCGCAGTAGGGACAACGCCGCATGGCCGAAAGCCAGCCGCTAATGCTGCGAAAAAAATGATTCTTCATCTTCCCAATCCAAGTGCGGCAGCCGCTGCCTGAGCTGCGATAGTTTTTGCCGCTGCGCCTTCAAAAAGCTCCGGTACTCCGGCGTGTCGGCGTTGAGCGGGCGGTGCGCTTTGGCGGCGAGCAGCTGCTTTACCTCCGCCATCGTTTTTTTTGCGCTTTCGCTAATGGCAGCCTGCTCAAACTTTTCCCACACGTACTCCACCGCAGCTGCCGAGGGGTGGAGCATGTCGTCGGCGTAAAACCGGTAGTCGCGCAGCTCGTCCTGCACAATTTCGTAGGCGGGGAAGTAGGCGGTGTTTTCCGTGCGTTGCAGCGTTTGCTCCACCGCGAGCAGCAGCGCCGCCTTGCTCAGCTGGTTGCCGTGCGCCCCGTCTTTCAGGTGGCGAATGGGGCTAACGGTAAAAATAATCTGCACGCCCGAATTTTTGGCCTGCACGCTGCGCACCATGCCGCAGAGCGCGGATGCGGTTTCGTCCGGCGAGAGAAAAATCCGGTCAAACTCCCCGTCGGGCATTTTGTGGCAGTTGGCCACCACCTCTCCTGTTTTCTTCAACCTGTACACCCACGACGTTCCCAGCGTTACCACCAGCAAGTCGGCCGTTTTTAGCCCCCACGCTCCGCGCAGAATACTTTCGTTGACCCGGCGCAGGCACTCCTCCCTGTCGGGGTGGGCAAAGCGGCTGTGATGCGTGTAGCTAAACCACACCCCCTGCCCGTAGCACAGGTCGGAGGCGGCAAGCAGACGCTTCTCGCCCATTCGCTGCAAGCTCTGCAACGCCGAAATGGGGTTGTACAGCACGCCAAAGGGGTTGCACATGGCGGCAAACTTGAAGCTTTGCAGCTGCTGGGCTATGCTCACGGCAAAGCACGACCCCACGAGCAGCATCTTGTGCTCGTAGCCTACCTTGTGCGCCATTGGCGCTGCATCTACCTGTGTACGAAAATTCATAATCGCCGGAAGCAAAAATTATGGGGCAAATGTAGCAGAAAAATAAATACCCGTAGCGTTTAATCGTTAGCCCACAATTTGGAATTGACGTTAATTAACCCATATTTCGCAGCAGCACGCTGGCTTCCAGCCTCATTTTTGGGAAAACAAGCCACATTTTTGCCAAAATCCTTCACGCTGTGAAGCGCCATTTGGCACAAAAAAGCACAAATTTTTCTTATCCGCCTCCCACCTGCGCTTGGAAATAGCGAAATTTTCGTTTACTTTTGCAGCAACTTTTTTACGGCAAGCCTGACAGCTACATTCTCGTTTTCGTTGGAAAACGGCGGCGTATCGGTCAACTGCAACTTCCTGGTGCAGAGCGATTTTAATTATCCGTCGGGGCAAGTGGCGGCAACCCCGAAGTAGCTGCATGGACAACCGCACAGAGCAGGAGATGAACGTGACGCTTGATGTCGGGGGGGCTACCGTGAAAAGGCTAAAAGTGAGGACTACAGCGGATAAAATCGGAAAGCGATGCTGCCCCGCACCGCTCCCAGCCGCACGCTCAACTTCGGTAAACAGCCAATGAAAATGAATAAGTCAAAGAAAATATCGCGAAGAGAAGCCCTAAAGTACGCCGGCATGACGGCCGTTGGCGCGGCGGCAGCATACGCGGGAGTGAAGCTCTGGCCGGTGCGCGAAGACCCCAGCGTCGCGCCGCTTTCGGAAGCTCAGCTCATACCTAACTATCAAAGTAAAACAAGCATGAAAGTATTACTCGTAAACGGCAGCCCCCACAAGAAAGGCTGCACCTACACGGCGCTGTCGGAGGTGGCCTCGGCGCTGGAAAAAGATGGCGTGGAAACGGAGATTTTTTGGCTCGGGATAGATCCCTTAGCGGGCTGTCGCGGCTGCGCCTCCTGCCGCTCAACAGGCCGATGCGTGTTGAACGACAGCGTAAACACGGTAGCCGACAAAGCGCCGGAGTTCGACGGATTTGTGTTTGGCTCGCCGGTGCACTACGCCGCCGCGTCGGGCTTCATCACGTCGTTTCTGGACAGGCTGTTCTACTCGGCGGGCAAGCGCTTTGCGAGCAAACCCGGCGCGGCAGTGGTGAGCTGCCGGAGGGCGGGCAGCACCGCCGCGCTCGAGCAGCTCAACAAGTACTTCACCATCTGCAACATGCCCGTTGTGCCGTCGCAGTACTGGAACATGGTGCACGGCAACACCCCCGACGAGGTACTCCAAGACTTGGAGGGACTCCAGACCATGCGCACGCTGGGGCAAAACATGGCGTGGCTTCTCAAGTGCATCGAAGCGGGCAAGGCCGCCGGCATTGCCCCGCCAACCTACGAGGATCGGGTGGCAACAAACTTCATACGGTAAAAAGTTAAATCCGGGCAAGGGCAACCCCCTCCCGCTCCCGCCGTCATTCCGCAGCGGAGCGCGCGAGGCACGAGCGAGCGCAGCAGAGGAACCTCAGCCCGTAGCTGCTGGGCGACAATGAGGTAATGAGGTTGGGAAATCAGTTATAACACGCTGCTACTGAGGTTGTTTTGTTGAGAAAATTAGGTGGAAATGAAGTACAGGCGGCGTTGCCGCTCGTCGAAACAGCTACAGTCTGAGATTCCTCCGCTGCGCTACGGAATGACGGCGGCATTGTCATATAAGGAATTAAATGAGAGGTGGGGGGTTGATGTTGGTGGGGCGCGCCCCACCAACATCA
>JAIRSZ010000048.1 GCA_031255195.1 Prevotellaceae bacterium | reverse complement strand
GCTTCCGTTATTTCACGGAGCTTGCCAATACATCGAGAGAATTTTACATCGACTATGTACGCAATTTTTCCACTTTGAGCGACAGGTGTAGAGTTATAGAAATCGGGTGCGGGGAGGGAGGAAATTTATTGCCGTTTGCCGAAAAAGGGTGTAACGTGACCGGTATTGACCGTTCGGAGCAAAAAATTTCGTGGGCAAAATCATTCTACGGCTCTTTGAATTATAATGCCACATTTGTCTCGGCAGATTTTTTTGACATGAGTTGTCCGGGTGAAAATGAAAAGTATGAAATTGTGTTGGTGCATGATGTTATAGAGCATATTTCCCGAAAAGATGAGTTCCTTAAACACCTTAAACAGTTTGTTGCAAAAAACGGTATCATCTTTTGGAGATTTCCCGCATGGCAAATGCCTTTTGGTGGGCATCAACAAATGTGTCAAAATAAAATTTGTTCAAAGCTGCCTTTTTTTCATCTTTTACCCGTATCGCTTTACCGTTGGCTGCTTCATTCTTTTGGAGAGCAGCAATCAAGTATCGATGGGTTGGTTGATATAAAGAGGTGCGGAATTTCAATCGAAAAATTCGAGAGATTATTGAAAACTCATCGCTATATTCAAGTAGATAGATGTTTATGGCTGATAAATCCGCATTATAAACAAAAGTTCAATTTAAAACCGCGAAAGCTGCCTTCTTTAATTTCACATATTGGACATCTACGGAATTTTCTCACCACCTCCTGTTTTTACATCATTAAATGCGAAAACAGCTAACCCGTGCCGGAAGCTGTCAACAGACGGATTGCAGGAAAAACAAAAGTTTACAGAAAATTGTAGACTTTTTCTCCTTTGACTCGCATTTTATTGATTTATTTTGTTGAGAATCAAATAAATAAAATAAAAATCACGGCTCAGACAGAGGCATACTTGCAAAACATTTCCCGAAATGTTACTTGGCTTTGGCCTTGGCTTTAGTCTTAGTTTTTGTGTCGGCTTTAGTGTCGGTTGGGGTATCCTGTTTGGGTTTGATCACAGCTTCACCGGCCAGGGCTTCAGCGTCAATAAGGATTCGTCCGCAGTATTCGCATACGATAATTTTTTTGCTCAGCTTGATGTCCACTTGCCGCTGCGGTGGGATTCTGTTGAAGCAGCCTCCGCAGGCGTCGCGGCTCACCGAGACCACGGCCAAACCGTTTCGCGCGTTTTTGCGGATGCGCTGGTAGGCGTTGTAGAGCCTCTCCTCAATTCTATCCTTGTACGCTTCCGATGCTTTGCGAAGGTCGTCCTCCTCGCGCTGGGTTTCGTCGGTAATTTCCTTCAGCTCTTTTTGCTTTGCTTCTAAGGCCATCTTTCTGTCGCTAAGTGCACCGGAGGTTTCTTCAACGAGACGCTTTTTTTCTTTGGCCTGAAAGGAAAACTCTTTGATTTTTTTTTCGCTCAGCTCAATTTCCAACGTTTGGTACTCAATCTCCTTCGAGAGCGAATCAAATTCGCGGTTATTGCGGACGTTTTTTTGCTGATCGTTATACTTCTTTATCAACGCCTTCGACGTTTCAATGTCATTCTTTTTTTTCAGCACCATGCTTTCCATTTCACGCGCCTCCGATTGGTAGTTTTTAATGCGCGTTTCAAGCCCGACAATCTCATCTTCAAGGTCTTGCACCTCAAGCGGAAGTTCTCCTCTCAGGTGAATAATTTCGTCTATCTTGGAGTCAACAAGCTGAAGTTCGTACAAAAATTTTAGCTTACTTTCAATGGGCATATCAATAGCTTCTGTTGCTGTTTTGCTTTTTGCCATGGCGTTATTCTGTATATTTTAGTTAGTTGATTTAATTTAACGTCGTTAATTGTTTTGGTTTACAGGTAGTTAATCTGATTAACAGTATACTCCACCAAGTAAGGTGCAAAGGTAGGAAATTTTTTTGTTATTACCTCGCTAAAAATCTCTATTGCGAAAATTTCACTTTCGTAGTGTCCCACGTCAGCAACGGTGATGCGTCCGTCGGCCTCCTGTAGCTGGTGGTACTTAAAGTCGGCGCTGACAAAGGCGTCGGCGCCGCAGGCAATGGCCTTCCCCATAAGGCTGCCGCCGCTGCCGCCGCACACTGCAACCCGGCAAACCTCCGACCTGCCGGAGGTTACGTACTTCACGCTTTGGTTGTTGAACGTCTGCTTCACGAGGCGCAGAAACTCGCCGGTTTCCATCGGCTTTTCGAGTTCGCCAACCATGCCAAGCCCCACGCCGACGTGCTCGTTGAGCAGCGGGTAGAGGTCGTAGGCCACCTCCTCGTAGGGGTGCACGGCACGCATGGCGGCAACGGCGCTGCTCACCTTCGATTCGTGCGCTATTACCTCCACCTTTTCTTCCGGCTCGCGGTGCAGTACTCCTCTTTTCCCGACAAAAGGCGTGGCCTGCTCGCCCGCCAAAAAAGTGCCCGTACCCTGTGTCGTAAAGCTACAGCAGCCGTACTGCCCAATATGTCCGGCGCCGGCCGCAAACATGGCTTGGCGTACCGCCTCGGCGTGCGCCGACGGAGCGTAAACGGCAATTTTGACGAGCTGATTTTTTACCGGCTGCAAAATGCTCCGGTTTTTCAGCATCAGCTTGTCGCACATCTTCTCGCTCACGCCCCCGCGCACGCTGTCGAGGTTGGTGTGGGCGGCGTACAGCGCAACGTCATGCCTGACGGCCTGCTGCACTACGCGCTCAGCGGCGGTGCTGCCGACGAGTCGCTTTAGCCCGCCAAAAATGACAGGGTGGTGCGAGATAATGAGGTTGATGCGCCTGTCAATCGCTTGTTGCAGCGCACGCTCGGTAACGTCGAGGCACAGCAGCGCGCCGGTTGCTTCGCTTTGGCGATTGCCAACAATCAGCCCGGCGTTGTCGTAGCTTTCCTGGTAGGCGCAGGGGGCAAATTCCTCCAGAGCGTCTGTTATTTGTGCAATGGTCATGGTGTGTATGTGGCGGTAGTGCGGTAAACTTTAGAGTGAGTTCTTCACCTCCAGCAGCATATCCTTGATGCTTTCCAGAGATTTTACGATTTCGAGGTTTATTTCCTCGTCAGCTTTTTTGTTTTTCAGTCGCTTGCGTGCGCCATCAAGGGTTAGCCCTTCCTCCTTTACCAGGTGGTAAATGATGCGGAAGTTGTCCACGTCCTTTTGCGTAAACAGGCGGTTGCCCTTCTTGTTTTTCTGCGGTTTGATAATATCAAATTCTCGCTCCCAAAATCGTATGAGCGAGGTATTTACATCAAACATTCTGGCAACTTCACCGATGCTGAAGTAAATTTTCTCCATTTTTGGTTGCTTGTATGGCATGACAGCATAACATTTCAGATTCAACAATTCGTAATTTGTAGTGTGCAACTAATCAAGCGATTGCCCTTTGTTGGTGGCTATTTGCATGAGCAGGTAGTAGTTTTCGGGCGTAATATTTTTAAAAAAGTAGTGCAGGGGGTTGACGGTCTGCCCGTCTTTTATCACCTCATAGTGGAGGTGCGGCGCAACAGTTCGCCCGCTGTTGCCCACCAAGCCTATAATGTTTCCGCGCGTTACCTGCTGCCCTTTTCGCACGTTAGCCTTGAACAGGTGGGCATACCGTGTATGGTAGCCATTTTGGTGGTTTAGCGTAACGGTAATGCCGGAGGCGCGCAGGTTATTTTCAACCGATTCAACAATGGCATTTCCGGTAGCGTAAACGTTAGTTCCCAGCGGCGCGGTAAAATCCACGCCCGAATGCTCTTTAAACACCTTGTAAAAGGGGTGCATACGCAAACCGTAGGTGGCCGCTATATTTCTAAAATCGTTGCTATTCAGCGGGCTGGATGTCGGCATGGATTGCGGTTGGGGGTTGCCTTTTGCCAACTCTACAATGCTTTTTAGCCGTTCTGTTTGCCTGTTGATGATGGAGTCTAACTTGTCAATCTCTTGCTTGGTATACTGCGTGAGTGCAATGTTATTGGCTTGCTCAATGGCAGTTATGTTAAGCGACGTTTCCCGTACATTGAGGTTGGGGCGCGCAGTCCCAAAAATGTACCGGTAAATGTCGGCGTCTCTTTGGTGGAGGTAGGTAACGAGCCTTTGTACCTGCTCGTGCTGCTTAACCAGCTTGTCGTAGTTATCGGAGATGGTGCGGTTAATCTCGGAGAGCTGACGCTCCTGGGGCGTGCTAAAGAATTGTGCAAAAAGCGTGTAGTAGATGGCCAGAAACAGCCCCCCCACAATTAGCCAAACGAGCGTTCTCTTTGCAATTCCGAGTACGGTAAAGCGCACTTCGTCAAAGTCGAGGGTTTCGTGGTTGAACTTTAGTTTTTTTGCCATAGTTTGTCGTTATAATATCTTAATACTCCATAGCGGGTTTGTTGGCGTTATCCTTCAAGGCGGTGATGATTTTGTTGTACTCTTCCTCGCTGATGTCGTTGTTGAAGAAGTTGATAGGGTTAACGGCTTTATCCTTAAACAGCACTTCGTAGTGCAGGTGAGTACCCTTTGATCGTCCGGTATTTCCCATTAACCCAACAATTTGCCCGCGCGTTACCTTTTCGCCTTTTTGCACGTTAATGGCCGACAGGTGGGCGTAGCGCGTGTGGTAGCCGAAGCCGTGGTCAATAAGCACCATGTAGCCATAGCCGCCCCAGTTGAACTCCGCTTTTTCTACCATGCCGCTACCGGTGGCGTATATGGATGTTCCCGTGGGGCCTCCAAAGTCGATGCCGCTGTGAAACCTTCCTGTCTGATAAAATGGGTCGGAGCGCCAGCCAAAGCTGCTGGAAAAATGCACTTTAGGGTCGGAAAGGTTTATCGGTTGGATGGAGGGGATGCAAAATATCATCTCCTCTTTTTCGTGGGCGTACATGCCAATTTCGTCGAATGATTTGGATTGTATGTACACCTTTTTTGTGATTTTATCCATAAACATCAAGGACTTGGCCATTTGTTCCGTTTGAACGTTTGCCAACAACCTTTCGTAGCGCCCCGTGCCACCCAAGCCCGATTCGCGTATTGACAATGGAATGGGGTCGGCCTCGAAGATGGAGCGGTATACCCTGTTGTCGCGGAGCATCAGCTCGTTCAGCTCATCGTCGGTTTGGTGAAGGCGTTGCAGCAAAAAGTCGTACTTTATTTGCAGCACCTCGTTTTGCTGGCGCACGAAGGCTGCGCGAGGGGTTTCATAAAAGTAGGAGAAAATGTAAATCAGCGCTGTAGACAAGGCGCAACCAAGTCCTACCACTATCAGAATACGGCATATACGAACCTTGAGCGGAACACCAAGAGTTTCGTATGAGAGCGTATGTGGATTAAATGTGTAATGCTTGGCCATAGAATTCCAGCTATTTTAAATATGTGAACTACAAATATAGCACATTGAGGGTTAAAATCCAAATCCGTGCAAATAGTTAATCATTAGGTAATTAAACAATTACGTCTGTTTACTTGAGAATGTAAAAGACGTTACTACAGGTACTCCAACGCTTTTTCGAGCATCATTCCGCGTGAGCCTTTGAGCAGAATTAGCCGACGTTCGACTCTGTTGCTCTTTAGGTACTCGCACAGCGTCGC
>JAIRSZ010000118.1 GCA_031255195.1 Prevotellaceae bacterium | reverse complement strand
AAAATATCGCGCACGCCCAGCGTTCCTGAGAAGCTGTTGCGGATGTCGTGCGAAATGCGCCACGAGCCGCCCACCTCCGACACCCACGTGCCGGGAAACATCCAGCGGCAAATGTTAATTCGGATTTCGCTGCCGGATTTCGCTTTGTCGGTTTTTTGTATTTCCTCCCAAATGCGGGTGTACTGCGTTTTTTCGTCCAACTTTTGCCTCTCTGCGCCGCAGTAGTCCACCTTGATGTAATCGTAACCCCACTCGTCAAAAAAAGTTTTGGCGTCCTGCGCCTCGTGTCCGTAGAAGCCCACGCCCACGCCGCAGGTATCATTGTCCCAGAGAGAGCCGCAGGTGTTGCTGCCCGCCTCGGAGTAGATGCCCGCCTTAAGCCCACGGCTGTGAATGTAGTCGGCAACGGCTTTCATCCCGCCGGGGAACTTTGTCGGGTGCGAAATCAGGTGACCGCTACCGTCGCGGCCGCCAAAGTAGCCGTCGTCTATGTTTATGTTGGTGTATCCGGCAGCTTTCAAGCCCTTGGCTATCATGGAGTCCGCCGTTTCCTTAATCAAGCTTTCGCTGATGTTTACCCTAAAGGTATTCCACGTGCTCCACCCCATCATGGGGGTTTTGGAGCGTTGCGCCTGGGCAATGCTGCCCGCAGCTGCGCAAAAAAATAGAATAAAAGTAAAACGCTTCATAATTAATTTAGAAAGAATAATGAATTGAAAATGTCCGGCGTACACCGGCATGGGAATGGCGCATACAACCATTTCTCCCACCCTCGCAAGGATGGAACAGTAAAAGCAACGTAGCCGCTATGAAGCAGCTACACAATAAAGTGCGAGCTAATGGATTGGCATTGGTACACCTTGTTTATAACGTCGGCGAGCATATCGGCCGCCGAGAGTACCTTGATTTTGCCTACCTCTTTGTCGGGGTTTATGGGAATGGAGTCGGTAAAGACAACTTCCGTGAGGGCAGAACTCTGGATGCGCTCGTAGGCAGGCCCGGAGAGCACAGGGTGGGTGGCAAATGCCCGCACGCTGAGAGCGCCTTTTTCTTTCAGCATGTCTGCGGCTTTGGTAATAGTGCCCGCCGTATCAATCATGTCGTCGAGGATGACAACGTTGCGCCCTTCGACTTCGCCTATGGCCGTCATTTCGCCCACCACGTTGGGTTTTTCGCGGTTTTTGTGGCAAATAATCATGGGGGCGGCAAGTATTTTTGCGTAAGTATTGGCGCGCTTAGCGCCGCCCATGTCGGGCGCAGCTAAAGAAAGATTGTCGAGCTTCAGGTCGCGTATGTAGGGAACGAATACGCGGCTGGCGTACAGCAAGTCTACCGGAACATCAAAAAATCCCTGTATCTGGTCGGCGTGCAAGTCCATAGTCATCACACGGTCAACGCCCGCCGCGCTGAGCAGGTTGGCCACCAGCTTTGCGCCGATGGATACGCGCGAGCGGTCTTTGCGGTCTTGCCTTGCCCAACCAAAGTAGGGAATTACGGCCACCACCTTGTAGGCCGAGGCTCGCTTGGCGGCATCTATCATCAGCAGCAGCTCAAAGAGGTTGTCGGTAGGCGGAAAAGTAGACTGAATGATGAATACGGTGCTGCCGCGAACGCTTTCGTCGAAAGCGGGCTGAAATTCTCCGTCGCTAAAGTCGAGTACGGAGCATTGTCCGAGCTCTGTGCCAAAGCTGGCGGCAATTTTTTCAGCAAGATAGCGCGACGCGCGGCCACAGAAAAATTTAATTTCGTGCGTAGGAAGCATGGGTATTAGCGGTATTGTAAATTTTGGTTATATGACTTGGAAAACTTCGGCAAATGTAGTGGAAAAAAGCGAACAAAAAAAAATTTTTTTTACGGCAAACTCTTGTTGATACCTTCGATGTACGCTATAATTTCCTCGCCGCCCGTTTTTTTCTCCGACGAGGTGATAAAAATCGGGGGAAGTTCCTCCCACGTGTCGAGCAGCGTCCGGCGAAAACGCTCCACGTTGGCGTGCTGCTCTGTGCGCGACACCTTGTCGGCCTTGGTGAACACCAGCGCAAAGGGCACGCCGTGCTCGCCCAGCTGCCGGATAAAGGCAAGGTCTATGCTCTGCGGCTCGTGCCGCACGTCGATGAGCACGAAGAGCAGCGTGAGGCTGTCGCGCTCGACGATGTAGCGGGTAATGATGGACGAAAACTGTCGGCGGGTACTCTTCGACGTTCGGGAAAAGCCGTACCCCGGCAAGTCGACCATGTACCAGCTGTTGTTGACCAAAAAGTGGTTTATCAGCTTGGTCTTGCCGGGCGTGCTCGACACCTTCGAGAGCTTGCCGTTACCGGCAAGCATGTTGATGAGCGACGACTTGCCAACGTTGGAGCGACCTATAAAGGCGTACTCGGGCAGGCCGCCGCCGGGGCACTGCGAGGGAAGCTCGCTGCTCTTGACGTAGGATACCGACAAGGTATTAGGATGATTCATTGCGCATATTTTAACGGCTGCAAAATTAAATGAAAAATCAGGCTTTCCAAGCGCGAGCGGATAAAAAAAGTTTTTTACAAGAGGAAAAACAGCCCATTTTTTTTATGCCGGTACACTTTTTTACATCACCACAAATCGCGCTCAGCTCCGTCAGGAGGCGGAAAACAACGCTAACGGTGTGTGGCGTGGCGGCACGGGAGAAGATTCCTCGCAAAACCTGCCCCAAGCGCAGCCGAAAAGTTCGGAGCGACGGCGCACTTGGCGCAGCTGCGCTAAAATTTTGAGAAAAACCTCGAAATATCCGGCTGAAATCCCAAAGTAACAAAAAAAGCTATACCTTTGTGCCCATAAAATTTTATCCTGATGAGCGAGCAAGTGAAACACGAGTGTGGCATTGCCATGATCAGGCTGCTAAAGCCCACATATTTTTACGCGCAAAAATATGGCACGGAGCAGTACGGCCTCAACAAGCTGTACCTGCTCATGGAGAAGCAGCACAACCGCGGCCAGGAGGCGGCAGGTGTAGGCGCAATAAACTTGTGCGCCAAGCCGGGCGAAGAGTACATCATGCGCGAGCGGGCGCTGGGCGCTAACGCCATCAAGGAAATTTTTGAGCGCATCGCCAGGCAGCAGGCTGCGGAGCGCCTCAGCACGTGGAGCAGCGCAACGCTCCTGCTGGGTCACCTGCGCTACAGCACCACCGGCAAGTCGGGGCTACCATACGCTCACCCTTTTCTTCGGCGCAACAATTGGCCTGCGCGAAACCTTATGATGGCGGGCAACTTTAACCTCACCAACGCCGACGAACTCTTTCAGCACCTCGTGGCAACAGGGCAGCACCCGCGCTACTACGGCGACACCTTCTTTCTGCTCGAATCGCTTGGACACCACCTCGACCGAGAGGTGCAGTTCCAGTACGACACGTACAAGGCGAAAGGGTTACAGGGGGCGGAGCTGCACCGGCAAATAGAGCAAAAGATAGACGTGTCGAACCTGCTACAGCGAACGTGCCCGCAGTGGGACGGCGGGTACGTGGTGTGCGGCATGATTGGCAACGGCGACGCCTTTGTGGTGCGCGACCCCGTGGGTATTCGCTCTTGCTTTTACTACACCGACGACGAAATTGTTGTTGTGGCCTCCGAGCGTCCCGTTATCCAAACGGTGATGAACGTTACGGTAGACCAGGTGGAGGAGCTGCGCCCCGGGCAGGCAATGGTGCTCAAGCGGAGCGGTATCTTCGACTTTGAGCAGGTGCTGCCGCCCACCGAGCGACGCTCGTGCTCGTTTGAGCGCATTTACTTTTCGCGCGGCAGCGACAGCGACATCTACCGCGAGCGCAAGAAGCTCGGCGAGCAGCTCACCGACGACGTGCTGAGCATGGTTGGCTACGACGTTGACAACACCGTATTTTCGTTCATCCCCAACACCGCCGAGGTAGCCTTTTACGGCCTGCTCGACGGCCTGAACTGCTACCTCAACGAGCAAAAAAAGCGGATGATTCGCGAGGGCGGAAAGCTGCTTTCGTCAGTCGAGCTCGACAAGATTCTATCGCAGCGCATCCGCTCGGAGAAGGTGGCGCTGAAGGACATCAAGCTGCGCACGTTCATTGAGCAGGACGCCAGCCGCAACGACATGGCCACGCACGTGTACGACATCACCTACGGCACAATCCGCCCGCACACCGACAACCTTGTGGTGATAGACGACAGCATAGTGCGCGGCACAACGCTGCGGCAGAGCATTATCAAAATTCTGGACAGGCTTGGGCCTAAAAAAATAGTGGTGGTCTCGTCCTCTCCGCAGGTGCGCTACCCCGACTGCTACGGCATCGACATGGCGCGCATGGATGAGTTCATTGCGTTTCGCGCCGCTGTGGAGCTGCTACAGGCAAGCGGCAGGGGCAGCGTTGTGCAGGAGGTTTACAGGCAGTGCAAGGAGCAGCTCCTGCTGCCAAAAAGCGAAATGGCAAATCCGGTGAAGGGCATTTACGCGCCCTTCTCCGACGTCGAAATCTCCCGAAAGATAGCCCAAATGCTCACCCCACAAAGCGTCAACGCGCAGGTTGAGCTGGTTTACCAAACGTTGGACGGGCTGCGAAAAGCCTGCCCCAACCACACCGGCGATTGGTATTTTTCGGGAAATTACCCCACGCCGGGAGGGTACAAGTTCGTATGCGAGGCATACATCCGGTATGTTGAGGAAAAGCAGGATTTTTTTAAACAAAATCTATAACTTCTAAACTTGGGAAAAATTGGAAAAATTGTTTCGGCTGAAGGAAAATAACACCACCATCCGACGGGAAATACTTGCCGGTCTCACCACGTTTCTCACTCTGGCGTACATCCTCGCGGTGCATCCGGGTATGCTGGGCGAAATAGGCAACGGCATGACGCCCGGCGCGGTTTTCACCGCCACAGCCATCTCCTCGGCGATAGCTACCTTTGTCATGGCTTTTGCAGCCAACCTGCCGATTGCTCTGGCGCCGGGCATGGGGCTAAACGCCTTTTTCACCTACACGGTAGTTTTCGGTATGGGCTACTCGTGGCAGGTTGCCCTCACCGCCGTGTTCATCGAGGGGGCGCTCTTCGTCATTCTGTCGCTTTTCAACGTTCGGGAGGCTATCGTCAAGGCCATTCCGCCCAGCCTGAAAAAAGCGGTTCCCGTCGGCATAGGTCTTTTCATTGCCCTCATCGGGCTTTCCAACGCAGGCGTGGTGGTGGGCAGCGGGAACACCATCATTGGCCTGGGCGATTTGGGCGCAGCCACCCCGCTGCTGGCCATTGTGGGGTTTGCCATTGTTATTGTGCTGCACGCGCTCAAAATACCCGGCGCAATCCTCATTGGGATTCTGGCCACCACCATTATCGGTATTCCCCTGGGCGTTACCGTTTTTCCGCAGGGCTGGTCGCCCATAGGCAGCCCAGAGTCGCCGCTTTTCTTCCGGTTTGATTTTTCCGCCGTGCTGAGCTTCAAGTTTTTCATGGTTTTGCTCACCTTCCTTTTTGTGGACATTTTCGACACCGTGGGCACGCTGGTTGGGGTTACCACTCAGGCCGGATTATCCGACAAAAACGGCAACATTCCGCGGGTTAAGCAGGCGTTCCTTGCCGACGCTGTGGGCACTGTTGCAGGCTCTGCGCTGGGCACTTCCACCGTCACGAGCTTTGTTGAGAGCACAACGGGCATTGCCGCCGGAGGCCGCACCGGACTAACCGCCCTCTCCACCGGAGTATTTTTCCTGCTGGCGCTGTTCCTGTCGCCTGTTTTCCTGCTCATACCCAGCGCGGCCACAGCGCCTGCGCTCATCTTCGTCGGATTTCTCATGGTGAAATCCGTAACCTCCATCGACTTTACCAAACCCGCCGAAGGTATTCCCGCCTTTCTGTGCATCATTATGATTCCTTTTGCCTACAGCATCGCCGAAGGCATTGTGTACGGGGCGCTTTCCTTTGTCATACTCAAGGTGGCTACAAGAAAGCTGAGCGACATTACGCTGGTAATGTGGATACTTTTTATCATCTTTACGCTGCGATTTGTGTTCAGCTATTTTATCAACTAACCAAAAAAAAATGAAGTAAAATGAAGAAGATGCTTTTTTCGCTGCTGATGGCCGGGCTGGTAAGCTCGTGCCACAGCCATGCCGTTCTCACGGTAGATGTAGTAAACTCGCTCAATGCAGCCCGCTCCGGCGAAACCGTAGAAGTTCCGTGGAGCTTAGTGCAGGAGCGCATTGGTGCGGTAGAGCCGCAGGAGGTGGCGGTGCTCAACCATCACGGGCAAAAGATACCGTCGCAGACGCTGTACAAAGGGCAGCCACAGCCGCAGGCCATTATTTTTCAGGCCGACGTGCCGGCGCTGGGCAGCGCCTCCTACCGGATAGCGCAGGGCAAGCCCGCCGACGCTCCCGCAGAGCACAAAACAGCCGCGCGCTTAGTGCCGGAGCGCATGGACGATTTTGCGTGGGAAAACAACCGCGTTGCGTTCCGAATGTACGGTCCGGCGCTCATGAAAGTCGACGGGCCAAGCAACGGCATTGATGTGTGGTGCAAGCGCACCGAAAGCCTGATTATTGACAAGTGGTACAGCGACGACCTGTCGGGCAAAGCCTCGTACCACCAGGACCACGGCGAAGGGTTGGACGGCTACAAGGTTGGACGCACGCTGGGCTGCGGAGCGCTCGCGCCCTGCGTCAACGGAACGCCGGTGCTGGGCAACAACTTTGTCACCTCGAAGGTGCTGGACAACGGCGCTATCAGAACATCGTTTGAGCTAACCTACGCGCCCTTAGACGTAAACGGAACGCCGGTAGTGGAGGTGCGCCGCATTTCGCTGGACGCAAACAGCCAGCTGAACTGCATCAACAGCATGTTCATCAACGCAGGCGACATGGAGGTGGCGGCAGGCATTGTGCTAAAAAACAACAAAATGCCCGCAACCGTCGACAACGCCGACCCCGCCCACAAACCGCTCCTTGACCCCGACGAAGGCTACGTTGCCTACGCTGAGCAGGCCGACGCTCTGCCAACAGATACAACCAACAACGGTATCATACACACGGCCATTATATTCCCTTCGGGCAAAATGACCGGCGCTCGGCTCGAGGGCAACCACCTCCTCGCCTTCGGAGCTTACAAGGCCAACGAGCCTTTTACCTACTACAGCGGCGCAGGGTGGAGCAAGGCCTCCGACGAGAACGGCGCGCTGCGATTCCCCTCCGAGGCGCTTTGGCTGGAGTACGTCGCCCTCGAAGCGGCAAAGCTGAACAACCCGCTGGAGGTAAAGTTCAAGTAATTTTTGTATATTTGACCGACTAATGCCGATTTGTGAACTATGAATTTTCGAGCCTTTTTTTTGCTGCTGTCCCTCTCCCTTGCCGCCGCCGCCACCGCCATCGCCGCAGGTGCACAGGACACCATTTTTTATTCGCTTCCCACAGCTCTGGAAACGCTGCTGAACAACGGATACTCCATCAAGTTTTCGCGCAACCGCGAAGAAATTCTCTCCAACAACGCAACGCGCGGAAACGCCGGTATGCTCCCCAAAGTCAACGCAAGCGCAGGGTACAGCGGCGCTGCCAACCAGCTGCAAAACGCCGGCGGACAGCGATACCACAACACCTTCACCAACAGCTACAACCTTGGCCTGTCCGCCACATGGACGCTGTTTGACGGGTGGGGAATGCAGGCCTCGTACAGCCAGCTTCAGGAAATGCAAAAAAACGGCGTGCTGAGCGTCAAGCTCGAAATTGAAAACAGCGTAGCGCAAACCACCGCCATGTACTACGAGCTCCTGCAGCGGAGGCTCAGGCTCGAAAACCTCGCCATCATGCTATCACTCTCGCGCGAGAGGCTGCGCATGGCCACCGAAAAGTACTTAGTCGGGGCGCACTCGCAGCTCGAGCTCCTGCAGGCGCAGGTAGACTTCAACGCCGACAGCTCTCAGCTGGTCACCTACCGGCAGGGTATCTACGAGCAGATTATCCGATTCAAAAAGCAGCTCCTGATACCATTCGACGCCTACGACGTTGTTTTTACCGACAGCGCCTTCAACCTCAACGAGCAGCTACAGCTGGAGACGCTCGTTGAGGCGACGATGCAAAACAACACCTCGCTAAAAATATTCGACAAAAACCGCACCATCACCGACCTTGAGCGGCAGCAGGTCATTGCGGCGCGCTACCCTTACGTCAACCTCAACGCATCTTACGGCTACAACAACGCCCACGCCTCCTACACCTCGTCGAGCAACGGCGCGCTGGGGCTGGGATACGGGGTGAGCGTAGGTTTCAAAATCTACGACGGCGCCAACCAGCGCCGCCTGGAGCGAAACGTTGCGGTGGAGCTGCGCAATCGGGAGCTCGAGTACGAGCAGCAGAAGCAGCAGGTCATGGCCGACCTCTACCTGCTTTACTCCTCGTACAAATCCTACATGAACTTGCTCGGGCTGGAGCGCAACAACCGAGCGTTGGCCGACAGAAAAGTCTCCTTAGCTATGGAGCAGTACCGCCTGGGGCAAATCACCAGCCTTGAGCTCAGGGAGCACCAGCGTACCTACCTCGACGCCCAAGACCGCCTCCTGAACGCCATGCTTCAGGCCAAGCTATCCGAAATATACATCATGCAGCTTTGCGGCGCTGTGCTGAACTACATGGAGGTAGATAACAATGTGGAGGAAAACAACGACGTGGAGGAAAACAACGACGACGAAAGCGTAGCAGGCTCATAACCGCCCCGCCCGTTGACCACGCGCGTTGCCAATGCGCTTCCCCACCCCTCGCGCGCCCCGCTACAGAATGACGGGGGAAGGGTGGCGCATCGTCGCCTGCCACCGACAGCTACGGGTTGAGATTCCTCCGCTCCGCTACGGAACGGCGACGACGCTTAAGGGATTAAATGTCAGGGGGCAGCTGTTTGGTGGGGTGCACCCCCCCAAACAGCTGCTCCCTGACATTTAATCCCACCCTTTTCTTCTTTCTCCACGCGCCCCCCCCGTCATTCCGCAGCGGAGCGAGCGAGGAACGAGCAAGCGTAGCGGAGGAACCTCAGCCCGTAGCTGTCGATGAGCGGTGTGCTGCTCCTGCACCTCATTTTCACCTTCTCCACGCGCGCCCCCCCCCCGTCATTCCGCAGCGGAGCGAGCGAGCGAGGAACGAGCAAGCGCAGCGGAGGAAACTCAGCCCGTAGCTGTCGAC
>JAIRSZ010000005.1 GCA_031255195.1 Prevotellaceae bacterium | reverse complement strand
TACGGCGATGTGATAGGGCGCGTGGCGGGCATTGCCGCGCTGCTCGCGCTGCTTTACACGCCGGTGAAAATGATAATGAAAATGAGAAGCGGCAAACGGCGAGCAAAAGCTTCGTAAAGGGGGGTACACATTGTCATCACCAGCTACGGGCTGAGTTCGACGCTTCGCGTCGGAATGACCACAACGCCACCCTTTCTCCCTTCTTCGCGTGTGCCGCCCGTCATTCCGCAGCGGAGCGCGCGAGGCACGAGCAAGCGCAGCGGAGGAACCTCAGCCTGTAGCTGGTGATAACAATGAGGTAATGGAAAAATCATCTACAACTTGCTGATACTGACGTTATTTTGCTTTTAAAATCAGGTAGAAATGAGGTACAGACGCTCTAACGCTTGCCGTCGACAGCTACGGGCTGAGGTTCCTCCGCTGCGCTTGCTCGTACCTCGCGCGCTTCGCTACGGAATGACGAGGGGGGGCGCGTGAAGGAGAAGGGTGGAATTAGAAGTCAATGCCACCGTCATTCCGACGCAAAGCGGAGAAATCTCAAACTGTAGCTGCCAACGGCAAGCTATGCAGTGGCGGCGTGGCGATTGCGAGGAATGGTAAGGCGGCATAATAAAAAAAAGGAGCTGCCTTAAAGCCAAGCCATCTTCTGGAGAAATTCAACATTTGAAATAATACCGGATGGATTATCCCTCCAAAATAAACCTTTAACTTGCCTTTAAGACAGCCCTCACAAAAAAACGGAGAAAGCAGCTTATTCCACCGGCTTGTCCTCCAGCACGGCCTTGTACGCGGCCAAATCTTCCTTTTTGAAGTCGGCTATGTACGCAGCTCGCTCGGCGTTCCACGATTTTGCCCGCTTGATGAAAACCTCGGCAGAGCGGCTGTACTCGTCGCTGCGCTGGGCATCTAACAGGAGCAGGTATCCCATGATGATGTGTCCGGCCATTTCTACCAGCCGGCGGGCGTGAAAGTCGGTGTACTCAGCGTCGGCAACAGCGGCAACCTGCTCCGTCGCGGCGGCATAGGCGGCTGTCATTTCCTCCAGCGCATGGCGCAAATACTCGTGCTCCGGCTTCACGGGCGTTTCCGCATACCGGCGCATCTGCGCAAGGGCTGATCCCGTCGATACGCCGCGTATGGCCGCCACCACCTGTAGCTGGGATGTTCCCTCGTAGATGGTGGTGATGCGGGCGTCGCGGTAGGCTCGCTCAATGGGGTAGTCCTTCATGAAGCCGCTGCCGCCGTGAATCTGAATGGAGTCGTATGCAAGCTGGTTGCTGTACTCGCTGGCAAAGAGCTTGGTGAGCGGCGTGTAGAAGTCTGCTTGCTTCTGGTGCTCCTTTTGCTCTTTGCGCTCCTCAGGAGTAAGCTTGCGATCTTCGGACAGAAGGTTGTATGCCTTGTAAACGTCCACAAAGCGCGAAGTCTCGTAGAGCAGCGCGCGCACGGCTTGCAGCTTGGCCTTCATCACGGTGAGCATCTCAAACACGGCGGGGAACTGTATAATTGCCTTGCCGAACTGTACGCGCTCGTTGGCGTACTTGAGCGCCTCGCGGTAGGCCATTTCGCAAATCCCCACGCTCTGCGCGCCCACGCCGAGGCGAGCCCCGTTCATGAGCGACATCACGTAGCGGATAAGCCCCAGCTTTCTGTCGCCAACCAGCTTCGAGGGTGCGTTGGTGAACACCAGCTCGCAGGTGGGCGATCCTTTGATACCCAGCTTATTCTCAATTCGGCGCACGCGCACGCCGCCGTCCTTTTTGTCGTACACAAAGTAGGAGAGTCCGCGTCCGTCGGTAGTTCCCTCCTCGCTACGCGCCAGCACCAGCTTGATGTCGGCGTCGCCGTTGGTGATGAAACGCTTAACGCCGTTGAGCAGCCAGCGTTGCGATTTTTCGTCCCACGTTGCCTTGAGCATCACCGCCTGGAGGTCGCTGCCGGCGTCAGGCTCGGTCAAGTCCATAGAGCAGGTTGCGCCCTTGTTGATGCGCGGCAGGAACTCGTCCTTCATCTCCTTTGAGGCAAACTCGTGAATGGTTTCGGCGCAGTCTTGCAGCCCCCAGATGTTGCCAAATCCGGCGTCGGCGCGGGAAACAATCTCGGCGCACATTACGTAGGGAACCATGCTAAAGTTCAGCCCGCCGTACTCGCGCGGCAGCGACATGCCGTATACGCCGGCCTGCGTGAGCACGTCGTGGTTGACCTGCGTTCCGGCGGCGTACTTCACGCGCCCGTCGATGACCTGCGGCCCTTCGTGGTCAACGCCCTCAGCGTTGGCGGCGAGAACGTTGCCGCAGATGTCGCCCACAATCTCCAAGGTTTTGTCGTAGCTGTCCAGCGTATCGTCAACGTCCAGCGGTGCATAGTCGTACTTGCCCCTGTCGGCAAATCCTTTCTCTTTGAGCTCCACTATCTTGCGCATCAGCGGGTGTTGCAGGTGGAACTTCAGGTCTTTGTTGTCTGTGTAAAAGTTCATGTGAAGTTAAAGTGGTTGTTGGTAATCATTTATAGCAGCTAAAGTGGTTAAGTAGCTGTTGGCGGCCAAAGTTGCCATGCCAATCAAGGGCTGAAAGCGCTTTGTAAAAGTACCGGCTCATGCGCCCTTAGCAACTCTAACTACCCGAACTACTTGCTATTCTCCCTGTAGCTTTTTATCATTTTCTGTACCACCTCGCATACGTCGCCGGTGATGGCGTAGTCGGCGATTTGGTTGATGGGGGCGTTAGCGTCGGTGTTGATGGAGATGACCATTGCCGACTGATCCATGCCCGCCGTGTGCTGTATTTGCCCCGATATGCCGCAGGCAATGTAGAGCTTTGGGCGAACGGTTACGCCTGTTTGCCCCACCTGGCGCGCATGTTCGGCAAAACCTGCGTCGACGGCGGCACGCGAAGCGCCTACCTCGCCGCCCAGCGTTGCCGCCAGCTCGTGCAGCAGCTGGAAGTTCTCCTTGCTCCCCATGCCGTAGCCGCCCGATACGATAATGCCTGCGCCCTTAATATCTATCTTGCGCTCCTCTATCTGGCGGTCAATAATTTTCACCACAAAGTCGGCGTCGTTCAGAATTTTGCTAACGTCTACCTTTTTGACCTCGCCTTTTTGGGGGGCGGGCAGCGGCTCTTTTTTCATCACGCCCTCGCGCACCGTAGCCATCTGCGGGCGGCACTCTGGGTTGACAATGGTGGCGATGATGTTTCCTCCAAAGGCCGGACGGATTTGGTAGAGCAGGTTTTTGTACTCCTTACCCGTTTTATTTTCGGTGTGGTCGCCGATTTCGAGGCTTGTGCAGTCGGCGGTGAGGCCGCTGTGCAGGGCGCTCGACACGCGAGGCCCCAAATCGCGGCCAATGGTGGTTGCCCCCATGAGCGCTATCTGCGGTTGCTCCTGCTTGATGAGCGCGTTTACGATAGCCGTGTGGGGCAAGGTGAGGTAAGGAGATAGCCGGACGTCGTCGGCGGTGTGCACCACGTCGGCGCCGTACAGGAAAAGCTGCTGCTCCAGCGCCTCCAGCTTGTGCCCGAGGAGCAACGCCTCCAGCTTGCAGCCAAGCTGGAGGGCAAGGCTGCGACCTTTGGTAAGTAATTCAAGGCTCACGTCGGCAACCTTGCCGTTCTCTACTTCACAATATACAAAGATGTTGTTCATTTGTTTACGTTGTTTTTATTTTTTTACTATACCATCTCATGCGCTAAACCTGTTGGGCTGTACCATGTTTTTTTGAGGAGGCCAAAGCCTCAACGCCAGCGGTACTGCCCGTGGCAGAGTAACCTAACTGTAACGATACCTGTGCCTTCGCCGCTTTCCGCAGCCGTTTTACCCGAAAGCAAAAGGCAGAGCACGTTATTTTTTTACCATACCGGAACATTCATAGCGCGTAGCGCTGCGTGGCTACCCTATCGTGTGGTTTGCAATCAGCTCCTTCACCAGCTCGCTGACATCCCTGTCGTCGGCGGAGAGGCGTTTTACCTCTTTGGCGGCAAAGACAATGTTTTCGATTTTTTTCACCTTGGTTGGCGAGCCGGACAGCCCAAACTGCTGCTCGTCGCCGCCCACGTCGGCAACGCCCCACTCCGTGATGCGCAGGTAGTCCTTGTCCTTTAGCGCGTTGGCGTGAGTTTCCTCCGGGTGCTCCTGCAGCTCGGTGGCGGTGCGGGCGTGCTTGTACTTCATGAGGTTTTTCGCGTTGCGCGGGCGACACTCTGCCGCCGAGCCGTGCACGGTGATTACCAGCGGAAGCGTGCTGCTAACCGTTTCTACGCCGTGCTCAAGGCGGCGTTTTATCACAATTTCCTTGCCGTCGTAAGAGGTAACTTCTTCGGCGTAGGTCACCTGCGGCCAGCTCAACTTTTCGGCTACCTGCGGCCCCACCTGCGCGGTGTCGCCGTCAATGGCCTGGCGACCTGCAATGACGAGGTCGGGCTTCATTCTGCCGAGCGCGCGCGAAAGCGCGTAGGACGTAGCCAGCGTATCTGCGCCGGCAAACTTGCGGTCGGTGAGCAGCACGCCACCGTCGGCGCCGCGAAACAGCCCTTCGCGGATGATGTCGGCAGCCCGTCCCGGCCCCATGGTGAGGAGGTGCACCTCGCTCCCTGCAATTTTATCCTTTAACCGAAGCGCTTGCTCCAGCGCGTTCAAATCTTCGGGGTTGAAAATGGCAGGAAGCGCGGCGCGGTTGACCGTCCCATCCTCCTTCATGGCATTTTTCCCCACGTTGCGCGTGTCGGGCACTTGTTTTGCCAGCACGACTATCTTCAATGGTTTTGGCATAAGCTGTAAAAACGTAAATTTAGGGTATGTGTGTTCTTAAAATCATTGCGCGGCGACCTTACGCCTGCGCCGTGCTACCTCCAAAGCCCATAGGGATGGGGGGCAGCCCGCCGCCGTCGACCTTAATGATGCCGTGCGCCGTTTCGTACTTGAGCACATTTTCCTGTAATGCGCTCATAAGCCGCTTGGCGTTTTCCGGCGTAAGGATTACGCGGCTTACCACCGGCGATTTGGGCATGGCCGGCAGCATAGACACAAAGTCTATGATAAATTCCGCCGCCGAGTGCGTAATGATAGCAAGATTGGAGTACACTCCAAGCGCTACGTCTTCCTTGAGCTCGATGTTGAGCTCGTTGTCTTCGTTTTGTTGTCCCATAATTACAAAATAGTTAAAATATTGGGGCGTAAAATTACAAAAAAAAGTGGTTGATGAAAATCAAAAAGCTTTTTTTATTGGTTAAATGCTATCCGCCTGACCTCCTTCACGGAACGCCCGCTGCACGGCGCAATACACCGCAGGCGGCTGCCACCGTACCGTCGGTTTCGCAAATCTTAAGGGGTAGAGAAAACGTTTTTTAGCCCTGCGTGGCAACATTCTTCGTGGCGGCACGAGCATCTCTTGCGGGATTTTTCGGAGCAACAATTCGCATGGCTTAACGCAGGCGCAATCTCTACTATTCAACTATCCTCGTCGCGCCCTTGTCTGCCGAGCTGACCATGCTGGCGTAGGCTTTGAGCGCCTTGCTCACCTCGCGGTTGCGCGAGGCGGGCGTGTAGGCAAGCTTTCCCCGCGCCAGCTCCTGCTCTTTCCGCTGCGCCAGCTCTTCGTCCGAGAGCTTCACGTTGATGCTGCGGCGCGGAATGTCTATTTCGATAACGTCTCCGCTACGCAGCAGCGCTATCTCGCCGCCTGCCGCCGCCTCGGGCGATATGTGCCCGATGGACAAGCCCGACGTGCCGCCCGAAAAGCGTCCGTCGGTAATGAGGGCGCAGGTCTCGCCCAGCTTCTTGCTCTTAATGTACGAGGTGGGGTAAAGCATCTCCTGCATACCGGGGCCTCCGCGCGGCCCCTCGTAGCGGATAATCACCACGTCGCCCACCTGCACCTGCCCGCCCAAAATCCCGTCGCACGCCTCCTCCTGCGACTCAAAAACTTTGGCCTTGCCGGTGAAGGTCAGCAGCTTTTCGCTTACCCCAGCTGTTTTTACGATGCATCCGCTGGTGGCAATGTTGCCAAACAGCGCCGCCAGCCCGCCGTCTTTGCTGTAGCAACGCTG
>JAIRSZ010000142.1 GCA_031255195.1 Prevotellaceae bacterium | reverse complement strand
ACCGCTACCGCGTAACAGAAAGCACAAGGCGAATTTTGAAGGTCACCCTGCACCCAACCTTTCCTGCCGCATAGCAGCCACTTGCGCCTCCATACATTTTGACGCTTTACTAATACCTTCCGACGCAATCGAAAGAAATCTTCCATTTCTATTGGAAGATTTCTTTCGATGATGTCAAAATAAAGCTGTATATTTACTGGCCAAATACTTACCCTACATCAGGCGGATAAATTCGAGAAAAACGGAGCAACAGTAGAGCTTGTTCCTGCCTAGGAATGGCTAACCGCATAGCGGCCTTTCCTGCCCACAGATTTCCACCCATGCGGCATCGTCATTCCAAAGCCCTCCGGCTGCACTCGGGGCAGGATGCGCAAAGAATTTCTGTTCCTACCCGCGACGACAGGCGATGGTGCGCTTGTACTTCATTTTTACCTAGTAAAAAAAGCAAAATAACCTCAGCAACAGCGTATTGCAAGTTATTTTCTCAACTTCATTACCTCATTGCCGTTGACAGCTACGGTCGCCTATCATTGCGGGTACGGGTTGAGGTTCCTCCGCTGCGCTTGCTCGTTCCTCGCGCGCTCCGCTACGGAATGACGGGGGGCGCGTGGAGAGGGGGAAAGGAAAAACCTACGCATACAATTAAGGGCAAGGTATATACCTTGCCCTTACGTGTTTTTCGCCATTTTTGCGCTTTGCCTACTTCTTGAAGTAGCGGTTGTACAACCCTTCAAAGCCTTTGCCGTGGCGCGCCTCGTCCTTGCACATTTCATGCACCGTATCGTGAATGGCGTCTAAGTTGAGCTGCTTGGCAAGCGTTGCAATGCGCTTCTTGTCCTCGCACGCGCCGGCCTCCGCCTCCATGCGCTTCTTGAGGTTGGTCTTGGTGTCCCAAACAACCTCGCCCAGCAGCTCGGCAAACTTGGCGGCGTGCTCTGCCTCCTCCCACGCATAGCGCTTAAAGGCATCTGCAACTTCCGGGTAGCCCTCGCGGTCGGCCTGGCGGCTCATGGCCAGGTACATGCCAACCTCGGTGGACTCGCCCATGAAGTGCGCCTTTAGCCCCTCCAGCACAGTAGCGTCAACGCCTTTGGCTACGCCCAGCACGTGCTCGTCGACAAACTTTAGCGCGCCTTCCGTTTCTACCAGCTCTTTGAACTTATTTTTGGGTTGCTTGCATTGCGGGCAACGCTCGGGAGCTTCGTCCCCTTCGTGTACGTATCCGCACACGGTACAAATCCATTTCTTTTTCATAGCATAAAAAAATAAATGTGTGTCAGGATGCAGTTTGCATGTAAACGCTCATCCGTTGTTGTTTTTTTGTATTAAATTAAGCGAACATGCTCGCTTTCTTTCTTTTCTCTTTCTGCTGCAAAAGCTTACGCGCTAAGCTCTACCGCTGCTTCTACCGCTGCTTCTGCGTCTACCGCTACCTCTACTTCCGGCTTGCAGGCGTTGCAGTAGCCTTTGCAGTACAGCTGGCTCTCGGTTATGACGAAGCCGGAGGGGATTACCTCCACCTTCGCCTCCCCGACGCTGCCAAGGGGCAAGTCGTGTACGCTTCCGCATAGCTTGCACTTGAAGTGGGCGTGGCTGGAAATGTTTGCGTCGTAGCGAACATTTTTGTCGTCGATGTTGAGCTCGAGGACTGCGCCCCGCCGGACAAGCAGCTTTAGCGTGTTGTACACGGTTGTTTTGGACAAAGTAGGAATGGAATCCGACAAGCCGCTGAACACGGCATCCACCGTTGGGTGCACAAGGTTATCCATCAGGTAACCCATAATGGCTATGCGCTGTAGCGAAGGCTTAACGCCAAGCTGCTCCAATCTTTCTATGGCCTTACTTTGAGTTTTCATTGTAAAATTGTAATCATTACAATTTTGATTTCGATACAAAGGTAAACAAATAATTTGAATATGCAAACTATTTCAGGAAAAAAATTTTTTCAGGGCGCTCAGCTAATGCTCCACTCAAATCCGTCTTTGGTATCCTTGACGGTAACCCCCAGCGCGGTCAGGTCGCTGCGGATTTTATCGGAGGTGGCAAAGTCTTTGCCTGCCTTTGCCTGCATACGCAGGTTGAGCAGGAGGTTTATCAGGTTGGCCGAGAGGTCTTTGCCGACGCTGCCGCCGTCGGCCTGCGAGCTGTCCTTCAGTCCGAGTATGTTGAAGGCGACTGTGGTAAAATCCTTGCTCAGGCGGGCAATGTCGTCGGCCGTGAGGGTTTCTGCTCCGGCCTTCACCGAGTTGATGTTTTTCACCCACTCCATAAGCGATACCAGCGCCATTGCCGTGTTCAGGTCGTCGTCGAGGGCTGCGCGGCAGTCGGAAAGAAGGCTCGACACGTCTAAGGTAGATTTGCCGGAGGGTTTGAGCAGCGCGAGGCTTTTTCCGGCGGCCAGCAGGCGTTGCAGCCCCTTTTCGGCGGCCTGTAGCGCCTCGTTGCTGAAGTCGAGCGTGCTGCGGTAGTGCGCTTGCAGGATGAAAAAGCGGATGGTCATGGGGCTGTAGGCCTGCACCAAGAGGCGGTGGCTGCCGGTAAAGAGCTCCTCCAGCGTGATGAAGTTGCCCAACGACTTGCCCATCTTCTGCCCGTTGATAGTAATCATGTTGTTGTGCACCCACATTCGGGCAGCGTCGTGCCCGCAGGCGGCAACGCTCTGGGCAATTTCGCACTCGTGGTGCGGAAACATCAGGTCTAATCCGCCGCCGTGAATGTCAAAGGTTTCGCCAAGGTACTTGGAGCTCATTGCCGAGCACTCCAAGTGCCATCCCGGAAAGCCATCGCCCCAGGGCGACTCCCAGCGCATAATGTGCTCCGGCGCGGCTTTTTTCCAGAGCGCAAAGTCGAAGGGGTTGCGCTTGTCGTCCTGCCCGTCAAGGGTGCGCGTGTTGGTCATCATGTCGCTGAGGACGCGCCCCGAGAGCTTTCCGTAGGCGTACTTTTTGTTGTATGCCTCAACGTCGAAGTAGACCGAGCCGTTCACCTCGTAGGCAAAGCCGCGGTTAAGGATTTTTCGCACCATCGCTATCTGCTCAATGATGTGCCCGCTGGCGCGCGGCTCAATGCTTGGGGGGAGGACGTTCAGCGCCTCCATAGCGCTGTGGTAGCTGGTGGTGTAGCGCTGGGCTATCTCCATAGGCTCGAGCTGCTCTATGCGCGCCTTCCTGACAATCTTGTCCTCGCCAGCGTCGGCGTCGTTTTCGAGATGCCCCACGTCGGTAATGTTGCGCACGTAGCGCACCTTGTAGCCCAGGAAGGTGAGGTAGCGGAACAGCAAATCGAACGTTACCGCCGGACGCGCATGTCCCAAGTGCGGGTCGCCGTACACCGTCGGGCCGCACACGTACATGCCTGCGTGCGGGGCGTTGAGGGGTTCAAAGATTTCCTTTTTACGCGAAAGCGTGTTGTATAGCTGAAGGGTTGAGCTCATAGTATTGGCTTGTAAAAGTTTTGTGCCGTTTTTTTGCACAAAATTACAAAAAAAATCAGGCTTTCCAAGCGCGTGGGAAAAAAGAGCCTTTTGCGATTAGAAAAATATTTAACCGCAAAGTACGCAAAGGAGGATACCGCAAAGAGCGCAAAGGCAAATCATACAAAATGCTTACTCGTGCAGCTTTGATTGCGTCCTTTGCGAAAAACCTTTGCGCCCTTTGCGGTGAGAAAAATATTTATCCGCAAATATACGCTGCCGGAATGTACGCTACACGTAAACGTATAAGCTCCAAATGGTTATTCGTACATTTATTTTCATTTTTGCAAAAAGTTGTTTTTTAGAAGGTTGAAAAAGGATTATTTGTACCTTTGCAGAAACAAAAATTGCACTTTTTTTTACATGAAACAGCTGGATACAAACCTAATGCACCCCGCAGAGCAGCTTACGGTTATCATTAGCCGCATTTACCGCAGCGGAATGACGACCACCTCCGGGGGCAACCTCTCCATCATGGACGAGAGCGGCAATATGTGGATCACGCCGAGCGCCATAGACAAAGGCTCGCTAACGGCCAAAGATATTGTGTGCGTAAAGCCCGACGGGACAACGGTTGGGCTGCACAAGCCCTCGTCGGAGTACCCGTTCCATAAGGCGATATACAACATGCGTCCGCAGATGCGAGCGGTTATCCACGCGCACCCGCCTGCGCTGGTTTCGTTTAGCATTGCACACCAAATACCCAACACGAACATCATCCCGCAGGCCAAAAAGGTGTGCGGCGCTGTCGGCTTTGCCCCCTACGACCTGCCGGGCAGCAGGCAGCTGGGCGATAAGATTGCCGACGAGTTCAAAGCACACCCCGACTACAAGGCGGTCATCATGGAAAACCACGGCGTGGCGCTCTGCGGCGAAGACCTGATGGACGCGTACCAACGCTTTGAAACGCTGGAGCTGTGCGCCCGCACCATCCTCAACGCGCACACGCTGGGCAAGCCCGTGTACCTGAGCGACGCGCAAATAGAGCAGTTTGAGCAGGCGCTCGAGGTGGCGCACCCGCGCTTCATGGGCGCTACCTACCCCTCGGAGGAGCGCGCCATCCGCGCCGAGATATGCCGAATGATACGCCGCTCGTGCGACCAGCGGCTAATGATAAGCACCTACGGCACTATCTCCGTGCGCTGGCAGCGCAACGACTTCCTCATCACACCGGCAGGCGTGCCGCGCTTCGACATGGAGCCGGAGCACATCGTTCAGGTGAAAAACGGCATGGTGGAGGCGGGCAAAAACCCCAGCCGCTCCATCGCGCTGCACCAGCTTATATACCAAAGCAACCCCAAAATCAACTCCATCATACTCACGCAATCGCCCAACCTGATGGGATTTTGCACGTCGGGCGTGAAGTTTGACGTGCGCACCATCCCCGAAAGCTGGATTTTTTTGCAGGACGTTCCGCAAGTGCCCTTTGGCGTGCAGTTTGAAAATCCGCAGGAAATATCGGAGATTGTGAAAAAAGTCCCCGCGGCGCTGCTGAATAACGACTCGGTGCTGGTGACCGGCGACAAGCTGCTGCAAACGTTCGACAAGCTGGAGGTGGCCGAGTTCAGCGCAAAATCGCTGATTATGGCCTCCTCCATCGGGAAGCTGCACCCCATCAACGACGAGCAGGTGGAGGAGCTGCGTGCAGCGTTTAAGGTGGGACAGTAAGCGTTGCGCGCCATGCAGCTTATACGCAGCCCGTGGAGCGACCCCGCCCGCAACTGTGCGCTGGAGGAGCAGCTGATGAAGGAGCGCAGCGACGACGTTCTGCTGCTGTACATCAACTCGCCCGCCGTCGTGGTGGGGCGACACCAGACAATAGCCGCTGAGGTGGACTGCAAGTTTTGCGCCGCGCACGGCATAGCCATAGCGCGCCGAATATCGGGGGGAGGCGCTGTTTACCACGACGGGGGAAACATCAACTACGCCTTCGTCGTGAACATTCCGGGCGGCGTGCTTGCGCTCGACTGCGACTTTACATCGCCCGTAGCGGCGGCTCTGAGGGAGCTTGGCGTGGATGCGGTGGTGGGCAGCCGAAAGGAAATCAGGTGCGGCGAGTACAAAATATCGGGAACGGCCTCGCACGTGTGGCGGCGGCGGCTGCTTTTTCACGGCACGCTGCTCCACAACGCCAACCTGCAATGGCTACAGCTGGCGCTACGGGGTAACCCGACGCTACGCGGCAAAGGCGTTGCCTCTACTCCAGATAAGGTGGCAAACATCTCACCGCTGCTGCCCGCAGGCGAAACCACCGAACAATTCCTGCTGCGAATGGCAAAAAAAATATTGTCTGCCTGCTAAAAGCAGGTTTGCACAGCGGCAACCGAAGCACGAGGCAGGCAACAATCCACGCGCTACTCCCACTCAATGGTGGCGGGTGGCTTGCTGCTAACGTCGTACACCACGCGGTTTACGCCCTTCACTTTGTTGATAATTTCGTTGGATATGCGGGCAAGAAATTCGTAGGGCAGCTGCGCCCAATCAGCGGTCATGCCGTCGGTGGAGAGGACGGCACGCAGGGCGACGGCGTTTTCGTAGGTGCGCTCGTCGCCCATTACGCCCACCGACTGCACGGGAAGGAGTATTGCGCCCGCCTGCCACACCTTGTGGTACAGGCCGTCGTCGCGCAGCCCCTGAATAAATATGCAGTCGGCCTCCTGTAGCATGAGCGCCTTTTGCGGCGTAACTTCGCCCAAAATGCGCACGCCCAACCCCGGACCAGGAAAAGGGTGTCGGGTAATGAGCGTTTCGTCGAGACCGAGTTCGCGCCCCACGCGGCGCACCTCGTCCTTGAAGAGGAGGCGCAGCGGCTCTACCACCTTCAAGTTCATTTTTTCGGGCAATCCGCCCACGTTGTGGTGCGACTTAATGGTTGAGCCTGTAATGGAGAGCGATTCAATAATGTCGGGGTAAATAGTGCCCTGCGCCAGCCATTTTACGCCTTGCAGCTTGCGGGCTTCCTCCTCAAAAATATCAATGAAGCCCTTGCCGATGATTTTACGCTTCTTTTCGGGATCGGTCACGCCCTTCAATCCGGCATAAAAACGCTCCCTGGCGTTTATGCCAACCACGTTAAGCCCCATGTGGGCGTAGCTCTTCAGCACGTCGTCGAACTCGTTTTTGCGCAGCAGCCCGTTGTCCACAAAGATGCAGGTGAGGTTTTTCCCAATAGCCCTGCTCAGCAGCGCTGCGGCCACGCTCGAATCTACGCCGCCCGACAGCGCCAGCGCCACCCTGTCGCCGCCCAGCTGCTGCCTCAACGCGGCCACAGTAGCGCTCACAAACGAGGCAGGCGTCCAATCCTGCCTGCATCCGCATATACGAATAAAGTTTTGCAGCAGGGCGGGGCCTATTTCGGTGTGAAATACTTCCGGGTGGAACTGCACGCCCCACGTTTGCTCACCGTCCACCCTGTAGGCGGCGTTGGGCACCTCTTTTGTCGACGCTACCACGCGAAATTCCTGCGGCAGCACGGTGATGGTGTCGCCATGCGACATCCACACCTGCGACCCGTTGGCAATGCCGTGCAGCAGCTCGTCGTCGGGGGCAATGCCTTGCAGGTTGGCGCGCCCGTACTCGCGCGTTCCCGCCGACTCTACTGTTCCGCCGGCCTCGTGCACCATGAGCTGCGCACCGTAGCAGATGCCCAACACCGGCATTTTTCCCCGAAAATCGGACAACGCCGCCCTGAACGCGCTGCCGTCGTACACCGAAAAGGGGCTTCCCGAAAGAATAACGCCCTTTACGCTCTCGTCGCCTGCGGGGAACTTATTGTAGGGAACAATTTCGCAGTAGGTATTCATTTCGCGCACACGCCGCCCTATGAGCTGCGTTGTTTGCGAGCCAAAATCAAGAATGATAAGCTTTTCCTGCATAGTGAAGTAATCCTGTCTGTTTTCAATAAGGTTTAGCCCGTACTTACGGGACAATGAAATGGGAAAAGTGGCATGGCTTTTTCACCACCCATAATATTTTGTATTTTACGCTGTATTTTATGCTGTATTTTACGCTGTTTATACCGACAAAAAAAGGCAAAAACTTTTTCCGTACTTTTGCCGCGTTTAAATCCCTGCGGTATTTTCCGCTGCAACGATTTGAGCATTGTACTGCGACTGTAACGAGCCATACAATCCCTACTGTCCCAGCTTGAAAACGTAGGTGATAGTTCCGCTCTGGTAAAGAGGGCCTCCTGACGAGGGGCTAAACTTTGCCCTGCGGGCAGCGCGCACAGCCGCGTCGTAGAGGGTTGCGTCCATCAGCGTTGAGCCTTCCTGCCGCGCCTCGGCCTCCACCACGTTGCCGGCCTGGTCTACCTTGATGCGCACAACCACGCGCCCCGACTGCTGTATGCGGTAGTCTGGCTCGGGGAGAGTTCCGCTCAAAGCCCTTCCGGCAAGGCTTGCGCCGCTAATTTCGCCAAGCCCGCTGCCTATGGCGTTTGACGAGCGCGGCGAGCCTTCCGGCGCACCCTGGTTGCCGGAGGCAACGTCGCTGCTCTGCCCCTGCGAGCTTGCCGCGCTCCGCCCCGGAAAGAGGGCGTTGCGATTCACCTCGCGCGGACGCTCTGCGGGCTTTTGGGGTGCGTTGTCCGCCTGCCGGTCAGAGGGCTGTGGAATGGGAGGCTCGTCGCTGCTTCGTATCGGGCGTTCTCTTTTGCGCCTCACGGTTTTCTTCTTTTGAGAAATGGCGGGAGCGTCCTCGTAGTCCTGCGTGAGCACGCCCTGCTCCTCCATTCCGGCTTGCGGCTGCGGGTGTGGAGCGGCTGCGGCTTCGCCCATCGGCTCGTCCATGCCGCTTCCGGTCTGCGCATCGCCAAAGCTGATAAGGATACCCTGCTCGGCCGGCGGCGGAAAAGGCTTCCGGTATCCCCACGACAGCAGCATGAAGAGCAGCGTACCGTGAAAAATCACGGTTGCAATCACACCTTTTATTTTATCCTGCTGCATAGCTTACTGTTAAACGGGTAGAAAAAAAATTTTTTTTACGCTCAATCTTCGGGGCTGGTGGCCAAAATAACTTTCCAGCGGTGCGTCTTGGCAACGTTCATCACCTTCACCACCTCTTCAATGGTTACCGTTTTGTCGGCATGGATGGAGATGGTGGGGTCTTCCCTGCCTTCGAGCAGCGGGCTAAGCTTCACCGGCAGCTCCGACAAAGTAACGGGGGTTGTTCCGTCTATGTAGACGTAGGGGCTGTTCTTTGGGATGGACACGCTCACCGCAGGCTTTGCCTGCACCTGGTTGCTGCTCTGCGGCAGCAGCAGCTTTAGCGCGTTGGGGCTAATCATGGTTGACGTAATCATGAAAAATATGAGGAGAAGGAAGACCAAATCGCTCATAGACGCCATGCTAAAGGACACATCGGTTTTTAATGTTTGCTTGATTGCCATTCTGTTCAAATAGTTTCAAAAAATTCACTGCTTAAACGCTCCGCTACTTTTTAGCGTACAGCATATCCATAAACTCCATAGTGCTGGCCTCGAGGTGGAACACAACGCGCTGCACCTGCGCTATCAGGAGGTTGTAGCCAAAGAAGGCAATAACGCCAACAATAAGCCCCGCAATGGTGGTTACCATTGCCTCGTATATGCCCGACGAGAGGAGCTGAATGTCGAGGTTGTTTCCGGCGTTGGCCATGTTGAAGAAAGCGCGCACCATGCCGGTTACCGTTCCCAGAAATCCGAGCATGGGCGCTCCACCGGCTACCATGGCCAAGATAGCCAAGCCCTTCTCGAGCCGCGCCACCTCAAGGTTTCCTTCATTTTCTATGGCGGTTTGAATATCGTTTAGCGGAACGCCTATGCGCTTAATGCCCTTCTCAATGAGGCGCGCCTGCGGTATTGCGGTGGCCTGGCACAGCGCAATGGCGGCGTCGGTGCGGTTGCTCAGGATGTACTCGCGGATGTTGCTCATAAAGTGGTTGTCAACCTTAGAGGCGCGGCGAATAGCAAAAAAGCGCTCCATAAAAATGAATACCGCTATAATCGAAAGAAGCAGGATGGGAATCATTACCCACCCTCCTTTTATAGCGAGCTTAATGAAATCAAGCTGTTGTTGTTCAACTGCTTGCAGCAGTATAAAGTTTGTAGCCATTAGTGTGTGTATATAGTTTAAAAGCAAAAAAAATTATTTCCGGCAAAAATACTGCGAAGTTTTCAATAGTTCGTAACCTTAGCTAAGTTATTCGTTAAATACTATTAATACGCAGATTTTATTTGAGTCACAGCGTTTGCCTGGGTATCAGCTGCTATCCTGCGGCGTTGCTGTAGCGCCGCTGCCATTGGCTTTGGCCTTGATTCTGGCTTTAGCCTTGGCGTTAGCCTTGACGTTGGTTTTAGCCTTGTCTTTGTCCTTGTCTTTGGATTTTTTTCTAAACAAAGCCCTCCACAAGTCGGTAAAGTTGTCGAAATCTTCCTGGTAGAAAACGCCTGCGCCGTAGCGGTAGCTGCCGGCCATCATTTCGGTGTATTGGTCGTTGGTGTGGCTAAAGACTTTCAGCCGTAGCCTGCCTGACTTGTCGAGCATTACCTCTAAGTCAACGTCGCCAAGAATATCGCTGTTGTTGGGGTTGAGCTGCTTCCGCTGCGCCTGTCGCTCAACGCTGGCGCTCAGGACTACCCTGTCGGTAATGTTGGTGTTGAGCGAAAAGCCCCAATCCGGCGCATCGTTGAAATCTGAGGGGTTGAACGTAACGCCAATGTTTGTCCCGACAAAGTCCGACATCAGGTTGGACAGCTGCGAGGTGAGAACGCCGCCAATGGTAGTTCCGCTGATATTCTGCCCATAGCCCGACATGTTCTGCTGGGGCATAAAGCGGTCAACCAGCAGCAGCGAAAGGAACTGCACGGTCAGGTTGTCCTCCGTGTTGAGCTGCGCCCGCATACGGTCTCGAACTTCGCTTTCTGCCGTTGGGGCGTCTATCTCAAACTTAAGGTCGGGTGCGGTTAGCCTGCCCGTCATGCTCACCTTGCAGTCGATGGGCAGTATGCGGTTGTAGCGTCCGGTGGTGTCGCTAAAGAGGTCGGCTAAGGGAGCGCGGACTTTGTAGGTGGCGTGAATGTTGACTGTGGCGTTGGTCATCTCGCCGTTGAAGGTGATGGAGCTTCCGTTGTCTATTTTGAACTTTTTGTTCACCAGATTTTGAATGGATATGGCATACTCGCCGCGCTGTATGGTGTAAGCGCCGAATAAGCGGAAAATATTTTTGCCCGGCTCTATCTCCATTTTGATGTTGCCGCTGCCTGCCGCTTTGATGGCGTCGCCCGTAGCCTGATTCAGCACCAGCATTATGTCGGCGTTGTTGGTTACGTTGAGGTCGAGGTTAACCTTGAGGTTTGACTCGGCGCGCTTTTCCACCTCCTCTCCCTTTTGCGGCTCTCCGCCGTTGGCAGGCGAAACAAAGTCAATAAAGCTGCTCTGCACCTGCCCTTTGGAGCCAAGGGGTATCGAAAGCGAAGTTTTGTCGTTGACTGTTGCCGCTGCGCTAATGCTGGTTTGGCCGTGCTTGCCGTCAATTTGCACCACTCCCGTGACGTAGCCTTGCCCGTAGAAGATGTCGTTGTGCCGCTCGGTGGTGTTGACCACGTGGAAGTTATCCGGCTCTACCGCAAGCGAAAAGCTGAACTTGTCGGGCGTGGTGATGTTGGCAAGGGTAAAGTTCAGCTGGCCGACGTTGTTTTTGTCGTCGCTGGCGGTCACGTTGCGCATGTACAGCGTGCTGTTTTCTACGTCTATGGGTCCGCTCACCTTGAACGCGGAGTTGAGGTAGTTAACTTTGAGCTGCCCATCGTCCATGAGCAGCTTGCCGTTGAGGAGCAGATTCTTCGGCGTCCCCGTAATGTTGAGCCTGCCGCTCAGCGTGCCGCCAATGTCCGACAGGGTGTTTGCGATTAGCGGCGAAACGTGGTGCAAATCTATCTTGTTGAGCTTGGCTAACGCCTGCACCTTACCGTCGGCTTTGAGCGTCCCCGCTACGTTCAGGTTTTCCTCTCCCTCCTTGCGGACGCACAGGCGAACGGCAACGTCTTTTCCGTTTTCGTCCGTGAAGGTATGCAGCGAAATATCACCCACAGGCTTTTTGAAGAAGGTAACGGCAGAGGCCTGCACGTTGGCAAGGAGGGGCGGCGATGGCGTAAGCATCCCGTTGACGGAAACTATTGCTGAGTCGATGCTGCCCGTTAGCTCCATCGTGCTGTTCAGCGCACGCAGCAGCGGCTCTACCGACAGGTTGCGCAACATGCACGAGATGGTATCGCGCACGTCAGGAGATATTACGCCGTTAACGTGCAGCAGCTGGCGGTCGTTTGCTACGTGAAAGTTATCGATGGTGTAGCGTTTGTCCTCCAGCCTGATTTTGCTTGGCGACAAGTTCCAAAGCATGTTGCCCAGCACCAGCGTGGAGGGAAAGAATTCTACGTCCAAGCTTTTTTTGCCGCGCTCGTTTTCAAAAAACCGCGCTTGCGCCTTCATCTCGCCCGATGTGATGGCGGTTTTGTAGCGCGACGTTAGGGCGAGCAGGTTGTTTTCCAAGTCGCCGCTCATCTCCAGCTCCTGCGCCTCCAAGCTGCCCATGCCTGCGTTTCCGACTTTCAGGTTGATGTGCAGCTGCGAATTTTGCTGGGCAGAGCGCAGGCGCACGTCGGAAAAGCGCAGCCCCGCATAGCGAATGGCGGGAGCGCTAAAGTTGAACTTTACGCAGCTTACGTTGGACGAAATGCAGCCGCTTAGCGAGGTGCTGTCGGCAAACATCAGCGTGGGGGTTATCATCTGTTGCAGCTTTTCGGCATTTTTGGTCAGCAGCGAAAAGCTATACTCAGCCGCTTCCTTCTGCTGCTGCTTGGCAACGTTCGGCTTTGGCGGCGCGTTGCTGTGCTGCGCCGCCGCCGGAAGCATGCTGTGGTATGCCGGAATAAAGTAGTGAAGCATGCTGTCCAGCGCAGGCAGCACGTTCTCCATGCCACCTTTGGCCTTCAGGGTTGCCTCAAGAATATCCGACTTGAGCGAGAGCTGCTCGGTATTCCCGCTGTGCTTTGCCTCCAGCAGGATTAAGTCCACCGGAAACTCGCCCAGCGGGGAAATGTATTTGGCGTTGCTGATATTGCATTTTCCGGTAAAGTTATCCACGCTGTTGCCCTCAAAGGAGGCCACAGCCTCCATGTAGAGCTGCGAAAGGCTGTCGCGCCTGTTAATCCCAACGGCGGCAAGGTCAGCGCGGTGCAGCCGGAATTTGAAGTCAAATTGCGATTTCTCATTTTCAAAGTTGGCCGCGCCGCGAAAGCTGAAATTCATATTCTCATCTTCGCACCGCAGCTCACCCTTAAACGAGTTTTCGGTAATCAGCCCATTTATTTTGGTGTTGCTGTAGGGATAGCCGTAGAGCTCCACCTCCGGAATGTTCAGGTCGGCGTGGAGCGACAGGTTTTTGACATTTTTGAACGTCCCGCTAACTTTTCCGTGAAAGTTTACCTTTCCCACAATGGAGTCGTTGGTCAGCTTGCCGAGGTCAAAGTTGTCAGTTCCAAATGTTCCGTTGATGAAGACAGCCGAGTCCGGCATCGGCTCAAATGAGAGGTCGCCGACAAGCGTACCCATGTCCGAGAGCAGCAGGCCATCGGCTACAAAGTTGCTCAAAAATCCGGTAAAGCGAGCATTTCCCCGTAGCAGCCCCAGGTGTCGGAGGAGCGCTTCGTGCCGCGCATACCTGCCTTTTAATGCAGTGCGGTCGGCCAAAAGAATATCCTCCGGGTTGCCGACAAGGTTTTTCACGTCGAACGTAAAAAAAGTATTCTGCACATCGGGCAACCCCTGTACGGAGAAGTTGATATTGGCCTTTGTTTTCTTTCCAAAATCGAGCGTCAGGTTGCGCCCCTTGAGGCTGCTCACCGTCCCGTCGACAAGCCCCGTCAGGCCAACGTTCAGGTGTGTCTTGGACATTTTTGGCGCAAAAAAGGCTATGGTGTACAGGTCAACTTTGGTCGAATAAAAGTTGGCCGACATGCGCACCTTCTCCACGTATTGGGCAAAATCGGCCATGCTGTTGAAATCCATGCGGTAGTATCTTGCGTTGACGTTCGAGAAGTCGTCGCGTATGGCCAGCTGCTTTACTTCGATGAAGGTGGGCGCTATGCTCACCTCGCCGGAGAGGTTGTGCAGGTTGAAGCCGCTGCGCTCCCTGAGCTGCAAGAACTCTAAGCGGCACGTTATGGTATCGCTGCCCATGTTCAGGGCGCTCACCCTGAGCGATACGTCTTCTGCGGCAATGCGCTTGAAGTTGATGGCGCTGTCGTTCGCTGCCGTCTGCTGGTAATGGTCGGTGTAGCGAAACGACAGGTGGTTGGCTTCTATGCTTTGCACGCGCAGGCGGAACGGTTTTACTGCGGAGGTGTGAGGCTGGTGGTTGCTGGTATCCTTCAGCCCGCTAATCAGCAGGTTTAAGTTGAGCGCTCCCGCCGTGTCTTTTTCGAGGTTCAGCTGGGCGTTTGCGAGGTGTAGCGCCCCTATCTCTACGTACCTGCCGGAAAAGTTCAGGCGCGTGAGCGAGCCTGCCAGCCGGTTTACAAAAATCAGCGTATCACCTTTCGTATCCTGCACGTACACATCGTTCAGCACAAGGCGGTTAAACAGCCGAAAACGGACAGAGCCTACGCTTACCTCAGCGTTCATCTTTCCCGACAACATCCTGGTAGCCTCGTCCACCAGGAATTTCTGCACTTTCGGGTGCTGCACCGTAAAGAAGGCGGCTGTTGGCAACAGAAAGAGCAGCAGCACTACTGCAAAAAATATAACAAGTATCCTTTTCAAGAGATTCCAAAAAATAAGGCTTGCAAAATCAGGCAAAGTTACTACTTTTGTTCTGCTGTTGCGGCATGTAACGCCGGCAAAAAACTTAATTTATACGAATGTAGATGAAAGGCAATGATACCATTTTGGGCATAGAATCATCGTGCGACGATACGTCGGCGGCGGTGGTGCGCGGCGGCGTGCTGCTTTCTAACGTGATTGCCGGCCAAAGCGTGCACGAGGCTTACGGAGGCGTTGTTCCAGAGCTGGCGTCGCGGGCGCACCAGCAGAATATCATTCCGGTGGTCAGCAGGGCGCTGGAGCTTGCGCAGGTGCGCCCCCGCGAGGTGGACGCAGTTGCGTTCACGCGAGGCCCCGGGCTGATTGGCTCGCTGCTGGTGGGCGTATCCTTTGCCAAGGGGTTTGCGCTGGCCACAGGCGTTCCCATTGTTGAGGTAAACCACCTGCAAGGGCACGTGATGTCGCACTTCATCAACGAGCAGGACAACGCTACGCCGCACCCGAAGCGGCCTTTTCTGTGCCTGCTCGTTTCGGGTGGACATACGCAGATTTTGCTGGTAAAAAAGATGCTCGCCCACGAAATCATCGGCCAAACCATTGACGACGCCGCTGGCGAAGCTTTCGACAAGTGCGCCAAGGTAATGGAGCTGCCCTACCCGGGCGGTCCCGCTGTAGATAAGCTGGCGGCGCAGGGCGACGCGCAAAGGTTTACCTTTGCCAAGCCGCAGGTTGCAGGGCTGGACTACAGCTTTAGCGGGCTAAAGACTTCATTCCTCTACTTTTTGCGCGACAGGACAGCCCTGAATCCCGCCTTTGTTGCCGAAAACAAGGCCGACCTGTGCGCATCGCTACAGCGCACCATCATCGAAATTTTGCTGCACAAGCTGGAGAAGGCGGTCAGGCAGACGGGCGTAAAGGAGGTTGCCATTGCCGGTGGCGTTTCGGCCAACGCGGGGCTGCGCAGCGCGCTCTGCGCCTTTGGCGAAAGGCTCGGCTGCTCTACATACCTCCCCGCGCTGCGCTACACCACCGACAACGCCGCCATGATTGCCACAGCCGGATACTTCAAGTATCTCAACGGAGAAACCGCCACCTTAGACATCGCGCCGTTGGCAAGAGTTTGAAAAATCAAAAAATCAAAAATTTAAACGGGATGTTTCCGTAAACTGTTCGGATATTTCTCCGCGCTATCGGGATATATCCGCACGCCGTCAGAACATGTTCGCACGTTATCAGGATGCCTCTCCGTGCCGTCGGGATTCAATGTAAAGCAATGCTATTTCTTTCATTTTGCAACACATTATCTGCTAACTCTCTAATAGTTGGAGTAGACATATTCAAAAACGCAATGCTTCTGCATAGTTGCCGTTACGGTTCGCGGCTTGGCGTTCGGGCGGGATTTTTAGCGCTACCGTTCAATCGAAGCCGAAAGTTCAAATTCGGATTAGCACAAATGTTCATACGAAGCACGAAACCCCGCCTGACGCCAAACCCTTGTTGGCGGTAGTTTTTTCTTTGTTTGTCGTAATATTATTCACTTATTCAATTTTTATTGTCCATTCAACAGTAGAAAGTCGTTGTTTAATTTGTCGTAATGTCGCTAAAACATCTGTGTCTGTTGGAAAGTCGGCAAATACCAACTTTCTAAAATCGCCATTGTAAATTGGTTTCAAGTCGTTCCAAACGGTTTCCAATTCCCGAAATATCAATGCTTCGTTTGGGTGATGCACTAACCAGTCATTGTTGTTTTTGAAACTTGCAACATCATCATTTGCCACTTTCAAAAGCATTTCGTCAAACGCAGTTGAGTTGAAAAAATCGAAAAGTCCTTTGTCTTTCAAAAGTTGGTGCAGGTCGTAAGTATGTCTGATTTTCGCTTGTAAATCCTTTATTGGTTCTTCGGTGTAAGAAAACCTAACCAAACTCATTCCCTTTTCGCAAAGTGTCCGCTTGGGTTCTAACACTTTTACTTCAAAAGGTTGCAAGCCGTATTCTTCCGTCATTGCTTGCTGTCCTGTTTTCATCATCATTTCGTATATGAATGAACTCACGTTTTTTGTCGTGTATGGTTCGTAGTAGCCCAACCAAGTTGCCTCAACAACTATCACATCTCTTACTTGTCCGTAATCATCAGTAAATTCCTTTGCGTAGGTATGAGCCGTTTTGCGGTTCATACCCATTTTTTGTGTCAGTTCAGGAATTTCCACTTCGGGCAAAACAGAACTTACAACACCGCTTATTTGCCTGATTTTTGTCGTTAGTTTGTTGTGGCTTTCGCCTTCACGTCTTAGAACAACCAAATCAATATCTTCCGAGAAACGTTGTATCAGATTGTAACATTTCAATAACGCTGTTCCGCCTTTAAAAACGGCTTCTTTGCCAATTTTGTTTTTGAAAATTGTATGCACAGCATACGTTACCCAATAATCCTTTTCAACATAGATTTCAAGAATTTTCTTTTCCTGTGCGGTAAACTCTACCGCCTGTTTGAACAACGGTTTATTTTCGTGTAGTCTCATTTGATATTCCATTTTTCGGCAACAGGCAAAACTTTGTTCACGCCTGATAATTTGTAAATCGTAATTGGGTTTAGCGATTTTCTCAAAGGCTCTGTCAAGGTTACATTTTTTGTGGTTTCCAATAATGCTCCTAACAATGCTCTTGTTGCAGGTGGATATTTCAATGCTAATCTTACCAAAGTGCCTTTGTCTTTTTCCGATAGTTCTTTGACAATGGCTAAAAACCGTTTGCAAGCCGAAGAAATAGTTGTGTCGGGAATTTTTTTGATGTAGCGAATAGCGTCCAACAGTTGAAGCAACGGAATATTTTCTTTGGTAATGGTGTTTTTTTGCTTGACAATCGAAATCGTGTAACGTTCTCGTTTAAATGTCGGACGAACTTCGTTTTTTCCAATCTGTATCGTATTGCTGATTTGCGTTGTTAACCCCAATTGGCTGTAAATGCTGTAACCTGTCAAGTACCCCGTTACTTTGCCGTCTGTTTCTAAAAGGTCTTTTACAACTTGACTTTGGTTAGGCTGTAACTTCCCGAAGGGTGTAGTTTCGGGTTTGTAGAATTTTCCCTTTGACAGCTTTACAATCTTACCCGAAGTTGCCAAACGGTTCAGGGCTTTGATAATGGCTTCCTTGCTATTCTGCTCTGTATCAAAGTCGGAATAGGTAAAGATGTAGCCTTTGGGCAACCTGTCTATGGTAAACGATATGTATTCGGATACTTTCATTCTTTCTTCGTTGACTGCAAAGATAGTAAAATGTCCAGTTTATTCATTAAAAAACTGGACAAATATTTTACTCTGAGTAGCCAAAAGTAGTTGACTAAAATACCCTAAAAACTCTTTTATCACTTATACAATTTGTGTCTAATTTAGATGTCAGTTCGCCCGTATTTCCAAAAGGATTTGCTGGTAAAATAAGCGGTATTGCTAATTAAATATATATTTATATTTTTGCAGAAAAAAGTGTTATATGAAATGTCCAAAATGTTCATGTGAAGAAAGCGTTAAGTCAGGCATAATCAAAGGTCGACAACGCTACAAGTGCAAAAAGTGTGGCTGTAATTATACGGTTGAATTAAAATC
>JAIRSZ010000024.1 GCA_031255195.1 Prevotellaceae bacterium | reverse complement strand
TGCTGCGTAAAGGTTTTGGAAAACGTGTGGTAGCCCGAAAAATCAGCTTTGGCGCAAAAGAACATGTAGCTGTGCTTTTCGTAGTTCAGCACAGCGTCTATCGTTGTGGGCGACGGTATGCAGATGGGGCCTGGCGGCAGCCCCTGCCGCTGGTAGGTGTTGTAGGGGGAGCGCACCTGCGTGTACGATTTCAGCACGCGGCGCATCGCAACGTTGCCCATGGCGTAGCGCACCGTGGGATCGGCCTGCAACGCCATGTTCTTGCGCAGGCGGTTGATGTACACGCCGGCAATGGTGGGCATCTCATCTACCTTTAGCGTTTCCTCCGACACGATGGAGGCGAGGATAACCACCTCAACGCGCGACAACCCCAGCTGCTCCCGCTTCTGCTCGCGGTCGCCGGAGCTCCAAAAGGCGTTCCACTCCCTGTGCATACGCTTCAAAAAATCGCCCACGCTTATGTTCCAGTACAGCTGGTAGGTGTTGGGGATAAACATCGCAGAAAAGGTCTCGACGGTAAAGCCAAAGCTGTCGGCCAGCGCCTCGTCCGTAATTGCCTGTAGCAACGCCGCAGAGTCCGGCTCTATTTGCTGCGCAATTACGCCTGCAAGCCGCTGGCGCGTCCGCGTGCTGTGGAAGGTAAGGTTGACGGGCGTTTGCGTGCCCGCCGTCAACATGCGCACCAGCTGCCTGTTGTTCATGTCGGGCAGAATCTTGTAGCAGCCGGCGTAAATTTTCCGCTTGTACCCATATTTCATCCCGTTTGCCGTGCGAATAAAGCTGGCGGAATTTTTTATCCCCCCGCTCCTGATAACGCTGTACAGCGCTTCGGCTCTCGTAGCCCCCGTGGGGATGTACACCAGCAACCCCTCCTCGGGGACGCTTACGTTTGCCCTGTAGCGTTCGCTGTACAAATAGTACAACGCCCCCGCAGCAATACCCACCGCGAGTGCACCCAACATGTACAGTGCGACCCTTGCGTAAGGTGCGCTACGTACATTCCTGAAAAAAGAAGCGAAACGAATCATAGTTGACAGGCGGCAAAGTTAGCTTTATTTACTCGCGTGGTAAAGCCTGCGCTCGCGTATTTTGTTTAACTTTGCAAAAACAGCGTCTATGCTGACTGTTAGCGTAGATTTTCTGCAACTTTTTTTTTGAAAAATAGCCATGAAGAGTAGAGAGCTTAAAATATTAGTTGAGACTTACAGAGGCATGACAGAATTGTCAGGCGATGACAGGCGGCTGGTGGAGCACGCCCAAAGAGCGTCGGAGGCGGCATACGCGCCGTATTCGGGTTTTCATGTTGGGGCGGCAGCGCTGCTGGACAACGGCGAAATTGTGTCGGCCAGCAACCAGGAGAATGCGGCGTATCCGTCGGGGCTTTGCGCCGAGCGCACAGCCCTGTTCTACGCGGGTGCGAGGTATCCGGCGGCGGCAGTGAAGGCCATCGCCATAGCAGCGCAGACCGGCGGCGCGTTCTGCCCGCTCGCGGTGCGTCCCTGCGGCGCTTGTCGGCAGGTGATGCTCGAATGTGAAAAGCGCGGGCAGCAGCCTGTCCGCGTTATCATGTATGGCGAGCGCCAGGTGGAGGCCGTGCAGAGCGTGCGAGACCTCCTGCCCCTGTCGTTCGAGCTGGAGTAGACTCCGCCGCGGCGGGCAGGGGACGTTAGACCGCCTGCTCTGCCACCGCTTCGCCACCGCTGCTCAGCGTGCTTATCCGGCCAAACAGGTTCTCTACCCCATCGTGGAGATCCTTTGAAATGGCGCGGTAGTGTTGCTTTGCGCCCTCCTTGGGGGCAGCGTTGACGCGAAGGTACAGGCTGCTGCGCAGATTCAATGCCTCGTATACGATGTCTTTAACATCTTGCTCTTTTACGTCAGGATGAAAATCCCAAAACAGGTAGCAGTCCAAAATAACTTCGCTTACCAAAAATGTAATATCTTTCTTGATTTTACGCAGGTTTGCCATAGTTGCATGTGTTTTTAAATGATGCGGCAAAGCTACATGAAAAATCCGCCATTTCCAAGCGCATGAGCGAAAAATTTGTATCTTTGCCTCCCCGTGCAGATTTTATCTGCGCAATGTTCAGCTTTGCCCGCGGCAATTCTTAAACACACACAAATAATGTAAAGATGGCATCGGAAAAAAAATACGCAGAAACCCCCATGATGAAGCAGTTCTACACGTTCAAGGCCAAGTACCCTGATGCGATGCTGCTTTTTCGCGTTGGCGATTTTTACGAAATGTTTGGCGAAGACGCCATCAAATCGAGCGAGATTCTCGGAATTACGCTCACGCACCGCGTCAACGGTGCGGCCTCGTTCGTGGAGCTGGCGGGGTTTCCGCACCATGCCATCGAAACCTACCTGCCCAAGCTTGTTCGCGCGGGGCAGCGGGTGGCGGTGTGCGACCAGCTCGAAGACCCCAAGCAGGCCAAGGGCGTTGTGAAGCGCGGCATCACGGAGCTCGTCACGCCGGGCGTTACCATCAACGACAACGTGCTGGAAAACAAGGAAAACAACTTCCTGGCCTGCGTAAACCTAACGCCGGCAGGCGCAGGCGTAGGCGTAGGCGTAGGCGTAGCCTTTTTAGACGTTTCTACCGGCGAATTCCTCGCCGCCGAGGGCAGCCTTGCCTACGTGGACAAGCTGCTCACCAACTTTGCCCCCAAAGAGGTGCTTTTTGAGAAGGGCAAGGAGGAGGCTTTTGTAGAAGCCTTTGGCGCAAGGCACTACACCTACAAGCTGGACGAGTGGGCTTTTGCGCAGGAGGCCACGCGCGACAAGCTGCTCACCCACTTTCAAGTGCCGTCGCTCAAGGGCTTTGGCGTGGACGAGCTGAAAAACGGCGTTACCGCCGCAGGCGCTATCCTTTTCTACCTCGAGCTCACGCAGCACACGCAGGTGAAGCACATTGCGCAGCTGGCACGCTTAGACGAAGACCGCTACGTGTGGCTCGACAAGTTCACGGTGCGCAACCTCGAGCTCTTCTCGTCGACAGGCGAGGGCGCGCGCACGCTGCTGAGCTGCCTCGACCGCACCCTGTCGCCTATGGGCGGACGCCTGCTGCGCCGGTGGATTTCGCTTCCGCTCAAGGAAATCCAGCAAATCAACGCGCGGTTGGACATAGTGGAGCAATTCATTGGCCACAAGACGCTGGCCGACGGGGTGGCCGGGCACGTGCGCGAGGTGGGCGACCTTGAGCGCATCATCTCTAAGGCCGCCGTGGGGCGCATCAACCCGCGCGAGCTGGTGCAGCTGGCGCGGGCGCTGTCGGCCGTTGAGCAGATAAAGGCGCTGTGCGCCGAGGCCGACGAAAAAAACTTTGTCCGCATAGCCGAGCAGCTCAACCCCTGCCGCAGCATCCGCGAGGCCATCGAAAAACAAATCCTGCCCGAGCCTGCGGCGCAGCTGGGGCGCGGCGCCATCGTAGCCAACGGCGTGAGCGCCGAGCTGGACGAGCTGCGCGAAATTACGCGCGGCGGAAAGGAGTACCTCCTCAAAATCCAGCAGCGCGAGGCTGAGCGCACGGGGATACCATCCCTCAAAATCAGCTTCAACAACGTGTTTGGCTACTACATCGAGGTGCGCAACACCCACAAGAGCAAGGTGCCGCCGGAGTGGATACGCAAGCAGACCATCACCTCAGCCGAGCGGTACATCACGGAGGAAATCAAGGTTTACGAGGAAAAAATTCTGGGGGCGGAGGACAAAATCCTTGCCCTGGAGCAGCAGGTGGTGAGCGCGCTGGTGGTGAGCCTGCTGGAGTACGTCGCCCCCATCCAGCACAACGCCACGCTGGTGGCGCAGCTGGACTGCCTGCTGTGCTTTGCCGGCATTGCCGCCGAGCGGCGCTACTGCCGCCCCTCCCTCACCAGCCAGAATGCGCTGACCATCCGGCAGGGCAGGCATCCGGTGATAGAGCTGCTGCTGCCTCCGGGCGAAGCTTACGTGGCCAACGACGTTACGCTCAACGACGTTGACCAGCAAATCATCATCCTCACGGGGCCAAACATGGCCGGCAAGTCTGCCCTGCTGCGGCAAACGGCGCTCATTGTGCTCATGGCGCAGATGGGCTGCTACGTCCCCGCTGCCGAGGCCGAGGTGGGCGTCGTCGACAAAATATTTACCCGCGTGGGCGCTTCGGACAACATCTCGCAGGGCGAATCAACGTTCATGGTAGAAATGCAGGAGGCCGCAAGCATTCTCAACAACCTGGCGGGGCAAAGCCTGATACTGCTCGACGAGGTTGGGCGCGGCACCAGCACCTACGACGGCATCTCCATTGCCCGCGCCATGGTGGAGTACATCCACGACCACCCAACCTCGAAGGCTAAAACGCTCTTTGCAACGCACTACCACGAGCTCAACGAGCTGGAGGAGTCGTTTACCCGCATCAAAAACTACAACATTGCCATCAAGGAGGCCGGCAACAAGGTGATATTCCTGCGCAAGCTGGTGCGCGGCGGCAGCGCCCACAGCTTTGGCATTCACGTGGCGCAGATGGCGGGTATGCCCAAGAGCGTGGTGGAGCGCGCCGGTATCCTGCTCAAGGAGCTTGAGCAGAAAGGCGCAGCGTCACTCAGCAAAGGCGCAGCGGGGAAAAAAAGCCCGCAGAAGGTCAGGGACGAGGGTATGCAGCTCTCCTTCTTTCAGCTCGACGACCCCGTGCTATCCCAAATCCGCAGCCAAATTCGGGCTACCGACGTGAACTCGCTCACCCCCATCGAGGCGCTGAACAAGCTTAGCGAAATTAAAAAGCTGACAGGGTTGTAAAAAATGGGGAAACATCATAAATTTACCGGTGCAAATTTTGAGGGTATGAAACGTATACATCTAATAGCGGCGCGGTGGCGGCCACATCCCGACGACGGGGCAGGCTGCGATTTTTCCGGCCCTCCACTCGCGCTGTCACGTTAGCTTAGCTTTAGTAGCAAACCGGAGAAAAAAATTATTTCTGCAACATGAAAATACTGCTGATACAAACGGCCTTTATTGGCGATGTGATACTTGCCACGCCGCTGGTTGAGAAGCTGCACCGCTTTTACCCCAGCGCACAAATTGACGTGATGCTGCGCAGGGGCAACGAGGGGCTGCTTGCGGGCAACCCGCACGTGGGCAAGCTGTGGGTTTGGAACAAGAAGGTGCGGAAGTACCGCCATCTCCTGGCGCTGCTGCTCGCGGCGCGCCGCGAGCGATACGACGTAGTTGTCAACCTGCAACGGTTTGCGGCCACAGGGCTGTTCAGCGTGCTGGCGGGGGCAAAAAGCGTGGTGGGATTCGACAAAAACCCGCTTTCGCGCCTGTACTCCAAGCGGGTGGAGCACCGCATAGGCGGCGGGCTGCACGAGGTGCAGCGCAACCTCCGCCTCATTGCCCACCTCACCGACGACGCCTTTGAAATGCCCAAGCTTTACCCACAGACTGGTGACTTTGAGCACGTTGAGCAGTTAAAGGCAAAGCCCTACGTCACCATTTCTCCGGCTTCGGTGTGGTTTACCAAGCAGCTTCCCGCCGAAAAGTGGGCGGAGGTTATTGCGTGCACCGATGCGAACAAGTCCATATACCTGCTTGGCGCAAAGGCCGATGCAGCCCTCTGCGAGCAGCTTGTGCGGCAAAGCGGAGGCCGTGCCGCGAGCCTTGCCGGGCAGCTCAGCCTGCTACAGTCGGCAGCGCTCATGCGCGACGCCGACATGAACTACGTCAACGATTCAGCCCCCATGCACATTGCATCGGCCATGAACGCGCCCACCACCGCCTTCTTTTGCAGCACCGTACCCGCCTTTGGCTTTGCCCCGCTCGCGCAGGAAGCCCGCGTGGTAGAGGCTGTCCCGTCGCCCGCCTGCCGCCCGTGCGGGCTTCACGGCTACAGAGCCTGCCCCAAAGGACACTTTCGCTGCGCCCTCGATATTGCGCCTTGCGCAAATGTTGGCTAAAGATGTTTCCTCGAAATTAAAAACCTTGTTGCGCAGCAAAAAAAACGTATATTTTCCTGCTTTCCGCACTTTCGCCTGCAACGCCCTGCAATGCCCTGCAATGCCCTGCAACGCCCTGCACCCACTCCCCCACTCCCACGCTACCCCTTCGCGCCCCCCTCTCGTCATTCCGCAGCGCAGCGCGCGAGGAACGAGCAAGCGAAGCGGAGGAACCTCAGCCCGTAGCTGCCGACGCACGACGGTGTGATTGCACCTCTTTTTCACCTAATTTTTTCAACAAAACAACCTCAGTAGCAGCCGATTGTAAATAATTTTTCCCAAACCTCATTACCTCATTGCCGCCACCAGCTACGGTTGCTTGTCGTCGCATGTAGGGGCTGAGGTTCCTCCGCTTCGCTTGCTCGTGCCTCGCGCGCTGCGCTGCGGAATGACGGCGGTGTGCGCGATGGGAAGGGGAAAAGAGTGGAGTTGTAGGAGCTATGGGGGATGATGTTGGTGGGGCACGCCCCACCAACATCATCCCCCATAGCTCCTACAACT
>JAIRSZ010000018.1 GCA_031255195.1 Prevotellaceae bacterium | reverse complement strand
GCTTTTGTCGGCCTTTTCGGTGGCCGCCACCACCTGCACGCCGCTGCTGCGCAGGTAGTACACGGCGTTGCGCAGGCTGGGCACGCGGCACACCGGCACTGCGTTGAGCGCCCCCGCCGACGCTTTGAGCGCGTCGCCGTTGATTTGCGCCGCACCCTTTACCGGCACGGCTATGGCGTGCACCCCGGCGCACTCCGCCGAGCGGGCTATTGCGCCAAAGTTTCGCACGTCGGTAACGCCGTCGAGCAGCAGCAGCAAGGGCGCTTCGCCGCGCTCGGTAGCGCCTATCACCACCTCCTCGAAGTCGGCGTAGGCAATGAGCGAGGCAAATGCCACAACCCCCTGGTGATTCTTTTGCGTAAGCGCGTTGAGCTTTTCGGCGGGCACGCGCTGCACCGGCACGCCCCGCTCTTCGAGCAGCGCAACCAGCTGCTGCGCCAGCTCGCCGTCCATGCCTCTTTTCAGCATCACACGGTCTATTTCGCGGCCATTCTGCACAGCCTCCAGCACCGGACGTATGCCGAACAGCAGATTCTCAGGTGATGCTTTTCTTTGCTTATAATACATGGTAACTTTTTAAATGTTTTGGCGTTTAGGTATTTAGGTATTCTTATAGGTGTTCTTATGCTCTTGGCTTATATCATTTCCCCCCACCTCCACATCAGGTCGTCCTGCTGCTTTTTGAGGGCGTTGTACTTTTCAAAAAAGTCGAGGGTGGCCTTTGTAGGGTTTTCGGCCAGCTCGGCGTCCATTTTGGCCAGCGCCGCATCGCAGCGTTCAATCTGCTTTTCCAGCTCCTCGCGCAGGCGTTGCTGCTTGCGCTGCTGCTTTTCCAGCTCCTTTTTTTCGGCGTATGATGATTCCTGCGCAGCTTCGGCCTTCGCCTCCTTCTTTTTTTGCGGAGAATTTTCCTGCACCGGCGGCGTTTGCAGCTCCAGCTCGCGCATTGACTCCAGCTTTCGCCGTTGCAGGAAATCCCAAATAGAGCCGAGGTGTTCCCTCACCCTGCCGTCGCGAAACTCGTACACCTTGTTCACCAGCCCGTCCAGAAATTCGCGATCGTGCGACACCACTATCAGCGTGCCGTCGTACTTCATGAGCGCCCCCTTGAGAATATCCTTCGAGCGCATGTCCATGTGGTTGGTAGGCTCGTCGAGCACCAGCAGGTTGTATGGCTCCAGCATGAGCCTGGCCATAGCCAGCCGCGAGCGTTCGCCGCCGCTCAGCACGCGCACTTTTTTGTCCACGTCGTCGCCGCGAAACAGGAAAGCGCCCAGAATATCGCGCAGGCGGGTGCGGATTTCGCCCGTGGCAACGTTCTCCAGCGTGTCGTAAACGGTAAAGTCGCCGTTCATCAGGTCGTCCTGATTTTGCGCAAAGTAGCCGATGTTCACGTTGTATCCCACCACCGACTCGCCCTGCTCCCAGGGCAGCTGCCCCACGATGATGCGGCTCATGGTTGTTTTTCCCTCGCCGTTGCGCCCCACAAAGGCTATGCGCTCTCCGCGTTCCACGGAGATGTTGGCGTTGGAGAATATCACCTTATCGCCAAACCTCTTCTCCACCTCCTTGGCGAGGTAGACCACGTTGCCCGACCGCGGCGCAGGCGGAAACTTGATGTTGAGCGCCGCCGTATCCTCGTCGTCTATTTCAATGCGCTCTATCTTCTCCAGCTGCTTTATGCGCGACTGTACCTGGTTTGACTTGGTTGCCTTGTAGCGGAATCGCTCAATGAACTCCTCCGTTTTCTCGATGGTTTTTTGCTGGTTTCGGTAGGCGGCCAGCTGCTGCTCGCGACGCTCTTTGCGCAGCTCCACGTATTTGGAGTACGGCACGTTGTAGTCGTAGGCTTTGCCCAGCAGCAGCTCCACCGTGCGGTTGGTCACAGCGTCGAGGAAAGCCCTGTCGTGCGAAATGAGGACGAGAGCGCCCGCGTAGCTTTTCAGGTACTCCTCGAGCCACTGTATGCTCTCGATGTCGAGGTGGTTGGTTGGCTCGTCGAGCAAAATCAAGTCAGGATGTTGCAGGAGAATTTTTGCCAGCTCAATGCGCATGCGCCACCCGCCGCTAAACTCGGTGGTCTGCCGCTCAAAGTCGCTCCGCTTGAAGCCCAAGCCCAGCAGCGCCTTTTCAGCTTCGCCCTCGCGGTTGTCGCCGCCCAGCATGTGGTAGCGGTCGTTCACCTCGTTGAGGCGTTCTATGAGCTTGGCGTAGCTGTCGCTTTCGTAGTCGAGGCGTTCGCTCAGCTCTTTGGTAATCTGCTCCAGCTTTTGCTCAAGGTGTTGCAGGTGTGCGTAGGCCGTGAGCGCCTCGTCCATCACGGTGCGGCCGTCGTTCACCTGCATAATTTGCGGCAGGTAACCCACCTCAATGCCGTCGGGGATGGCCACGTGCCCGCCCGTAGGGGTTTGCAGCCCAACGATGACCTTCAGGAGCGTCGACTTGCCCGCTCCGTTCTTGCCCACCAGCCCGATTCTGTCGCGCGGATTCACCATGAACGTCACGCCGTCAAACAGCGTGGTACTGCTAAAGGATACTTCTAAATTGCTAATTGAAACCAACTATATTTCTCAAAAAAAAAATTAAAAATTCGAGGATAAAAAAATGCCGGATACGCCGCCCCGTCGCATCTTCATTTGGCGTGCAAAGTTACCGATTTTGCTACAGACAGCCAAATGTGGACAAATGTGGAGAGGATTGAAGCTTCCCGCGCCCCGCTACAGCAGGCGTTGAGCGGCTTCTGCCAGGCTTTGCAGCGCTTCGGCCGTCTTCCATTGAGACTTGTCGCGTACCCCCACAACGTTCGATACGCTGCGCAGCTGCAAAAACTTGACCCGCCTGCGGAGGCAGGCAAAGAAAAATGCCGCGCCCTCCATCGTTTCAACATCGGCGTTGTACAGCGTTCTTCGGGCTGTCACGCGGGCAGGATTTTCCGTCAGCAGGTTCACCGTCAGCCCCCGCGCCTTGGGGTACGGCAGCAGCGCGGGAAAATCGTTCACGTAGGGGCAGACAGCCTCGCCGCCGGGGAACAGCTTCACAGCGCCCTCCACGTTTTCTATCCCATAGTTGTCAACAAATTCGCGCTCAACCACCACCGTTTGCCCCAGCGTTAGCTGCGGCGAGAACGTTCCGGCAATGCCAACGTTGACCGCCACGTCGTAGCGTCCCTGCGCAAGCAGGTCGGACATCGCGCAGGCGGCGTTCATCATACCCACGCCCGTAGTGGCAAACGTCACGCCTTCAGCGCCTTTCAGCCGACTGTGGACGGCGGCGAGCTCCATTTCGGTGGCGGCGGTAATCAGGTATTGCATTTATATACGAGTTATTTTTGTAAATTTGCCCTCCAAAGATAGCGAAAAAATGACCGAACACTATAAAAGAATTGACGCCTACAGCAATGACAAGGTGAACGCCATTCGCGAGCACGTCAAGGCAATTCTGGATATTCTTGGCGAAGACAGCACGCGCGAAGGGCTGCTGAAAACGCCGGAGCGCGTGGCCAAGTCCCGCCTTTTTCTTACGCAGGGGTATGGGCAGAATCCCATCGAAATCATCAATTCCGCCAAGTTCAAGGAGGAGTACAGGCAGATGATTCTGGTGAAGGACATCGAGCTCTACTCCATGTGCGAACACCACCTGCTACCGTTTTACGGCAAGGCGCACGTGGCTTACGTTCCCAACGGATACATCACGGGGCTGAGCAAAATTGTGCGCGTTGTAGAGGCGTTTGCCCGCCGGTTGCAGGTGCAGGAGCGGCTAACGGTGCAAATTCGCGACTGCATACAGGAGGCGTTGCAGCCTCTGGGGGTTGCCGTTATTATTGAGGCGGCGCACACCTGTATGCAGCTGCGGGGCGTGGAAAAGCAAAATTCCGTCACCACCACTTCGGCCTTTACGGGCGCATTCCTCTCGCAGCTCAAAACGCGGGAGGAATTTATCCTGATGACCGGAGCCAAAATGCACTAAAAACGGCGGTTAAGGCCGAAGCCGCAATTTATGCTTTTATTTCTTTAATTCTTATTATTTCTCAGCAAAAAAATGAAATCCGCTTTAGTAAGACCCCTTCGAGGCTTTGTGCCGAAAATCGGGAAAAATTGCTTTTTAGCCGAAACTGCCGTCATCATAGGCGACGTTGTGACAGGCGACGATTGTAGCATCTGGTACGGCGCTGTGCTGCGCGGCGACGTCAACTCCATTGTCATTGGCGACCGCGTGAACATACAGGACGGCGCTGTGCTGCACACGCTCTACAATCAGTCAAAAGTAATCATTGGCAACGACGTGTCGGTGGGGCACAACGCCATCATTCACGGCGCGTCTGTGGGCAACAACGTGCTGGTGGGCATGGGCGCAACCCTCCTCGACAACGCCGTAATCCCCGACAACACCATCGTGGCGGCGGGGGCGCTCGTGCTGAGCAACGCACAGCTGGAGCCCTACAGCATCTACGCCGGCGTACCCGCAAAAAAGGTGAAAACGCTCACGCCGGAGGACGTTCAACGCATGATAGTCAAAAACGCCGAAGGATACCTGATGTACAAAGATTGGTATTAGCAGGGAAAATGCAGAGTGCAGCCGGAGAGTCGTAAATTACAGCAACATCAGCATACCGGCCGGCGTATGCTGACGTTATTTGCCGTAACAAAAAAAATAAAAAATTCTGAAAGCAATTCACAACTTAACCCCCACATCGTTACGTCGGTTCGCAGCGGAGAAAGGGTATAAATGGACAGAATACAAATTGCAGCGCGCCAACATACCGGCCAAATGTGGTGGCGCTGCCTGTCGGTGCAAAGATACAAATTTCCGAAATACAGGCAGCGCAAAATTGCGCAAAAAAACGCTATCTTTGCTCCAAGTTAGAAGAGAAGCATCACGTTGAGTTTTTTATGGAAATAGTTTTTCTTGATAGCGCAACTATGGGCGATACAAGCCTTGCTCCGCTCGAAAAGTTGGGCGCGCTCACCGTATACGGCGATACCCTCACGAGCGAGGAGGTGGTGGAGCGTTGCGCGAAAGCCGACATTATCATCTGCAACAAGGTGAAAATTACGGCCGCCGTCATGGACGCGCTGCCCAAGCTGCGCTTAGTATGCCTCACCGCAACGGGCATGAACAACGTAGACCTGAATCATGCCGGACAAAAAGGCATTGCCGTAAAAAACGTTGCCGGTTACTCCACCGCCAGCGTATCGCAGGTAACGTTTGCGCTGCTGCTGTCGCTCATGCACAGCGTTGCCTACTTCGATACCTACGTCAAGAGCGGGCAGTACGCACGGAGTGGCCTGTTTACGCACTACGGACGCTCGTTCTGCGAGCTCGAGGGCAAAAAATTTGGCGTTATCGGCATGGGCAACATCGGCAAGCGCGTTGCCCGCATTGCCGAGGCGTTTGGGGCGCGCGTTGTCTACTACTCCACCAGCGGCAAAAACCTTACCGCCCCATACCCTTCGCTCCCGCTCGACGAGCTGCTGAAAACCTCAGACGTAGCGAGCATCCACGCACCTCTCAACAGCAATACCTACAACCTGATAGACTACCCGCAGCTACAGCTGATGAAGCCTGCGGCGTACCTCGTAAACGTAGGGCGCGGAAAAATTGTAAACGAAGCAGGACTTGCCCGTGCGCTCAACGAAAACCTGATTGCCGGCGCTGCGCTCGACGTGTTTGAGCATGAGCCTCTCAACCACGACAACCCGCTGCTAAGCGTAAAAAATCCCGAAAAGCTGATGCTCAGCCCGCATATTGGCTGGCTAAGCGTGGAGGCGCGAAGAACGCTCATCGAAAAGGTGGCAAAAAATATCGAAGAGTGGAGCAAAACTGCCGGATGCTGAAAAACCTGTATCCCCCAAATTACCCGCATGATATTATGCCAGCTTCGTTATTTAATTCTAATAACAAGTTAAATAATCATCATTAATAAAACTTTTGACAAAGCAGTTGCGCCAAAATAAATAATCTTGCTTATCTTTGCGCGGGTTTTCGGCGGAGCAATTAGGCCGCATCGAAGCCGCATAGTTTTCGCCAACGTACAGCTAAATAATTTTTTAGCAGTTACGCTCACACGACGTAGCTTTGTGTAATGCAGTAAGAAAATGCGGCAATTCCCCGAAGGGGGGAAACAATATCAGTAGAAAAATATCAGTAGAAACAGGGGTTTGTGTGTTTCTTTTTCTATTGATTATGAGTACTCTAACGCATAATGTTCAGAATTACCACGCAGGAAGCATAATATAGATAGTAAGAAACTAAAATGAAAAAAATAGCCGTATCACTAATATTTTTGCTGCTGCTCTGCCAGAACGGAGTAGCAGGTAGTTCAACCATTAACAGCAAGGAGGAAAAAAGTATGGAAGCAATGCAGGAAACCTGCGATTTTTTGAAAAAGTGTGGCGCTTACTTCATCGCAACGGTAGAGGGTAACCAGCCGCGCGTCAGGCCTTTCGGCACGGCGGCAATCTTCGAGAACAAGCTCTACATCCAAACCGGAAAGAAAAAGAAGGTTTCGCAGCAAATGCAAGCCAACCCCAAAATTGAAATTTGCGCCTTAGACGAGGCGGCAGGCCGGTGGGTACGCATCGAAGCGACCGTTGTGAACGACGACAGGCGCGAGGCTAAGCAGTTCCTGCTGGATTGCTACCCCAACTTAAAGTCGATGTACTCGGCCGACGACGGCAACCACCAGGTGCTCTACCTCAAAGATGCTACTGCCACGTTTTCGTCTTTTGCGGGAGAAAGCAGGGTGGTTAAGTTCTGAAAAATATAAAAAAGTAACCGGCGGCGCTAAGCCGTAAATAACAAAATATCTCAATTAAATGCTTGACTTAATAGACATTGTAAACAAATTTGCCTTCGAGGGCAAGGTAGAGGAGGTGAAACCTCTCGGCGCAGGCCACATCAACGATTCGTACATGGTGCGCACGCAAGGCGAAGCGCCCGATTATGTGCTACAGCGCATTAACCACCAAATTTTTAAAGACGTTGACGCGTTGCAGAACAACATAAAGCGGGTAACGGAGCATATCCGCAAAAAGTTGACCGAAAAAGGCGTGTCGGATATTACGCGCAGGGTGCTCACGCTGACGCCCACCACGCAGGGCACGCTGTACTACCGCTCTGCCGACGGCAACTATTGGCGGCTGATGCTGTACATTGCCAACAGCAAGAGCGTAGATGAGGTATCGCCAGCCCTCTCGTTCCTGGCTGGACGGGCTTTTGGCGACTTTCAGGCAATGCTTGCCGACCTGCCCGAGCCACCGCTGGTTGAAACCATTCCCAACTTTCACAACATCGAATCGCGGCTGGCTGACTTTCGCGAGGCCGTCAAGAATAACCTCGCCGGCCGCCTGTCGAAGGTGAAGTACATGGTGGACGAAATAGAAAAACGCAGCGATGACCTGTGCATATCAGAGTCGCTACAGCACGAATGGCGAATACCCAGGCGAATTAACCACTGCGATACAAAGGTCAACAACATACTCTTTGACAAAGACACGGACGAGGTGCTTTGCGTGGTAGACCTGGATACGGTAATGCCCGGATTTGTGATGTCGGATTTTGGCGATTTTATGCGCACGGCTGCCAACCACGGCAAGGAGGACGACGAGAATCTGGACAACGTATATTTCCGCATGGACATTTACGAATCCTACACAAATGGATACCTCGAAACGGCGCAAAGTTTCCTGTCGCCGTTTGAAATAGAGATGCTGCCTTTTGGCGCACGGCTGCTTACGTACATGCAGACGGTGCGCTTCTTTACCGACTACCTGAACGGCGATACTTACTACAAAATTAAGCATCCTGAGCACAATTGGCAGCGCACCAAGGCGCAGATGAAGCTGCTGCAAAGCATAGAAGAAAACATTCCGCAGATGCTTGATTTCCTTAAAAGTAAACGTCCATGCTAAGCGTACCGTATATTCCTTCGCTTTGCCTGCACTCCATTTCCGACGTAACGCCGCAGCTGCTTGCGCAGCTGCCTTCGCATCCCATTGCCTGCGTCAATTGGACAGACTACCCGTACACCCCCAGGGTAGAGGTAAAGCTGGCGCAAACGCCGTCGCACCTGCTGCTGCACTACAGCGTACAGGAAAACAGCATCAGGGCTAAGTATACGCAGTATAACCAGCAGGTGTGGACAGATTCGTGCGTGGAGTTCTTCATTTCGTTTGACGAAAATAAGTCGTACTACAACTTTGAGTTCAGCTGCATCGGTACGCCGCTGCTGCGGTACAACGTGAAGCCGCACGAGGGCGATTTGGCGTCGCCGCAGGTACTCGACGGCATACTCACCGGCAGCTCGCTTGGAAGGCAGCCCATAGCAGAGGTGCGGAACGGCGACGTGTCGTGGCAGCTCGCCGTTGCCATCCCCTACGCCGCCTTCTTTGCCCACCGGCTGACCAGCCTCAGAGGACAGGTTGCGTTCGGCAACCTGTACAAGTGCGGCGACGAGCTGACAGAGCCACACTTCCTCTCGCTGTTCCCCATTCACACCCCAACGCCCAACTTTCACACGCCGGAATTTTTTCAGGCGTTGGCGTTCTAAGCATCAACGCAGCTGCTCCTCTCCCCACCGGAACGATTTCACCTCAAGTCCGGCAAGGGATATAGCGCGGTTAACCACCGTCATGGCAAGGGCTTCGATGGTTTGCGGGCTGCTGTAGAAGGAGGGGCTTGCGGGGCAAATAATGCCGCCGGCTTCGGTCACTGCGGCCATGTTGCGCAGGTGGACAAGGCTGTACGGCGTTTCGCGCACCACCAGCACCAAACGCCGTCGTTCCTTGAGCATCACGTCGGCGGCGCGGCAGATGAGGCTGTCGGCAACGCCCGTCGCTATGCGGGCAAGCGTTCCCATGCTGCACGGCGCAATCACCATGCTCTCAAAATCCGACGAGCCAGAAGCAAACGGAGCGTAAAAAGAGCGGTTGTCGTACACTTTTACGGGCAGCTCCGCCAGCAGCTCGTCGGCGCTACGCCCCAGCTCGTAGCGAAAAACGTCGCGCCCGCTGTCGGAAAAAACAACGGCCACCTCGCCTGTCTGCCCGCGCAGCGCACAGAGCTGCTCCAGCAGCAGCTTTGCGTAGAGAGCGCCGCTCGCGCCGGTTACCGCAGCTACTATATTCTTTGCCATGCTATCTTTGCCATTTTTTTTGCCCAAAATTACAAATAAAATCGCATATCCGCCAAGAGAGTCCCTCGTTCTCAAGATTTCATACGCGCTGCATTTATAATGTTGGTAATCATCTCATCAATATGCATATCTCCGCGAATGCTGTGCTTACCTTTCTTTTAAGGGATTAAGACTTTAGTTTTAGTGCAAAAACGCGGTAAATGCAGGAAGAAAAAATCAGACTTCCAAGCGCAGATGGAAAAAAAATCCTGATGAAATCGCATATTCGCCCAAAAATTGTACCTTTGCACCCTCATTATACTGTAACTGCTTGAATTTTTTTGACAACATAGGACGCTACATCTTGCTCATGCGGCGGGTTTTCAGCAAGCCGCAGCGGTGGCGCATTTTCTACTCACAGGTGCTGGACGAAATGATGGGGCTGGGCATAAGCTCGCTCGCAATAGTTGCCATTGTGTCCATTTTTGTGGGCGCTGTTATCGCCATACAAACGTCGCTAAACCTGATGAGCGCCCCCTACTACATGGTTGGCCTGGCCACCCGCGATTCGCTCATTCTGGAGTTCTGCTCTACCATGATTGCCCTCATTCTGGCGGGAAAAATAGGCTCAAACATTGCCTCGCAAATAGGCAGTATGCGCATTACCGAACAAATAGACGCGCTTGAGCTGATGGGCTTAAACTCTGCCTGCTACCTCATTCTTCCAAAAATACTTGCAATGGTTGTGCTCGTGCCGTTTATCACCATCTTCAGCATTGCCTTGGGTATATTTGGCGGACTTCTCGGAATGGCGCTTACCGACTACCTCACGGTTGACGAATACATTGAGGGAATTCAGTACGATTTCACGCCTTACTACGTTACCTACTCCACCATTAAGTCTATGGTATTTGCGTTTATCTTTGTTTCCGTTTCGGCCTTTTGGGGCTACGACGTGCGGCACGGCACGCTCGAGGTTGGGCGCAACAGCACGCGGGCGGTGGTGACCAGCTGCATCTGTATTCTGATTTTTAACCTGCTGCTAACCGAGCTGCTATTGTAGAAGCCCATAAGTTAGAAAAATGGGTAAAAAACAAATGCAAGATGAATGATGGTTAAGAAGCTGCGAAAAACCTACGGTGACGTGAACGCGCCGTCCACTGTTGCGCTCATGCGCCTGATTGAGGCGCAGAGCAAGACGACCGTTGCGAAATGGACGCTTGATTACGCGGAACAGAAAATGTTGCCGCTGTTTGCCAAGTTTTGCCAGAACGACAAGCGACCCGCCCACGCGATAGCCGCTGCCCGCGAATGGCTTGCGGGCAAGGTCAAGCTGCCGTATGTCAAAAACATCATCCTGAATGAGTGCCACGCCGCCGCCCGTGAGCTGGACGACATCCCTGTCGCGCAAGCCGCCGCCAGAGCAATTGGACAGTCGGCGGGAAGCATACACGCCGCGTCGCACTCGCTCGGCCTGTACTTCTACGCGGCTGCCGCCGTCGGCTACGACCGCTTGGGGCTTGACGCGAGCAAAGCCGAGTATCAGGCCGTCGCCGAGGAAGTCTGCGCCGACTACACCGCCGCACTCAAAGCCGTGTCTATCGAGAACGAGCCTAACCCTGCGAAGTGCAAATGGAATTTTTGAGGGCGACTGTGTGAGTGTGTATTTTGTTACTCACCTGTCAACTTTTTTTCAAGATATGGCAAGGGCTTCAAAGCCTGCCGCGCCGCCACCGCCAACCCGATAAGCGCAATAAAAAACAGAGTAAAATTTTTTCCACGCACGCATTTGCGTTATGGCGCAAAGCTATGATGCGGGTAGCTTGCAAGCGGATTACCACCGAAAAAAAGCGTATAAATTCTTCCCAACCTGCAATTTTGCAATTTTTTTTTTGCGTTATGGCTTGTCTCCCCTTTTCTGCCCAAGCATAAAAAAGTCCATGTTTTTTTATAAAAAGTCCATTTTAATTGCCATAAATAGCAGGTTACTTTGCAGAAAAAATCTATTATGAAAAACAACATCAATTCGGGGTATTTGTACCTCATTGCGCTGGTTTCGGCCATGGGCGGTTTTTTGTTTGGCTACGATTGGGTGGTAATTGGCGGCGCTAAGCCATTCTACGAGCAATTTTTTGGTATTGCGGGGCAACCCTACCTGCAAGGCTGGGCTATGGCGAGCGCCCTTATAGGCTGCTTAGCGGGCGTGAGTCTCTCCGGCATGTTGAGCGACAGGTACGGGCGAAAAAAGATGCTGGTTGCGGCGGCGGCGCTGTTCATTGTTGCCGCTGTTGGTACGGGCGCTACGGACAGCTTTGCCGTCTTCAACGTTTACCGGCTGCTTGGCGGCGTGGGCATTGGCGTGGCCTCCAACGTGTCGCCCATGTACATTGCCGAGGTGTCGCCAACTCACATTCGCGGACGCTTCGTTTCCATCAACCAGCTCACCATAGTGCTGGGAATCCTGTCGGCACAGGTGACCAACTGGCTGATTGCCGACAAGGTAGAGGCGGGCGCTTCGGCTGCCGACATATTGGCCTCGTGGAACGGGCAAATGGGCTGGCGCTGGATGTTCTGGGCAGGCGCTGCTCCGGCGGGGCTTTTCTTTCTGCTCATGTTTCTTGTGCCCGAAAGCCCGCGCTGGCTGGCGGTGAAGGGGCAGTACACCCGCGCCGAGCGCATTTTTACCCGCATCATGGGCAAGGTGCACGCGGCTTCGGAGGTGGACAGCGTTAAGGCTACGGCGCAGCAGGGCGCGGCGCAAAAGGCAGGGCTGCGCTCGCTCCTGCACCCAAGCTTGCGCAAGGTGCTGGTCATTGGGGTAGTGGTGGCCGTATTCCAGCAGTGGTGCGGCATCAACGTTATCTTCAACTACGCCCAGGAAATCTTTTCTGCCGCTGGCTACGATGTGTCGGACATCCTGATGAACATTGTGGTGACGGGCATTACCAACGTCATATTTACCCTCGTGGGGATGCAGCTGGTGGACAAAATAGGCCGCCGTGCGCTGCTGCTGCTGGGCGCGTGTATGCTCACCGTCATCTACGCCACGCTGGGCGCGTGCTACTTTGCAGGCGTGAAGGGCGTGGTGATGCTGGCGCTGGTGGTGCTGGCCATTGCCTCCTACGCCATGACGCTTGCGCCTGTGGTTTGGGTGGTTTTGTCCGAAATCTTTCCCACGCGCATACGCGGCGCTGCTATGGCGGTGGCCACGTTTGCCCTGTGGACGGCCTGCACGCTGCTTACCTACACATTCCCACTCCTCAACAGCGGGCTGGGCGCGGCCGGAACGTTCTGGGTGTACGGCGCAATTTGCCTGGCAGGATTTATTTTTGTAAAAATCATGCTGCCGGAGACCAAGGGGAAGAGCCTGGAGGAAATAGAGCGCAATTTTTCAACCAATAATAGCAACCTGTCATGAAAAAAACAACCATACTTTTACTGCTGAGCTTTGCCTGCGGGGTGCAGGCGCAAGTCGTGTCCGTCGCCGATTTTGGCGTACACCCAAATTCGTTTGAGGATGCCGCCGAAGGCGTCAGGCAGGCCATTGCCGCGTGCCGCGAGCAGCCCGGCGCTACCTTGCTCTTCCCCAAGGGACGCTACGATTTTTATCCGGCAAATGCAGAAAAAAGGGAGTACTACATCTCCAACACCTCGTCGGAAACGGAGTGCACGTCGAAGGTTAAGACCATCGGGCTTTTGTTTGAAGGCGTCAAAAATTTGACCATCGAGGGTAGCGGCTCGCAGCTTGTATTTCACGGGAAAATGACAACCTGGGCTTTTGACCGCTGCGAAAACATTCGGCTCAGCAACGTTGCCATCGACTTTGAGCGCCCCTCCATCTCGGAGCTGACGTTTGTGGAAGTCGGCGAAGACCGCGTGGTGGCCGCCATTCATCCTGACTCCAGGTACGACGTTATCGACGGGAAGCTGTGCTTTTACGGCGAAGGCTGGACGATGCACAGCACCTTCTCCATTCTGACGGATACCGTTGAGGGTACGGAGCTCTACAGCTCGTTTGATCCGCTGTGGAGAAGCCGCGCTACGGAAATTGCCCTCAACCTGGTTAAGTTTGAGGGCGACTTTCGCGGCGTAAACTACAGCGTTGGCAAAACGCTCACCATTCGCGACCCCGCCCGCGATCACGTGGGGGCGTTCATCAACCGCTCCAAAAACGTTTGGCTGGAAAATATTACCCTGCACTTCATGCACGGTCTGGGGGTTGTCAGCCAGTTTTCCGAAAATATCACCAGCACAAAGGTAACCATAGCGCCCTCGCGGGGGCGCACCATTGCGGGCTTTGCCGATGGTATGCACTTTTCGGGATGCCGTGGGCACATTCTTGTCGATAGCTGCCGCTTCACGGGGCTGCACGACGACCCCATGAACGTTCACGGTACTTACCTTAGAATTACGGAGATGCTTTCGCCTAAAGTTGTTACGCTCCGGTTTATGCACTCGCAAACGTATGGATTTCAGGCTTTTTACGAAGGCGATACTGTGGCGTTTATCCATGCTCCGTCGCTTCGGACGCGGGGAAGAGCCGTTGTGAAGAGCGTAAAGAAGCTATCAGAAAGGGAGATGCAGGTGGAGCTGTCCGATGCTGTTCCCTCCGGCATAGGTGTTAACGACTGCTTAGAAAACCTCACGTGGACGCCTTCGCTGGAGGTGCGCGGATGTCGCTTCGAGATGACGAATACCCGCGGGCTTCTCGTCACCACTCCGAAGAAGGTGGAGGTGACGGGCAACCACTTTTACCGAACAGGCATGTACGCCATACAGATTGCGGGAGATGCGGGCAGCTGGTACGAGTCGGGCGCAGTGCGCGACGTAACCATTCGCGGCAACGTGTTCGAGGAGGTAGGCTACAACAGGGGCGGGCAGGACAGCTACGCCATTGCCGTTAACCCCGAAGTCCACGAGCAGGTGAAGGGACACTATGTGCACCGCAACATTCGCATTTCCGGCAACGTATTCAAAACGCTTGACGGCTTGATTCTGAAAGCCCGAAGCGTTGACGGGCTTGTTTTTGAAAATAACGCCATCAGCCGTAGCGCCTGGATGCCACCCTTGAGGCAACCCGGCGACAGGGAAACGACAGCAAAGCCTTTTCTGCTGGAGGATTGCAGAAATGTCAAGGTGGACGGAAAGAAGCAGTAAAATCCTTTTAAGTAAAAAAAATTAACAACAAAAAACCATGATGAAAAAGAAAATGACGGCGGCATTGTTTGCCGCGGCGCTGCTCCTGTCGCACGGAGCAGCCGAAGCAAAAGCAGGAGCAAGCGATTTGGCCTTGTGGTATCGGCAACCGGCCTCAGAAGGAATGATATCTGCCCTTCCCATAGGCAACGGGCGAATTGGCGCTATGGTATTTGGCGGCGTAGAGGAGGAACATCTTCAATTCAACGACAAAACCTTGTGGATGGGCAGCCCCGTGGAGCGCGGAGCTTACCAGAATTTTGGAGACGTCTACATTCACTTTGGCAACGCTGACGGCTTCGACTCATACACCCGCTACCTAAACCTCGAAACGGCAGTTGCCGGTGTGGAGTACAAGCGCAAAGGAATTACCTACACAAGGGAGTACTTTGCAAGCCACCCCGACGAGGTGATTGCCGTGAAGTTTTCGGCAAGCAAAAAAGGGCAAGTAAGCTTTAAGCTGAGGATGGAGGATGCGCGCAAGGGCACACGGACGGTTGAGGGTAGCCGGATGAGCATTGCAGGAAAGCTCACGCTGCTGTCCTATCGGGCAAGCGTCGTCGTGCTAACGGAAGGCGGTACGTGCCGCGCCGAGGGCGAAAGCATTGTTGTGGAAAATGCTACCTCAGCCACGCTACTGCTGGCTGCCGCTACCGACTACGACCCTGCCGCCCCCAGCTACCTGACGAACAAGAGTTGGAGCGACGACCTTGCCGCCACCTTGGACAAGGCGGCGGCAAAAGGGTATGCGCAGCTGAAAAGCGAGCATGTTCAGGATTACCGCTCTCTTTTTGACCGCGTTTCACTGAATATCGGAACACTCAAGCCGCAGCTGCCCACCGACGAGCTGCTGAAAACCTACTCGCAGGGAGTGTACAACCCAAGGTTGGACGTGCTGTTTTTTCAGTACGGACGCTACTTGACAATAGCTTCCTCCCGCGAAGGGCTGGACTTGCCCTCCAACTTGCAGGGGCTTTGGAACAACAGCAACAACCCTCCCTGGGGAGGCGATATACACTCAGACATCAACATACAAATGAATTATTGGCTGGCAGAGCCGGCCAACCTGTCGGAGTGCCACATGCCGTTTATCCGCTACGTGTACAACGAAGCTGTCGTCCAGCCGTCGTGGAGGGGCATGGCCGCCGAGCTGGGCTGTAGAGGATGGGCGCTGAAAGCGCAGAACAACATTTTCGGCTACTCCGATTGGGCATGGAACAGGCCAGCCAACGGGTGGTACTGTATGCACCTGTGGGATAAATACCTGTTTAATCCTGATGAAGCTTACCTGAAAAGTACGGCCTATCCGGTGATGAAGTCGGCGTGCGAATTTTGGTTAGACCGCCTGTTCGCAGATGACAATGGGGAATGGCTGGCTCCCAACGAGTGGTCGCCGGAGCATGGGCCGGTGGAAAACGGCGTAGCGTATGCCCAGCAAATCATTGCCGACTTGTTTACCGGCACGATTGAGGCCGGAAAAATTCTGCGCACCGACAGCGCCTTCATTCGGGAGCTGGAGAAAAAGCTGAGCAAGTTCGACAAGGGGCTTCACGTCGGAAATCAGGGCTTGCTGCGGGAGTGGAAGTACACCGAAGAAGACCCGTCGGACAAGCACCGGCACATTTCGCATTTGATAGCGTTGCATCCCGGAAAGATGATTTCGCCGCTCTTGAATCGCGAGGTGGCCGAGGCCGCAAAGAAAACGCTGGAGGCAAGAGGCGACGGAGGTACCGGCTGGAGCCGCGTTTGGAAAGTTGCCTTCTGGGCAAGGCTGCTGGATGGAAACCGGGCGCACTTGCTCCTGAAAAACGCTCTGAACCTGACCGCCGACAGCGACATGGACTACATGAACAAGGGCGGCGTGTACGAAAACCTTTTTGATGCTCATCCACCCTTTCAGATAGACGGAAATTTGGGCGCTACAGCTTGCATGGCGGAAATGTTGCTGCAAAGTCACCTGGGCGAAATTCACCTGCTTCCGGCGCTTCCTGATGCCTGGACAGACGGCGAGGTGAAAGGGCTTTGCGCGCGGGGTGCTTTTGTGGTAGATGTTCAGTGGAAGGGCAACCGGCTGTTGTCGGCCTCCATCCGATCCGGTCAGGGGCGAGCGTGCCGGTTGAGGACAAATGTTCCCGTGAAGGTAAGCGGGCTGAGCGTTACATCGGAGAAGGATGCTTTGGGCTACTATATCACAACTTTTGAAACAGAAGCAGCAAAAACCTACAAGGTCGAGGCCACCGGAAAGGCCATGTAATAGTTGATTTTTTAATTTTTTTTGAACAGGAAATCATTATGGAAAAAATTACGGAGTATTTGATTAAGCCTACAGTGTTCTCCTCAGAGGTAAGAGCTTGGGAGGAAGATGTGCTGCTGCCTGCGTATGAAATCGGCAGGGAGGAAAAGAACCCGATTTTTTTGGAAAAGCGCGTCTATCAGGGCAGCAGCGGGGCGGTGTATCCCTACGCGGTGGTCGAGAAAATTTCGGACGAAAAGCGGGAGAAAAAGTATCATGCGCTATTCATCGAAAACGAGTACATCAAGCTGATGGCGCTGCCCGAGCTTGGAGGGCGCATACACATGGCCTACGACAAGGTAAAAAAGCGCCACTTTGTTTACTACAATCAGGTGGTGAAGCCTGCGCTGGTTGGGCTTACCGGCCCGTGGATTTCCGGCGGAATAGAGTTTAACTGGCCGCAGCACCACCGGCCAAGCACATTCTTGCCCGTAGACTTCTCCATTGAGGAGCACGCCGACGGCAGCAAAACCATCTGGTGCAGCGAGGTGGAGCGAATGTTCAGAACAAAAGGAATGCATGGATTCCGCCTTTACCCTGGTAAGGCATACGTTGAGATTAACGTAAAAATCTACAACCGCACGCCGTTCCCGCAAACATTTCTTTGGTGGGCAAATCCTGCCGTGGTGGTACACGAGCGCTACCACTCGGTCTTCCCCCCCGACGTGCACGCCGTATTCGATCACGGAAAGCGCGACGTGAGCACATTTCCCATTGCCACGGGCGTTTACTACAAGCAGGATTACTCGGCCGGCGTAGATATTTCCCTGTACAAAAATATTCCGGTGCCAACCTCGTACATGGCCATCAAGTCGAAGTACGATTTTGTTGGCGGCTACGAAAAGAACGTAGAGGGAGGCCTGCTGCACGTTGCCAACCACCACGTCTCGCCGGGCAAAAAGCAGTGGACGTGGGGCTGCGGCGAGTTTGGCAAGGCATGGGACAGAAACCTCACCGACGAAGACGGCCCCTACATTGAGCTCATGACCGGCGTATTCACCGACAACCAGCCCGATTTCTCGTGGCTGCAACCCTACGAGGAGAAATCGTGGACGCAGTACTTTATGCCGTACTCTGCCGTGGGCATGGTGAAAAATGCCACTAAAGATGCAGCTGTGGGCTTGGAGGTAAGCAGCGAAAAAGCCCGCGTTGTGCTGTACACCACCGGCGTCAACAAGGGTGTGCGCATGGTTTTGCGGCAGGTTGAGGGCGAAAAAATTTACTTGGATAAAACCATCAGCGTATCTCCTGCCGAGCCTTGTGTTGCCGAAGTTGGCGTGGGTGCGGCAAAGCTGCACGAGCTGCTGCTGGAGGTGTTTTCCGAAGGTGGCGACTTGCTGGTGCGCTACCATCCCGACAGGGAAGAAATAAAGCCTGTTCCCGACCCTGCAAAGGCTGCGCAAATGCCGGAAGACATCGCCTCCATCGAGCAACTTTACCTCACGGGGCTGCATTTAGAGCAGTATCGTCACGCCACGTACAACCCTGCCGACTACTACAGCGAGGCCTTACGCCGCGAGCCCGGCGATGTGCGCTGCAACAATGCGCTTGGCCTGTGGTACATGCGCAGGGGGCAGTTCAGCAAGGCTGAGGCGTTTTTCCGAAAGGCTGTTGCCACGCTGACAGAGCGAAATCCTAACCCCTATGATGGAGAGCCTTACTACAACCTTGGATGGTCGCTCAACATGCAGGGGCGCTACGAGGAGTCCTACGAGGCTTTTTTCAAAAGTGTATGGAATGTGGCTTGGCAGGATGCCGGTTACTTTGCGCTTGCGCAGGTAGAGCTGAGGCAGGCGCTTTGCGGCAAGGGCAAAAGCATGCTCCCTCAAGAACACTCTGTGGAGCAGGCATTAGACTTGGTGGACAGATGCCTTATCAGGAATTGGCACAACCACAAGGCGCGCCAGCTCAAGGTTTCCATCCTGCGAAAGTTGGGCAAAAAGGAGGAGGCGTTGAGGTTGGTTGACGAGTCGCTCGCCATCGACGGCTTCAACATGGGCGTGCGCTTCGAGCAGTACCTGCTGAGCGGAGATACCGCCGTGCTCAATGAAATGAACCGCCTCATGTGCGGACGACATCACAGCTACATCGAGTACGCCGTTGACTTTGCCGCAGCGGGGATGTTTGCAGAGGCAACGGAGATGTTGCAGCAGGTTATCCCTGCTTTCCCCGAAGGAAAAGTTTATCCTGTGGTCTACTACTTTTTGGGGTACTTTGCCGCTTGCATAGGCGACGAAAAAACCTCTCAATCGTACTATGCTAAGGCAGAGCAAATGCCGCCCGACGGGTGTTTCCCTAACCGTCTGGAGGAGGTAATTGTTTTGCAACATGCCATGCAGTCCTGCGGAGGGTGTTCAAAAGCGCCATACTACCTCGGCAACTTCTGGTATGCTGCGCGGCAGTACGACGAGGCTGTTGCCTGCTGGGAGGCTTCGGCTGCGCAGGACGATAAATTTCCCACCGTGCTGCGCAACCTCTCCTTGGCCTGCTACAACAAGCTTGGCGATAAAGTCAGGGCGCAGCAGCTGCTGGAAAAAGCGTTTGCGCTGGACACTTCCGATTCGCGCCTGCTCATGGAGCTCGACCAGCTGTACAAGAAGCTGGGGCGGCCGCACGCAGAGCGTTTGCAGCTGTTAGAAAGATACAGCGACGAAGTAGAGCAGCGCGACGATTTGTGCATTGAGCGCATAACGCTTTACAACCAGCTGGGGCGGTATGAGGAGGCAAAGAAGTTAATCGACGGTCGGAAGTTCCATCCGTGGGAAGGTGGTGAAGGCAAGGTGCCGGGGCAAAATATTATTGCCTGCGTGCAGCTGGCCAAAAAAGCGCTCAATGAAAAGCGGTTTAGCGATGCCGTTGCCCTGCTGCAAAATGCCGAGGTTTACGCATACAATTTTGGCGAAGGCAAGCTGGCGGGAGCAGAAGAAAACGATATTCACTACTTCATGGCTTGCGCTTACCGCGGCTTGGGCGATGAGCAGAGCGCCATGCTTTACTTTCAGAAGGCCACGGTAGGATCGACAGAGCCAAAGCAGGCGTTTTTCTACAACGATCAGCAGCCCGACAAAATCTTCTATCAGGGGTTGGCGTGGCGCGGCTTGGGCAATGAGGGCAAGGCTCGCAGCTGCTTCAACAAGCTTGTTAGCCACGGCGAGAAGCACCTTTTTGATACCTGCCGCATTGACTACTTTGCCGTATCGCTCCCCGACCTTGCCATTTGGGAAGACGACCTGAACAAGCGCAATCAAATTCACTGCTGCTACGTGATAGGGTTGGGGCATTTAGGTCTTGGAAATACGGAAAAGGCCAAAGAGTTTTTACGTAAAGTAACGAGCTTAGACATTAACCATCAGGGTGCACAAATACATTTAGAAATGTGCTGATGGATAGCATTATAATCGCATAAAACAAGCATTAATGGTTGATTATAACTCGCTGTAAGTGGTAAAAAAATACGAGTTACAGCGAGTTTTATTTTTTTATAGTTCGCTGTAAGTGGTAAAAAAATACGAGTTACAGCGAGTTTTATTTTTCTATAGTTCGCTGTAAGTAGTAAAAAAATACGAGTTATAGCGAGTTTTATTTTTCTATAGTTCGCTGTAAGTGGTAAAAAAATACGAGTTACAGCGAGTTTTATTTTTCTATAGTTCGCTGTAAGTGGCAAAAAAATGCGAGTTACAGCAATTTTCATCCGATTATATTTGGCTGTAACTATAAAAAATTATACATTTGCAGCGAGTTATAATTTAGTATGTGATTTTATGCAGATAGTCGGAAGGAAAGACGAAATTGCTGATTTTGAGCGATTTATTGAGTCTGAAAAGTCGGAATTTGTGGTAGTTTTTGGTCGTCGGAGGGTGGGCAAAACCTTTTTGGTGCGCGAATATTTCGACGGAAGATTCACTTTCTACCACACCGGAATGGCCAACACTGAAATAGCAATGCAGCTGAAAAATTTCAATACTTCGCTGTGCAAATACGGGAACGCGCCATACCCCGAAGTGACAACCTGGTATAATGCATTTAGGCAGCTCATTTTTTTGCTGTCGAAGGCGAAGAAGAAAACCAAAAAGGTGGTTTTTATTGATGAGATGCCTTGGATGGACACGCCGCGCTCGGGATTTGTGCAGGCGTTGGAGTTTTTTTGGAACTCATGGGCTTCGGCACAAAAAAATATTTTGCTGATTGTGTGCGGATCGGCTACTTCGTGGATGATGGATAAGCTGATAAGAAACCACGGCGGACTGCACAACAGGGTAACGCAGCAGATTTACCTTTCCCCCTTCAACCTTGGCGAGTGCGAGGAGTTTTTTCAGAAAAACAACATAGCGTTGGATCGCCGGCAAATAGTGGAAAACTACATGATTTTTGGCGGTATTCCATACTACCTGTCTTTGATGAAGAAGCAGTTTAGCATGGCGCAGAACGTTGACAAGCTGTGCTTTTCGGCAAAAGGAGCGCTGAAAAATGAGTTTGAAAACCTCTACGCTTCGCTATTCAAAAAGCACGAAACCCACGTAAAAATAGTGGAGGCGTTGAGCAAAAAGGCAAAGGGGTTGACGCGCGAAGAAATCATTGAAGGCGCGAAGCTGCCGAACGGCGGCGGGTTGACCAAAACGCTCGAAGACTTGGAGCTGTGCGGGTTTATTCGCAAGTACAACGCATTTGAAAAAATGGAAAGGAACAGCTTGTTTCAGCTGACCGATTTTTTCACGCTGTTCTACTTCAACTTTATGAAAAACCGCAGGCTTAACGACGAACACTACTGGACAAATTTCATTGAAAATGCACGCCATAGGGCTTGGTCGGGCTACGCCTTTGAGCAGGTTTGCCTGGCGCACCTGCACCAGATAAAGAAGAAGCTGGGTATCCTGGGCGTGCTTACCAAGGTATCCTCGTGGCGCAGCAGGGAGGCCGAAAACGGCGCGCAAGTTGACTTGCTGATAGAGCGCAACGACAGAATAATCAACCTTTGCGAGATAAAGTTTGCGAGCTCATTTTTTGTCATCGATAAAAAGTACGATGAGGTTTTGCGGAACAAGTGCGAAGCCTTCAGGCAGGAAACAAAAACGCGCAAATCCGTACACCTGACCATGATTACCACCCACGGCATTCAGCACAACGCCTACTGGGGCAACGTGCAATCGGAGGTTATCATGGATGACCTGTTTGAAGTGTAGCGCTCCTCCGCCTTCCTGTTTTGCGCAATAGAATGCAAAGAAAAAGAAAAAACGCCGAATTTTCTATGAGCCATGCGGCCTTTGAGACGAGTCGTAGCCATCCTTGCGGTCAAATATTTTTTACCGCAAAGTTCGCAAAAAAGATGCGCAAAGAGCGTAAGAAAATCTGTTTGGAAAGGGTTGTAAAAACGGTTTTCAGACCTGCATAGAGGTATTGCTGAGGCGGTGCGTGGCTTCTTTTGCGGAGGTTTTCGGCGAAAAACAAGGCGGTGAAAAGAGGCGGATATGAAACATCGCGAAAATGAAAAAAACGGTGATAAAAAAAGAGTGAAATATGACGTTCGCAAGCCTTAATTAGTTGCAATGAATGTCAACATATCTGTGTGTAGCACATACATTTTTCCGTTAATTATATGAAAATATGCAAGATAAGCAAAAATGCAAATCGTAAAAAAGTCCATGAAATTTACTGTAAAGTCCATTCCTTGTATGATTTTTACCACTTAAATTTGTACTCCAACCCTATTTTTGGGGTGAATTGTCTTTATAGAGTATTCCGAATTAATCACGTGCTATTTTTATGGAGCGTAAAACATTTTCTAATTTGCAGGAAACATACTCGAGCCGAAGTAAAAAAACTTTGCCTGACGCAACTTGTGCGCATGAAGCAGACAAACAGCTCTGCCAAGCCTGCGTACACGATGTGGACATGGCAAATTTCACCCAGCACAAACCTTCACTATTTATAGTAACATTTAACACACACACACACACACACACACACACACACACACACACACACACACACACACACACACACACACACACACACACACACACACACATTACGCGCACGTAAGATACAATTTTTCTTTTATACAAAACACAAAACCTTTTCTTTTTTTACAAGGGAAAGGTCTTTTTTTTGCTCGTTTTTTTATGCTCTCGGTGGCAATGTTTTCGGGCAAGGTAACCACAATACTGTTTTCGGCGAGGAGCAGGGAAGAAACAATTTCAAGCAGAGAAAGAATAAAGAGGGAGGAGATTGTTTCTCCTGCGGCTCGCAACGGCATTTTTGAAATTTTAAAATTAATATATAAAACCAATAAAGGAACAAGCCCAAAATCCTTTCAAAACAAGAGAGTAGGCATAATAAATAAAATAAAAAAATGATGAAAAAAAGTTTGATTTTTTTTGTAACGTTGATGTTGCTCATGGTGCAACAGACATTTTCTCAGCGCCATTACACTGCGACTGAGGAAGATTTTGATGGAAGTTCGATATCTTATGCGCAGAGTCCGCAAGGCTCTTGGGTGTTGAATACGGATTTCTATCTGCCAAGTTTGAGTGGAGCCGCGGTCTCCAAGTCGTATGTAGGTTTTGTGCCGCCGAATGTAGGCGATACGACTATTTTGCGATTGTCTACCATGTGTGATTTTTCGGCTTATGCTCATGTGCAGTTGCGGTTTAGTCATATTTGCAAGGTCTCTCCAAAGGATATTGCAAAAATACAGTACCGAGCAGGTGGCAATAGTCAGTGGGAAGACATTGAACGTGCGGCGTATAAGGGAAAAGCCTCCAATTACACACAGGACAAAGGCTTTAATGCGGCAAGTTATTCCGATTGGAAAGCAAACGACAGCACCATTATTCCGAC
>JAIRSZ010000214.1 GCA_031255195.1 Prevotellaceae bacterium | reverse complement strand
GTATAATTACAGCCACACTTTTTGCACTTGTAGCGTTGTCGACCTTTGATTATGCCTGACTTAACGCTTTCTTCACATGAACATTTTGGACATTTCATATAACACTTTTTTCTGCAAAGATATAAATATATATTTAATTAGCAACGCCTGCTAAATTAACAATGCTGCTTTTTCACGTATGAAAAAATATTTTACTTACCGCGGTGCTTGTAGAGCAATCCAAATGGTTGTAGATACATTGCATCATAGCGTTACTCCTGTTTTGAATATCGCAATTTCCCTAAAATTTTTCTTTTCGGTGTTCACCTTTTCGCCGCTGGCAACGCCCGTCAGGTAGGCAATCAGGCGCTCGGCAGCGTCCTCCATAGCTTCATCTTCTACAATGCTGCCGGCGTTGAAGTCAATCCAGCCCGGTTTGCGATGAAAGAGTGGGGTGTTGGTTGCAATTTTTACGGTGGGGACAAAGCTGCCAAAGGGTGTTCCGCGTCCGGTGGTGAACAGCACCATTTGACACCCCGATGCCCCCAGCGCTGTGGCTGCAACGAGGTCGTTGCCGGGCGCGCTCAGGAGGTTTAGCCCTTTCTGCCGGATTCTTTCGCCGTACATCAGCACATCCTTTACCTCCGAGCTGCCGGATTTTTGCGTGCACCCCAGCGATTTCTCCTCGAGCGTCGAAATGCCGCCCGCCTTGTTGCCGGGAGAGGGATTTTCGTATATTGGCTGGTCGTTTCTTACAAAGTAGTCCTTGAAGTCGTTAATCAGGTGCACCGTTTTGTTGAAGATTTCGGCGTTGCAGCAGCGGTTCATCAGGATGGTTTCAGCGCCAAACATTTCGGGGACTTCGGTGAGCACCGTAGCGCCGCCCTGCGCCACCAGAAAGTCAGAAAACAAGCCCAGCAGGGGGTTAGCGGTGATGCCCGAAAGTCCGTCGGAGCCGCCGCATTTAAGCCCTACGCGCAGCTCCGATAGCGGCACGTCGGTGCGCACGTCGGCAGCAGCCTTGGCGTAGAGCTCGCGCAGCAGCTTCATGCCCTCCTCCAGCTCGTCCTCCACCTTTTGCGCCTCAAGGAAGCAGATGCGCTCCCTGTCGTAGTCGCCCAAAAAAGTACGAAAAGCATCCAGCTGGTTATTTTCGCAGCCCAAGCCCACCACCAGCACCGCGCCGGCGTTGGGGTGCAGCACGATGTTGCGCAGAATTTTTCGCGTGTTTTCGTGGTCGTCGCCCAGCTGCGAGCAGCCGTAGCTGTGGCGATACGCCGCAATGACGTCTAACTTGCCTGCTCCCACCTCGGACTTGAGCATTTCCGCCAGCTGGTTGGCGGTGTCGTTCACGCAGCCCACAGTGGGTATAATCCACAGCTCATTGCGGATGCCAACCTCGCCGTTTTTGCGCCTGTAGCCCTTAAAGGTCATGCTGCGGTTGGCGTAGCCGGTCTTGGCGCTCACCGGCGAGTATGTGTAGCTGAGCAGCCCTTCGAGGTTGGTTTTTACGTTTTTTTCGTTCACCCATTCGCCCTGCGCAATGCTGGCTACGGCGTGCCCAATGGCGTAGCCGTACTTGACAACGTTGTCGCCCGCCTGTAGCGGGACGAGCGCAAGCTTGTGCCCCTGCGGAATGTCCGATTTGAGCGTGACGTCAGCTCCGTTGACCGTAATTTGGCTGCCTGCCCGTAGCGCAGCAAGCGCCACCGCAACGTTGTCGGCAGGATGTATTTGCAAAAAATTGTTCATCTTATTTTTGCGCTACAAATCTTCCTGACTGTCAAGCAGCTGCCGCACCGTTTCCAACATTCCATTTTTCAGGATGCTGTCGAGGTAGTGCGCAAGCAAATCGGTAAGCCCTGGTATTTTGCTCAGGTCTTCGTCCCAAATGGCGCGTGCTCCCAGTATGCCCACCGCCATTCTGTTGGCGCAGTCAGCTTCGCCTTCGAGGAGCTGCCACAAGCTGGCATACAGTTCAAGCGTTGATTTTTCGTCAACGGGCGTGATAACGTCGTTGCCGCGCTTGCCGCCCCTGTAGTACACGCCGATTGCAGCAAGCCCCAGCACCAGCGCCTTGGGCAGATGCCCCTTGCGCTCGAAGTAAATTTTCAGGCCGGGCAGGTCGCGCGTTTTGAACTTGGGGAACGAGTTGAGCATGATACTCGTTACGAAGTGGTTTACGAATGGGTTGCGGAAGCGCTCGAACACGGCGTCGGCAAAAGCCTCAAGTTCGGCTTTGGGAAGGTCGAGCGTTGGGAGCAGCTCGTCGTACATTGCCCTGCGGACAAACCTTCCGATAACCTCGTGCTCGCAGGCTTCGCGCACGGTGTCAACGCCGCTCAGGTAGGCTACGGGCGAGAGCACGGTGTGCGGCCCGTTGAGCAGCGTTACCTTGCGCTCGTGGTATGGCTTTTCGCTGGGGACAAACAGCACGTTTAATCCTGCTTTGTCGGCGGGGAACTCGTCTGCCACGCTTGCCGGAGCTTCGATTACCCAGAGGTGAAAAATCTCGCCTTTTACCACCAGCCTGTCGTCGTAGCCTATCCTTTCCAGAATTTCGCCGATGGTATCTTTCGGGTATCCCGGCACAATGCGGTCAACCAGCGTGCTGTAGACGCTGCACGAGGAGTTGAACCACGACTTGAATGCAGCGTCCAGCTTCCAGAGTTTAATGTACTGCTCTACGCAGTTTTTCAACTCGACTCCGTTGTGGAAAATCAGCTCGCACGGAAGAATGATAAGCCCTTTGTCGGGAGCGCCGCCAAAGGTTTTGAAGCGGTGGTAGAGCAGCTGCGTGAGCTTGCCCGGATACGATTTTGCGGGCTTATCGTCCAGCTTGTCCTCAGCGCAGAAGGCAATGCCCGCTTCGGTGGTGTTGGAGATGACGAAGCGCATCTCCGAATTTTCGGCAAGCTTGAGGTACTCCTCGAACTGCACGTAGGGATTCAGTCCGCGGCTGATAACGTCAATCAGCTGGATGCTGTCTACCAGCTGCCCGTTGTCAACGCCCTGCAAGTTGAGATGGTACAGGCCGTCCTGCTCGTTGAGCACGTCCACCATGCCGGTTTCTATGGGCTGCACCACCACTACGCTGCTGTTGAAGTTTGCCTTTTCGTTCATGTTGAAGACAATCCAGTCAACGAAGGCGCGAAGGAAGTTACCTTCGCCAAACTGTATAATTCTTTCGGGGCGTACCTTGGCCGCCGCCGCGTTTTTTCTGTTTAAGCGGTTCATTTCGTTAATGGTAAATATGTTTTTTCAATTCAGGGTAAAGCAAAACATATCAAGAAGATGGCAGCGCATCCTCTCGACTTTTAACTCTCAACTTTTAGCTCATCCTTACTTAGTTAGTCTGCATCGAACGGGTACACCTTGTAGTCGTTGATGTTTTCCTTAAAGAGGATGTCGATGGGCATGTAGCATACCGGTTTGGCGGGTTGCTTGAAGGCGAGGTGTCGGGCAAGCGCCGTCAGGCCGTAGTAGCCTTGCAGCTGCGGGCGCTGCGCAATGAGGCCTTCCACCAGACCGTTTTTCAGGTAGTGCACGTTGCGATCAAGCAGGTCGTAGCCTATGGTACGGATATTTTTTATCTTCCGCTTCTCTAAGTAGTTGGCCACGCGGTAAATGCGCGAGTTGAACGTGATAATTCCCTGTATATTCTGGTTTTGTTTGAAAATTTCGTCAAATTGCTCCTCGTTTCCTGACTCGTTCTCGGCGTGCAGGTTTACCCGCACTATCTGGTAGGACGATTCGAGCGAGTACTTCTCGAGGTAGGCCAGAAAACCCTCCTCGCGCCGCGCCGTTTGGTTAGAGCCGTTGGGGGTGTCGCCGGAGCGCAGCATGTGCACCAGCAGGATGGTGGAGTAGAGCGCAATGTTGCTGCTAAACATAATTTTTGCAGCCACGTAGCCGCTCTGGTGCGACTGCTGCCCGTAGTAGGCGAGGCTGTTTACGCTCTCCACGTTGGAGTCGATAAAGACAAACGGAATGTTGCGCTCCTCGAGCTCCCTGGTGAGCCTGAGCACTTCGCGCCTGAAGAAGGGCGCCATCAGCACGCCTGTGGGGTTTATCTCAAGCAGGCGTTGCGACAAGTTGGCAAACGATTCCATACTGTACTGGTTGAACTGTAGAATCTCCGTTTTTACGTGGTAGTCTGCCACTTCCTCCCCTGCGCGCTTAATACCCTTGATGATGTCCCACCAGTAGTCACCCTGCACGGCTTCGGGGATTAGCACCACCAACTTGTACTCTTTTTTGATAGCCAGCACCTGCGCCATTTTGTTCGGCTTAAAGTTAAGCTCGTTCAGAATATCCTCAATGCGCTTTTTGCAGTCAGGGGCAACCCCGCCACGGTTGTGAATAACGCGATCTACAGTGCCTGGCGAAACGTTGGCCATGGCAGCTATATCTTTTATGCGTATTCTTTCGTCTCCTTTTTTTAATTCAGACATAGTTCAAGGATGATTTATAGTTTTACAACTTGAATTTTTTGTAATTCTGCTTCAATATTTTATTCTCAAGGTAGAACACGGATGCAAAAATAATCTTTTTCGTGTAATTATGCTATTAGTAGGGCATAAATTTAAGCACAAAATATTGCTATTTACTGTGCTACAATTTGTTACATGTGTGTGCTCGTGCACAATCAGACCTGAATTTTTGCGTGCGTGCGTGCATTTTTGTGTGCGTGCGTGCGTGCGAAATTTTCTTAGTGGGCGCTGAGCCAGTTATCGCCTGTTCCCGCCTCGGCAATCAGCGGAACAGACAGCGTGTATGCCGATTCCATTTCCTCCACCACCAGCTGGCGCACCACGTCGAGTTCGGTCTTGCAAACGTCGAAAACCAGCTCGTCGTGCACTTGCAGTATCATGCGCGATTGCAGATTTTCCTGACGCAGACGGTTGTGGATTTTTATCATGGCCAGCTTGATGATGTCGGCTGCCGAGCCTTGTATGGGTGCGTTGATGGCGTTGCGCTCGGCAAATCCGCGCACCACCGCGTTGTGCGACCTGATGTCGGGAAGCATACGCTTGCGCCCGCAAAGGGTTTGCACGTAGCCTTTGTCGCGCACTGTCCTGATGGCGTTGTCTATGTAGGTGCGCACCTTTGGGTAGGTGGAAAAGTAGCCGTCGATGAGGATTTTTGCCTCGCTGCGCGGGATGTTGAGCCGCTGCGCCAGCCCGTAGACCGAGATGCCGTAGATGATGCCAAAGTTGGCGGTTTTTGCGCGCCGCCGCTGCTCCTTGCTTATCTGGTCAATGGGCATGTGGAATATTTTGGAGGCCGTGCTGGAGTGAATATCTTCGCTGTTCATGAACGCTTCAAGGAGATTGTCGTCGCCGCTCAGGTGCGCCATGATTCTCAGCTCCACCTGCGAGTAGTCGGCAGAGAGTAGGATGTGGTTTTCGTCGGAGGGGATGAAAGCCTTCCGAATTTCGCGTCCGCGCTCGTCGCGGATGGGAATGTTTTGCAAGTTGGGGTTGTTGCTGCTCAGCCTGCCGGTGGAGGTTACCGCCTGGTTGAAGGAGGTGTGGATGTGCCCTGTGCGCGGATTCACCAGCGTTGGCAGGGTTTCCACGTATGATGAGAGCAGCTTTTTCAGCCCGCGCAGCTCGAGTATTTTGTCTATAATCGGGTGCTTGTCACGCAGCGTTGTCAGCGTATCTTCGCTGGTGGAGTACTGTTTTGTTTTTCCGGTGGTGCGGGCGTTGTCCGAGATTTTGAGCTTCTCGAACAGCACCTCTCCCAGCTGCTTTGGCGAGAAAACGTTGAGTGCAGGCTCGCCCGCAATTTCCTGAATTTCGCTCTCGAGCTTTTGCAGCTCTGTCGCCAGCTCCTTTCCGTACTCGGCCAGCCCGTTGGCGTCGATGCGCACTCCTTCCCACTCCATGTCGCCCAGCACGTACACCAGCGGCGCTTCCACCTCCTCGTAGAGCGTCCGCAGACCGCTCCTGTCCAGCTCATCGAACAGGATTTTGCGCAGCTGCAAGGTTACGTCGGCATCCTCGGCGGCGTACTCTGTCAGCTGCGCCAGCGGCGCTTGCGACATTTTCCCCTGCCCGTCCTTTTTGTCGCCTATCAGCGTCTCAATGGGGATGGGCTGGTAGCTCAGGTAAACCTCGGCGAGGTGGTTCATGTTGTGGCGCATGTCCGGCTCCAGCAGGTAGTGCGCCAGCATGGTGTCGAACAGCTTACCCTGTAGCGCAATGCCTGCACGCCTTAGCACGAGGTAGTCAAACTTAATGTTTTGACCTGTCTTTGCAATGTTCGCATTTTCCAGGGGGGCGCGGAGCAGCGCAATTTTTTCGGCAAAATGCTCCTCGCCGGAGGATAGCGGGACAAACCACGCCTCGTGCGGCTTAACGGCAAATGACAGCCCTACGATGTCGGCGTCGATGGGGTTAATGCCGTCCGTTTCGCTGTCAAAGCAAAATTCGCTTTGCTGCACCAGCATATTGCACAGCGCTTTCACCTCCTCCACACTTTGCGCCACGTGGTATGTGTGGGTAACGTTGGCGCTTGTCTTGAGGTGCGACTTAGTGTCGGTAACGTTGGCCTGCTCCGAAATCTCAGGAGCGGGCGAGCAGAACAAATCGCCCTGCACGTGCGCCTCAGACGAATGTTTTGCCGACGGCGACGAGAACATGGCGCTTCCGCCGAACATTTCCCGCGAAAGGGAGTGGAACTCCAGCTTGGCAAACAGGGCGCGAAGCGCATTTTTGTCAGGCTCTTTTTTTTGCAGCTGCTCCTCGTTCAGCTCCACGGGAACGTTCAGGTCTATCGTAACCAGCTTTTTCGACAGCTCCAGCTGCGCAATGTTTTGCGCTATTGATTCGCGGGGCTTGCCTTTCAGCTCGTGCACGTGCTCAATCACGCCCTCCAGAGAGCCGTACTGCGCAACCAGCCTCGTAGCCGTTTTTTCGCCAATACCCGGCGCGCCGGGCACGTTGTCTGAGGTGTCGCCCCAGAGCGCCAGCACGTCTATAACCTGCTCGGGGCGTTGTATGCCGTAGTGCGTGCACACTTCGTACACCCCGATTTTTTCGTCCGCCTTTTCCCAGCGCGCAGGCTTAAAGATGAGAATGTTATCCGTCACCAGCTGTCCGTAGTCCTTGTCCGGCGTCATCATGTAGGTAACGAATCCGGCGACCTCAGCTTTTTTGGCCAGCGTGCCGATTACGTCGTCGGCCTCAAAGCCCGGCACCATGATGATGGGGATGTTGAACGCCGATATAATCTCCTTGATGACGGGCACTGATTGCAGAATTACCTCCGGCGTTTCGCTGCGGTTGGCCTTGTACGCGGGGTACATCATGTGGCGGAACGTTTCGCCGCCGGGGTCAAAGCATACGGCTATGTGCGTGGGGTTTTCGCGGCGCAGGAGGTCTAACAGCGTTTTGGTAAAGCCAAAAATTGCCGATGTGTTTAGCCCCTGGGTGTTCACCATTGGTTTTTTGATAAAAGCGTAGTACGCTCGGTAGATGAGGGCAAACGCATCAAGAAGAAATAATTTTTTCATGCAAAAATCAAAGTAAGATTTTATATTTGTTGTGGGCTGCAAACATACATGAAAAATCTCATCTATACAAATAAAAAGCAAGCCCTTTCTGCTCCGAATTTGGGGGGCAAGGATTTTGTTTTTAGTTGCTAATGCACGAGTCAAAAATTACGCATATAGCATTAAATCAAATAAATAACAGGCAATACATTTTTACTTGTGCGATGGATTTTTTTTGACTTTTAGAAAAAAACGAGCTATATTTGCCGCTATAATTAAGAATTAGCGTGGCTTCCTTGTGTAAACTTGTATTTTATGAATAAATATGTAGCAATGGCTTTGACGCTGGCTGTTTTATGTCCCTCGGCAGCAGCGCAGCGCAAGAAAAAGAATGACGACGAGGATACCCAAAAGCCTGCCGTGTGGGTGCAAAACATGGATAAAGTTCGGCAGATGGACTCAGGCTGCTTTGTGTACGCCCTCCCGCGCACCGTGCTGCGGATGACGGTGGAGGTAGAGCGCCACATTTTTACCGCCGGACCTTACGCCGCCTACGCCGAAAAATACTTAGGCGTGGCAGACACGCGTACCGTGGGCAGCACGCGCTACCACATCAAGAGCACAGCGCTCACCTCCTACGTTGAGGCCGATGCGCAGCACCTCTACATGGTGCGGCCTGTGAGCGCCATGAGTTTCAACTTTTTAACGATGACTCGGGACGGGCTTATGCTGCTACCCGAAACCATTGGGAAATCCGCGTCCGGCAGCAACGCAGGCTCTTTTGCTCCTGACGAACAGCAGCTTTTCACCAGCATGGCCATTGATGCAATGTTTCACACCGTAAAGCCAAAGTTACAGAGCAAAAAACCGGATGCCGATTCTGTAAATCAGGAGGAGAGTTTGGTAGAGGTCGAAGAGCCTGTGAGCTTGTTGCAGCAGGCCAAAACGCAGGAGGAGCGGGCTTCGGAGGTGGCGCATTTCATCTTCAACCTCCGCAAACGCAAGTACGAGCTGATTACCGGCGAGGTGGACATTGCCTTCTCCAGCAACGACGGGCTAAAGGTTGCCCTGACCGAAATAAACCGGATGGAAAGCGAATACATCTCGCTGTTTATTGGCAAAACGCTGAAGCAGGTTGCTACCTACACCTACGACATTGCGCCGACGCCGACACAGGGAAGCTACACCGTTTTTACGTTTTCGCCTGAGCATGGCGTGCAGGAGGTGGACGGGCAAGGAGACACGGTAACGCTGGAGCTGCAACCCGAAAACAAGTATACCGCTGTCAACCTGCAACCTGCCGACGAGGATAACAGCAGCTTCAAGGTACGCCTGCCCGACGTGGCGCTGGTGCGCCTGCTTAACGAGAAGGGCGAATTGCAGCGCGGACGCTTCAGGATATACCAAAACGGTAAAATAGTGAACGTGCGCGCCGAACATTTTATTGGGAAGTAGATAAAAGCTATGCCACGTAAGCTACTCAACGAAGAGCTGGGGCGCGCGAGCGTTACAGAGTTCAGGCGGCAGGAAAAACGCCCTCTCGCCTTGGTGCTCGACAACGTGCGGAGCAGGCACAACATTGGCGCAGCCTTTCGCACCGCCGACGCCTTTGCCGTGCGCGAGGTGGCGCTCTGCGGCATTTGCGCCACGCCTCCCGATGCTGAAATTCACAAGGCCGCGCTGGGCGCCGAAGACGCTGTGGCGTGGCGCTACTTCAAAACCGTCATGCAGGCGGTAGAGCAGCTGCGCACCGAAGGCTACGAGCTGGTGGCCGTGGAGCAAACCGATGCCGGTATCATGCTCAACCGCTTTGCGCCTGTCGACGGCAGACCGCTCGCCCTCGTCTTTGGCAACGAAGTGCGCGGCGTTGCACAGGAAGTGGTGGATGCCTGCGACCGCTGCCTCGAAATACCGCAGTACGGCACCAAACATTCCCTCAACGTGTCGGTGAGCATAGGCGTGGTGCTGTGGGAGCTGTGCAGGTAAAAAAAAGATTTTGCAGGATGGGGGAGAAGAACGTTGTTTATTAGAGTTTCTATCAGCTTAATAACAATGTGAATCAAAGGTGATTTTCAGACGTTAATAGTCATTCTTTCATCCCTGTAAATAACCGCGTTGTGGATGTGAAGCTTCGAGTGAAAAATTATAACCACGATAAGTTAGAAAACACCGGATAAAATTGTATATTTGCGCTTTCATAATCACTTAACAACATAAAAATCATGGAAAAAAATCTTTTTGCCCTGTCCGTTGAGCATTTTAAGGAAATAGGGCGCGACCTGCAACAAAAAATTATGGAGGGGTTGCAGAAAGACGGCGAGGAAATCGCTTGCCTTCCCACCTACATCAATCCGGGAAAAGACTTTGAGGGGAAAGTGTTAGCCCTCGATTGGGGAGGAACCAACTTTCGGGCGTCCATTGTTCAATTCAAAAAGGGAGAAAAACCGGCAATCCTCGAAAACCTGAAGCTCCCGCTGTCGCACAAAGAAACCGAAGGCTTCACTCAGGAAGACCTGTTCAACGCCATGGCCGGATTAATCGTGCAGCTCAAGCATTTGGACGCACAGGTAACGCATATTGGCTACTGCTTCTCCTATCCGGCGGAATCAACGCTGAGCGGCGACTCCATTCTGCTTCGCTGGACAAAGGAAATTGACATCCCTGATTTGCTCAACAAGCTGGTCGGGAAACCGCTGCTTGACTATCTGAACAGCTACGAAGGCATTAAAACCAAGTTCAAGACCGTGAAGGTAGTGAACGACACGATTGCCTGCCTGTTTGCCGGTCTTGCTCAGCCGGGCTATGATTCGTACATCGGGTTGATTGTCGGCACCGGAACAAACATGGCTGCCTTAGTGCACAAAAACAGCATCAAAAAGTTAAACAAAGAGTACAACGGCGGCGATTTAATACCCATCAACTTCGAGTCCGGTAACCTGAAACCCAGGTATTCTGATAGAGAATATCTGACCGAAATAGACAGGTTAGTCGATGAACGCTCGAAAGATCGTGGTCGGCAACTTTTCGAGAAAGCCATGTCGGGCGGCTATATCGGCTCTATTTTCCGAAACACCTTTCCTCAAATCGAAATCGAATCGAAATTCGACGGCGAAAAGTTGACCAACCTGATGAACTACCCCGCTATCTACAAGCCCGAATATGTAACGGTTGCACGGCAAATATACGTTCGCTCGGCGCAGCTGGTGGCCGCATCGTTGGCCGGATTAACGCTTGTGTTGACCGCGTATAAAGACAAAAACACCTACGACAAGTCTCTCCACAACATTTGCCTGGCCGCCGACGGTAGCCTCTTCTGGAGCAGCGATAAAAACGGAAAAGACTACAACGAACTGGTACGGGAAAACCTCGAAATACTGTTGGATAGCTTCGGATTGGGGCATATTCATTTCCATATCAATAAATTGGACGATGCAAACTTGATTGGGTCGGCAATTGCCGCCTTGTCGTAGCACACTCGGCGTTGCCTCACAAGGAGCAAAGCATCGGTAAAAAAAGTTGGAGGAATCGACGTTAGGCGAGCGCACCCCGCGAGATATGCAGCGTTGGTAGAAACATTTTTCACCACTTCCGCATCTCTCGCGGGATGCTGTTTGTTTTTGGCTTCTTGCACCCTTGCGGGATACGCCGATGCTTTTACCTGTTTTAAGATTGACGTAAAGCTCTAATGCAGCGTATAAATTTGATTCTGGTACATTTTACAAAGAAAGCAGATGAAGCAACATTTAGTCATCCTGACCGGCGCCGGAGCGAGCGCCGACAGCGGGCTGGAAACCTTTCGGGATTCCGACGGCCTTTGGGCAAAACATCGCATAGAAGATGTTTGCACGCCGGAGGCGCTGGATCGCAACCCCGCGTTGGTGCTCGACTTCTACAACCAGCGGCGGCGGCAGCTTAAGAGCGTTGAGCCTAATGCCGGACACCACGCGGTAGCGGAGCTGGAGATGCTGTTCGATGTGGACGTGATAACGCAAAATGTGGACAACCTGCACGAGCGGGCAGGCTCTACTAAAGTGCTGCATCTGCACGGTGAGCTCACCAAGTGCAGGAGCATGAAAGACCCCTCGTACATCTGCGAGGTGGACGGCGACGTAGCATTGGGAGACTTTTGCCCCAAGGGAGGGCAGCTGCGCCCGCACATCGTCTTCTTCGGGGAGGCTGTGCCCATGATGGACAGGGCAATAGAAATCATTTCGACGGCGTCTGCCGTGGTGATAGCAGGCACGTCGCTGGCGGTGTATCCGGCAGCCTCCCTATTCCGCTACGCACCGACAGGGTGCAAAATTTTTGTGGTCAACCCTGCGGGCGGAGAGGTGGCGGGGCAAAACGTCACCTTCATCAAAGAGCGATTTGCGGTAGCCATGCCACCGCTGGCAAAAGAGCTGGAGAAGATGCTGAAAAAGTGAGTTTTGCTGTTCGCAAAATTACACAGATTTTTTTCCTGCTTTCGACTCGCAAAATCGCGGCTACAGGAACGGGAGGTAGACGTAGCAGGCCACGTATGTATATGCAAAGAAATCGTTGTAGCCGTTGGCTTGTAGCCGAGCGGCACGCCGGGTTTGCTCGTAGTTGGAGTCGTTCCAGTAGCTGTTGCCCAAGTTGTTGAGGGCTGTATTCTGGTCGAGCCTTCCCTTGCGTGCGGCCTTGCCGCTTACGCCGTCTATGTTGTCGGAGAGCGTAATGGTAAACGAAGTGCCAAAGCGGATGTTGACAGTTGGCAAAACCTTAAAATCGAAACCCACCTCTATCGGGAAGCCTATCGTTACCGTAGAAATGTTCTGGTTGTATAGCTTGGCGGATTTTAGTTTTGTTTCGTGCTTTTTGTCGCGAACAGGCCAAAAAGCGTCATTTGGATTAAGCGGAGGATTGCTGGGGTTGTAGTTATCCAGCCGTTTTTTCTCATACGTTACTCCGTCAGCGTCCATTCTGTCGGCGTATGGGTTAAAGAACAGAATGTTGATGCCGGTGGAAATGTAAGGGTAAATGTCTCGCAGGCCGGGTATGACACGTATTCTATACTCCCCTTGCAGCGCGATGTTGAAAAGGTTGGAGCGAAAGTTGAGGTTTCCCTCCTCGTAAAAGGCAAGGTTGGGGGGTAGCGAGTTGGGCAACGCCTCGTGATTGTGCACCAGCACACCGAATGGGCTGGTTTGCGATTCCTTGAGGTAGGCGTACATAAAGCCAAACTTTGCGCCGAGTTCGCCGAGCTGACCAATTTCCAGCGAGAGGTCGAGCTTTGCGCCCGGATAGCCGGATAGCCAGTGGTGACCGTTATATGGGCGCACGTCTCCGTAGAATGACAATATGCCAACGCTCAAGCCGCCGTAAGGTCTAATGTCTAATCCCAGCCAATCTCCAATTGCAGATCTTGACGACAGCAGCTGGCTTTTGCTCCTGACGGGTTCTGCCGCTGCCGCCGTTGCGGAGAAACAAAATGCAAATACAATAAATACAATGAACTTTCTTCCTTCAACCTTTCTTAATCTACCAAACATTCTCTATACCTTTTTCTTCTCAACGTTTTTTATTTGAAATCATTAGAGCTTCTTGTATAGTAATGCGGTTGCCGTTGTAGTAGCAGGTAACAAAAGCATCGGTGATGCCTTTGCGCCATACCTGATCGCGGTAGCTTTGAGCCTGTTCGTACCTTTTGAACGGGCCAACCACATATTTATAGGTATACTGTCTTGGGTCGGATTCATACACTTCTTCTGAAACAACGTCGGTTACGTTGTAGCGGCTAAAGTAGGCGTTACGGTTTTGTACAGGTTGTCTTGTTGCCAGCAGCTGCACCTTAAAGACTAAGCCGCGCTGCATGTGGTTTTCCTTTTGCTTCACCACAGGCGCTTCGGGCTTCTGCGAGGCCGCTAAAAGTGGCGGAACGGGAACGTAAATACTGAAATCAACCTCGCGTTCCACGATGTCCACGCTTGCGGTGTTGTTCATGTCGTCGCTGTAGGAGAATGTTCCCCGCACGGAAAGCGGTGCATTTCCCTGCCACGGCGTAACTTTGTACGCTATCACAAAGTTGCCCGTATCTTTGGGCATTTCCGCCCACACGAAGCTTATTTTTGTGCCGTTGACCAAGAACTGCGCTCCCTTGGTTTCGATAGCCTCAACTTTCGATACCGAAGACGCCAACACCTCGTCAATTTTTCCGCTTCCGCTGAGCGATGATTTGGCTATTTGAAGGTTGAT
>JAIRSZ010000192.1 GCA_031255195.1 Prevotellaceae bacterium | reverse complement strand
AAGGTATTAGTAAAGCGTCAAAATGTATGGAGGCGCAAGTGGCTGCTATGCGGCAGGAAAGGTTGGGTGCAGGGTGACCTTCAAAATTCGCCTTGTGCTTTCTGTTACGCGGTAGCGGTTGCCTATGCGGCGACCGGCTACCCACGCCACGTTGCCGTTGGCGGAGCAGAGGAGCAGCTGCTCCTGCTTTTCAAAAAGGCTGAGCTTGCTGTCGGTGAGGAAGTCGCTCAGCTTTTTTTCGCCCTTCATGCCAAGCGGCACAAACCTGTCGCCTGCCTGCCAGCGGCGCAGCCTGAGCGGAAATTGCAGCGCGTCGTAGTCCAGCATGGCAACGCAGCCTCCCTGGTTCAGCCGGATGCCGGAGGCGCTGACAACCTCAAAGGAAAATATCCTGCCGCCAGCTTTTACCTTTAGCCCATTTAATCCCTCCTCCGTGAGCGTTACTGTCGCGTCGCCCGCCACCTTGGGTTTGCGGCTCTCCACCTCCAACGCTTTTTCCGCCGCCTCCACCGTATCGCCATCGTTATCGCCGTTGGGTTCTTCTTTTGGCGCAACAATCAGCAGCTCCCTGTCCTTTAGGAGGCGGTGCGTTGACGAGTAGAATACTTTTCCGGGCGACCCGTTCAGCGCAGCCGCGACGTCGCCTGCCGTAGCGCCTGAAAAGCCGTACTCGTGCAGCAGCTCAAAAAGCCAAAATTCGGGTTGCTCTGCCGGAAGCTCGGATATTTTTATGTAAAGCCTGTTTTCCTGCCGGAAGCACGCTCTTTTTTGCAGGTCGTCTACTATGCCTGCCACGAGGCATTGCGTCGCCCTTATCCGCTCCATGCAGCCCTGTATGGTTGGCAGTATCGAGGGGTTGAGCGCTGCAAGCTCCGTGAGGATGTTGTGGCGGATTCGGTTGCGGGCATACTTCACCTGGCTGTTCGACGAGTCTTCGCGGAACAGGATGCTGTGTTCCTGGGCATACCGCAGAATTTCCGGACGCGATGCAAAAAGCAGCGGGCGAACTATTCTTCCCTGCGCCGCCGCCATGCCCGACAAGCCTCGTAGCCCTGTGCTGCGGGCAAGGTTGAGGAAAAATGTTTCTACGTTGTCGTTGGCGTTGTGCGCCACGGCAATTTTGTCGAAACCATGCTCTGCCGCCACGCTTTCAAACCAAGCGTAGCGCAGCTCCCGCGCTGCCATTTGGATGGAAATAGCATTTTTTTTTGCGTACTCGCGGGTGTCGAAGTGGGCAACGAATATCGGGATGTTTTGCTGGCTACAGCAGCTGCGCACCAGCTGCTCGTCGCCGTCCGACTCGCTGCCCCGCAGCCGGAAGTTGCAGTGCGCCACCGCCACCCTGTAGCCCGCAGCCCGCAGCAGGTGCAGCAGCGTCATGGAGTCAACGCCGCCGCTTACCGTAACCAGCAAGGCGTCGGCATGGCAAAGCAGCTTGTTGTGCGCTATGTATGATTTGAGTTGACGAAGCACTTTATTAAAAAATTTCTATAGGAACATTCAGCTTGTTTCCCCTCAAAAAATCTGCTGTTGACATTCGCTTTTTGCCGGAAAGTTGCAGCTCGTCAACGTGAAGGAATCCGTCGGAGCAGGCAATTTTCAGGGAGTTTCGTCCGTCAGTGACGATAGCGCCCGCCGGAGGGAGGTTTTCGGGGGCGTGCTCGGCGTGGGCGGCAAAAATTTTCAGCTGCTGCGGGGCTGCTCCGCTGGCGGCCAGCTCGCACCAGGCTGCGGGGTAGGGGTTTAGCCCGCGCACAAAGTTTGCCAGCTCGCAGGCTTTTTTTTGCCAGCTTATGCGGCAGGTATCCCTGAAGAGCTTCGGGGCAGTCGGTATTTTGTCGACGCTGCACGCGCCCTCCTGCGGCTTCGGTAAGAGGCTGCCGCCCACAATTCCATCAACGGTTTTCATCACCAAGCGTTTCCCGACATCCTTCAGCTTGTCGTGCAGAGTTCCGGCGGTGTCGGAGGGTGAAACGGGTACTTTTTCGGAAAGCAGAATTTGGCCGGTATCAATGTTTTCGTCAATGAAAAAGGTAGTCACTCCGGTTTCGGTTTCGCCGTTGATGATAGCCCAGTTGATGGGCGCCGCGCCGCGGTACTTAGGCAGGAGCGAGGCGTGCAGGTTGAACGTGCCCAGCGGAGGCATACGCCACACCACCTCAGGAAGCATTCGGAAGGCAACCACGATAAACAAATCGGCGTTAAGCTGTTGCAGGTCGTGCAAAAAATCATCATCCTTCATTTTGACCGGCTGGAGCACCGGAATGTGTTGTGCCAGCGCGTATTGCTTCACCGCCGAAGCCTGTAGCTGCAAGCCCCGTCCGGCGGGTTTGTCGGGCTGGGTAACTACCGCGATAACCCTGTATCCGCCTTCCACCAACGCTTGCAGCGAGGCTACGGCAAACTCCGGCGTTCCCATAAAAATAATGCGGCAATCATTTGAGCTGCTATTTATCATCCATGTAATGAGTTAAAGTGTTAAAAACAAGCATAAAAATGGTGCTTTTTGCGGAGGCATTTTGCGCCCGCCGACCAGCATCCGTACTGAATTGCAGAGCTGTTTTCATCAAGCCGAGCCGCAAATTTACGACTTTTTTTTAGTTTCTCCTTGCAATTATTGGATAAAAAAGGTATCTTTGCGCCCGTTTCATATACAAATTTTATTTTTTAAACAATATGGCTGTAAAAATCAGATTAGCAAGACACGGCAAGAAGGCTTATGCCTTTTACCACATTGTGGTAGCCGACAGTAGGGCGCCACGCGATGGCAAGTTCATTGAGAAGTTGGGTGTTTATGACCCCAACACAGATCCGGCTACTATTGAACTCAACTTCGATAGAGCGCTGGATTGGCTCAATAAGGGCGCTCAGCCAACCGAAACTACGCGCGCTATACTGTCGTATAAGGGGGTGCTACTAAGGAAGCACCTCGACGGCGGCATAAAAAAAGGTGCGCTAACACCAGAGGCCGCTGAGCAAAAATTTCAAGCTTGGATAGCTGACAAAAAGCTGAAAATTTCGACGAAAAAGAACTTGTTGGATAAGGTAAAAAGTGATCGTAGTAAGAGCCGTTTGAGCGCCGAAATAAGGGTTAAGGAGGTGAAGGCAGACGAGGTGGCAAAGAAGAGGGCTGCGCTGGCGGCAAAAGCTGCCGAAGCAGCAGCCGCCGAAGCTGCCGCTGCTGCTGAGGCCACCGCCGAAGCAGAGGTTGCTCCGACTCAGGCTCCAGCTCCGACTCCGGCGCCTGTTACCGATACTGCCCCCGAAAACACGGCGGCAGAGTAACTCCCACTTGATGTATGTATCTGAAAAAACGCTGTGCGCTTGTATACGCATGGCGTTTTTTTTGCTTTGACCACCTGACGACGAAGTGTACAAAAAAAATTTTTTTCTTTAAGCTGTTTGTTTTACCATGAGCCTGATTCCTGTCGGCAAGCTGCAAAAAACATTCGGGGCGCACGGCGAACTCCTGTTCGCGCCGTATACCGATAGCCCGGAGTTGCCGCAAAAAAAGCCGGTATTCGTCTGCATTGACGGTTTGGATGTACCTCTTTACCTCAAAAGAATTTCCCCAAAAAACGGTAAGTTTGTGGTCGTTTTCGACGACATGGAGCGAGAATCGCTGGCGCAGGAGTTGGCGGGAAAGGAGATTTTGGTCGAAAAAACGGAAAAGCGCAAGCTTGCAGCATCGCCCGCCGAGGGTGAAACGCTGCTGGGCTACACGTTTGAGGACGCTGCATTTGGCGTTGTGGGAAAGCTGGCGCAGCGGCTGGACTATCCGGGCAACCCGGTGTTGCTGCTCGCCACAGAGCAGGGCAGGGAGGTGCTCATCCCCGACAACCCGCGCTTCGTTACTTCGGTGGATAAAAAAAAGAAAATAGTTAGCGTAAACCTGCCCGAAGGGTTGGTGGAGCTGTACCTCGGAGAGGAAACAAAGTAGCGCTTGAATGTGAATCAACCGCTGGGCATATCCCGAAAGGGTGTAAAAAAGTATAGAATTAAATTCATAATTTACTGATAAAAAAAATAAAAAATACAGTTATGGAAAGAACTTGGAGATGGTTTGGGAAAAAAGACAGCATTACGCTCGATATGCTCCGGCAAATAGGAGTGGAGGGCATTGTAACCGCGCTGCATGACGTGCCCAACGGCGAAGTCTGGACGGTGGAAGCTATTAACGATTTGAAGCGCTACATTGAGCAGGCGGGGCTTCGCTGGTCGGTGGTGGAGAGCTTGCCCGTGTCGGAGGCTATCAAGTACGGCAGCCCCGAAAGAGACCGGCTGATTGAAAGCTACAAGACGAGCTTGGCCAACCTTGGCAAGTGCGGCGTAAAAACCGTGTGCTACAACTTTATGCCGGTGATAGACTGGATACGCACCGACCTGAGCTACCGCTGGCCTGACGGCACGTCGTCGCTCTACTTTAGCAAGGTGCGGTTTGCCTACTTCGATTGCTGCATACTAAAGCGCGACAACGCCGAAAAAAGCTACACCGACGAGGAAATGCAGCAGGTGCGACAGCTCGACAAGACCATTACGCAGGAGGAAAAGGACGAGCTGGTGTACAGCATTATCGTAAAAACGCAGGGATTTGTGAATGGCAACATCCGCGAGGGCGACAGCAACCCGGTGGAGCTCTTCAAGGCGCTGCTCGCGCTCTACAGCGGAGTAGACCGGAACACGCTGCGCGAAAACCTCAAGTACTTCCTTGAACAAATCATGCCGGTGTGCGACGAGTACAACATCAACATGACGATACACCCCGACGACCCGCCTTTTCAGGTGCTGGGGCTGCCGCGCATTGTGACCTGTGAGGAAGACGTCGAGTGGCTGCTGACGGCTGTGGATAACCCGCACAACGGGCTTGCCTTTTGCGCAGGATCGCTCAGCGCAGGGCTGCACAACGACGTGGTGGCGTTGGCTCGCAAGTTTGTCGGGCGTTCGCACTTTGTGCACCTTCGCAGCACCAAGGCCATGCCGGGTGGCGACTTTGTGGAGGCGTCGCACCTCGAGGGCAGGGGAAACTTGGTGGAGCTGGTGCGCATATTCGAGCGGCAAGCGCCCGCCAGCCTCCCCATGCGCGTTGATCATGGGCGCACCATGCTCGACGACGCGCAAAAAAATTACAATCCGGGCTACTCGTTCCTTGGCCGAATGTACGCGCTGGCGCAGGTGATGGGGATAGTGGCTGCGGTAAGAAGTGAAAAGCTAAAGTGAAAGAGTTGAGTTTGGTAGGCGTGGTTTTTTCCTGTTGAATACAGCACGGAAAAAACACGGATTGAGATTCCTCACTCCGACCGGAGCGTGCGGGGCACGAACATGCGGAGTAGAGGAATCTCCCACCACGACTTGAAACAGGGAGGCAACTTGGGTTAGTTACGGTTAGCGTATTTAATGAAATGGCGCATTACGAAAATAACCATACCTTGCGACATTCCATAAAAATATCGCAAGGCACAACAAGCAACGCCTCTCTTAACTCTGAACTCAGAACGGCAAGTCGTCCTTGCCCTCTTCGTCTGCGGAGAACGACGCAGCTTCGGGCGATTGAGGCTGTCCTGCGGTGGTGGCTGTCGCATCCGCGGTGGGGATGCCGGGGCTGGTTTCGTCGGACGATTCAATTTTCCACGCGCGCAGGTCGGTGTACCAGCGGCCGTTGAACTCGCGACTTTCGATGTCGAAATAAATGTTCAACATGCAGCCTACGTTGAGCACGCTTGGGTTTACCTTATCGCCCCAAATCGAAATGCACACCTTTCGCGGGTATTGCCCTTCGGTTTCCACGATAATCTCCTGCCTTTTCCACATTCCATTTCGTCCTTCGCCTGTTTGCAGAGGAAGCACCTGAATTAGTTTTGCTTTTAGTTCCATAGCACGTTTGATTAAATTTTGATAGCTGCAAAGATACTAAAGTGTTTTTTTGTTTCAAAAATATTTTTTAGAAACTTTTGCTACCTTTGCGGCAATAAAAATTTTACCCCAATGAAAGTCATTGATGCTATAAAGAACTCAAACTCTACGCTGTTCACCTTTGAGCTGATGCCGCCGCTCAAGGGCGCAAGTTTTGCAGAAGTAGCCGAGACGGTGGAGCGGTTAATGCCGTATAACCCGGCCTACGTAAACATCACCAACCACAGGGCAGAGGTGGTTATTCGGGAGCGTCCCGATGGATTTTTTGAGAAGCAGATAGTGAAAAAGCGCGCCGGTACTGTGAGCATAGCGGCCGCCATCAAGTACAAGTACGGCGTGGAGGTGGTGCCGCACCTCGTTTGCGGAGGCTACAGCCGCAGCGAGGTGGAGGATATGCTTGTTGACTTTGGCTTTTTGGGCATTGAAAATGTGCTGGTGCTGCGCGGCGACCCCATGTACGGCGAAAAATATTTTACGCCGGAAAAAAACGGCCACACCCACGCCATTGACCTCCTGCGCCAGGCGGCAGACATGAATCGCGGCCGCTACTTAACTCCCGGCTCAAAGAACATTGCGCCTGTCGACTTTTGCTTTGGCGTGGCCGGATACCCCGAAAAGCACTACGAAGCGCCCAACCTTGAGACAGATTTGCAGTACCTGAAAGCAAAGGTGGAGGCGGGCGCAGAGTACGTAGTTACGCAGATGTTTTTCGACAACCAAAAGTACTTTAACTTTGTGGAGGCCTGCCGAAAAAGCGGTATCAACGTGCCCATCATTCCGGGGTTGAAGCCTTTTTCCACCCTCAAGCAGCTGAGTATTCTGCCGCAAATTTTTCACATCGATCTGCCGACCGCGCTGGTTGACGAGGTGAAGCGTTGCAGCAACCCGCAGGACGTGCGCAAGGTGGGCATAGCATGGTGCACGGAGCAGTGCAGGGAGCTCAAGCGGCGGGGCGTGCCCGCGCTGCATTTTTACACCATGAGCAAAGCCGACAACGTGGAGGAAATAGTGAAGAACGTTTTCTAAGAAGTTTTGCAGATTCGTATAAATTAGCTGCAAGGAGGACGCTTCATTGAGAGCCTTTGCGTACTTTTGCGCAAATTATTAGGATTACGCATGAATATTGCTCTTATAGGATATGGAAAAATGGGAAAAGAGATTGAGGCTGTTGCGCTGACGCGCGGCCACCGCATCCCTCTCATTGTTGATGTTGACAATCGCCACGAGCTGACGCCCGAACACCTGAAAGTGTGCGACGTAGCCATAGAATTTACCTCGCCGCATACCGCAGTGGACAACATTCGCGACTGCTTTGCGGCGGGCGTTCCGGTGGTGTGCGGCTCTACAGGCTGGCTCGAGCAGCAGGAGGCCGTAAGGCAGGAGTGCAAGGCAAAAAAGTTGGGCTTCTTTTACTCCTCGAACTACAGCGTTGGGGTGAACATTTTTTTTCGCATCAACAAAATTCTGGCAGGCATGATGAACGCTGCCGGTGGCTACCGGCCAAGCATGGAGGAGGTGCACCATACGGAAAAGAAGGACGCGCCGAGCGGTACGGCCATTACCCTGGCCGAGACCATAATGTCGGAGTTGAAGCCGCTGAAAAAATGGGTAAACGAGGCGTCGGAGGCGGAAGGCGAGCTGCCTGTGGTGTCGGTGCGCGAGGCGGGCGTGCCCGGAACGCACATTGTGCGCTACGAATCGGACGTGGATTGCATTACCCTGAGCCACGCGGCAAAAAATAGAAAGGGATTTGCCCTGGGCGCTGTGCTCGCTGCCGAATTTTTGAAGGGAAAGCAGGGATGCTACGGCATGGAAGACTTGTTTGAATTAAAAGGTGAAGAGTTAAGAACGTAATAGTGAAAGAAATATAATCTGATAGTTGGGAATCTATGAAAATTTTGCGTACCCGTTGGTTTAAGTTTGGGGTTGCTGCCCTGCTGTATTTGTTGTGGGTAGTGTGGCTGGAGAACTACTGGTTTCTCTTTGGCTTGCTGGTGGTGTTCGATGTGTATATTACCAAAAAAGTGCGCTGGGCTTTCTGGAAGCCTAAGAAAGACGCAAGCGGCAAGCGAAAGCGCAACGTCGCCCTGGAGTGGGTCGACGCCATTATTTTTGCGGTGGTGGCGGCTACCTTCGTTCGCCTTTTCTTTGTTGAAGCATACACCATTCCAACCTCCTCAATGGAGAAAACAATGCTGGTTGGCGATTACCTTTTTGTGAGCAAAATTGCCTACGGCCCCAAAATTCCCAACACGCCCATTGCCATGCCGCTGGTGCACCACACCATGCCGTTCACGCAGCGCACGCCCTCGTATGTGGAGTGGATAAAAAATCCCTACCGCAGGCTCAAGGGCTACTCGTCGGTAAAGCACGACGACATTGTAGTGTTCAACTTTCCGGAGGGCGACACGGTTGTGGCCGAGCGGCAAAACGAAAGCTACTACGCGCTGGTGCGGCAGCACGGCAGAGCCAGCATTTGGAAGAGCTACACCATCATTGTCCGCCCCGTGGACAAGCGCGAAAATTACATTAAGCGCTGCATTGGGCTTCCAGGCGATTCGGTGCAGGTGGTAGACGGTCAGGTTTTCGTAAACGGAAAGGCGCAGAAAAACCACCCCCAAATGCAGTACAACTACCTCGTAAAAACCAACGGAACGGCCATTAACCCGCGGTTGCTGGACGACATGCAAATTCCCAAGGCCGACCGCATGTACAGCTCGCAGTACGGCGTCTACGAGATGCCGCTTACGCAGTCCGAATCCGAAAAGATAGGCAAGCTGGCCAACGTGCAGGGCATGGTGAAGCGCAACAACACCGACCCGCAGACCTACATGCAGCGCGTGTTTCCGCAGCACGAAAACCTGAATTGGACGGAGGATAGCTACGGCCCGATTTGGATTCCGAAGAAAGGCGTTAGCGTGACCTTAGACAGCGCATCGCTGCTCTTCTACCGCCGCGCCATTGAGGTGTACGAGGGAAATCTGCTGGAGGAAAAAAACGGAAAATTTTTCATCAACGGCGAGGAGGCAACCTCCTACACCTTCAAGATGGACTACTATTGGATGATGGGTGATAATCGCCACAACTCGCTCGACTCCCGCTTCTGGGGCTACGTCCCCGAAGATCACATTGTAGGCAAGGCCTCTTTCGTGTGGCTTTCGCTCAGCCCCGACCGTAAATTCCCCATGAACATCAGGTGGAGACGACTATTCAAGTTTATATAGTTACACTTAGCTACTTACTACGAAAATGAAAAAAATTATTCTACTTCCGCTCATTGCCTGCGTTGCGCTGCGTGCAGGCGCGCAAAAAACCGACGAGCAAGCGCTCAGGAGCATTGCCGATAACATATTGCAGCAGCCCATAACCGAGTTTGTCGGCGTAAAGGACGGCAAAACCTACGTCAACACTAAGGATATTCCCAAGGGCGAGGACGTAAAGTTTCAATCTCCGCTGGGCGAATGGCACTACTCCAACGGCGTACTCGACCGCGCCATGATTCATCTGGGGCAGTACTTAGGCGAAAAAAAATATGTGGATTACGCCGTAAAGCACGTGAAGTTTGGCTTTGACAACTACGAGTACTTTAAGGCAGCGTTCCGCAACGACCGCAAGCACCACACGTGGCCTTTCGGACAGCTGTGGACGATGAAGGAGCTGGACGACTTTGGCGCTATGGGCGCGGCGGTAATCGACGTGTACGAGTTGACGGGCAAGTCCAACGCCACCTACAGGAAGTATTTTGACGACGGAAGCATGCGTATCACCTCCGGGCAGGAGCGCCTGCCCGATGGCACGCTTTGCCGCACCTTCCCGAAGCAGATGACCGTATGGGCTGATGATGCGTACATGGGAGTATCGTTTTTGGCAAGGCTGGCGCACATTACCGGCGAGAGCAAATACGTTGACGACGCGGCGCTCCAAATCATCAATATTACCGATTACCTGTGGGATGACAGCAAGCAGCTTTACTACCACTGCTACTACAGCGACTTGAAGCGCAACGGCGTAGCCTATTGGGGGCGAGCCAACGGCTGGATAACGCTGGCAACCTGCGAGCTGCTGAGCGTAATGCCCGATACCCATCCCCAAAAGGAAATTCTGAAAACCCTGCTTGAGCGGCAAATTGTGGGCTACTCCCGCTATCAGGACGGGCAAGGATTTTGGCGTCAGCTGATTGACAAAAGCGATTCCTACCAGGAATCGTCTGTAACGGCGCTGTTCACCTACGGCGTAGCTAAGGCAATCAACGAGGGCTGGATATCCGACAGCTACCGCAGCATTGCGCTGAACGGGTGGCGGGCTATGAAAACCTCAAAAATTACAGATGACGGGCGCTTTAAAGATGTCTGCGTTGGTACGGGAATTACCGACGACCTGCCCTTCTACTACAACCGTCCGGTGGGCGATAACGAAAAGCACGGGCTGGGGCTGATTATTGAGTGCGGTATAGAAATTATGAAGTTGAGCGGGAAGAAGTAGCGGCACGTCGCTGCGGCAGCGTTGAGCAGTGGCTTACTCATGCTCTTAACCTGCTCTGTTCGACAGCCGGATAAGCGTAGAGATTAAGTCGAAGTTGGTTTAACTTCACCGTTTGCCGGAGATGTGCCGCCAATACCTCTCGAAAAGTTGCGGTACTCTAAGGGCGTTTGATGCTGCTTTTTCTTGAAGAATACCGAAAAATATTCTGCATTGTCAAAGTTCAACATGAATGCAATCTCCTTGATGGTATGCTGGGTTGTCCAGAGCAGCTCCTTGGCGTACTGTAGCTTGAGCTCCTGCATATACTGAATGGGGGCAAAGCCGGTGTACTCCTTGAAGGTTTTACGGAAGCACGAGTAGCTCATACCCAGCTGGTCGGCAATCATTTCGGGAGTAATTCGCTTGCTCACGTGCTCCAGCATGATTATGCGAGCCTTGTCGATTTGCTGCTGCACCTGCTTGTCCAAAAAATTCATGCCCTTATCCTTTGAGTAGGCCAAGCCTATTAGCATGTTGGCAATCCCCGACAGCACCTGCTGAAACCCAGGGCGTTGCTCGTGCGCAACGTCCATAGCCTTGTGGTAGAGGCGGACGAGCTCTTCGTCCATGCCCACCTGAAAGGTAGGCTTTGACTTTAGCAGGAAGCCCTTTTCCAACCGCTGGTCCATTGTGTAGCCCTTACAGCCGATGAAGTATTCGCTCCACCCCGTTTTTTCCAGCGGGTAGTAGGTGTGCCACTCGCCGGGGAAAAGCAAAAACATCGTCCCCTCCTTCACGACGGTTGAGCGCTGGTTGACGGAGCAAAACTTTCCCTGTCCCCGCGTGATGTATATCAGCTGGTACTCGTCCAGCATGCGCCCGCGGCTGGGGCTAAAGAGGTAGGGTTTGGGATGATCCTGCGGCGGATACTTCTCGTTTGGTGTAATATCTTGAAATCCAATGGAGCAGACCGTTAATCCCCACTGCAAATCGTGCTCGCTCGCTATCAGGTAGCGGCTGTTTTTCTCTATCTTCATACAAAAAAAAAGGTCAAAAATTACAGTAATTAAATCATTATTTTAACTTCATAATTTTCAAAATAAGCCCATCTTTGCTGATATAAAAATGCGAGCAATTGGAAACAAACCGAAACCATCGAAACTCTACGCTGAAAAACCGAAAAATGCTCAGCAGAAATGAATGAGTTTCAAAGGTAGCAATTTTTTCATAAAAACAATACTTTGTTTTGCAAATGGGCGCATTTACCTTACGGTGAAAGGCTTCGCCGCTCAACTTACCGCATCATGCTGCTCAAATTGCAGTAAGGTGATGAGGTGATGAGATGATGATAAGAAGGAGTGATGAAGTTAAAAAAACGGCGGTGCGCGAGGGAAAGGTGGGAGAGGGTGGCGTTTAAAGTAAGATTATTGCTGTTGGTGAGGTGCTCCCAACCAACAGCAATAATCTTACTTTGAATGCATTAAGCAACATCACCACCGTCATTCCGTAGCGAAGCGGAGGAACCTCAGCCCTTATCCACGACGACAATAGTTTGGAAAAAAAGAGCGAAAAGTATGCGTCAGCCATCACAAAAATCAAATGAATCAAAGAAATCACCCTTCAGACAAACAATGCGCGCGAGTTGGGAGAGACTGAAGTTAAGAGAAAGGGCGGGCTTTAGTTGTCGCTGCATTATTGCATTATTAACTGTTAATTAATCACACTCCCACAATCGTAACTGTTTTGCCGTTCACGGTTTCTTTGTGCATGTAGAGCTTATCCGCCCAGGAGGTGGTTGAGCTGCGGTCGAAGACAACCATCCAGCCCTCGTTGCAGCAGTGAAGGTCCATGTAGCGGGCGGTTTGTTCAATGCCTTTTTCTACGTATTTGTCGCCGTAGCGAATCTTCAGCTCTATGGGGTATTTTCTGCCGTTATGCGTCATCAGAAGGTCGAGGCGGCCGTTTCCTGTTGCCATTTCGCGGACGATGTTGCCGCCACCGTTGATGACGCGCTGCAAAAATGCCATCATCACGAGCAGCGGCCCCGCCTCGGGGTAGTCGTACTTCTCCAGCCAAACGCCGCTGTTCAGCTGCCAGAACTGCTGGAAGTCTCTCATAAGGGA
>JAIRSZ010000154.1 GCA_031255195.1 Prevotellaceae bacterium | reverse complement strand
ACGACGTGGGCGTGGCGGGCTACATAGTGTACCTTAATGGCGACTCGGTGGCTACCGTTACCGCCACTGCCTACACTATTGCCGACTTGACGGCCGAAACGGAGTACACGCTTGCGGTGGCCGCCTTCGATGCGGCGGGCAACCGCTCGGCGCAGGCAACGATTACGGCCGCTACCACCGCTGAGAATCTCGGTGGCGGCAATACGCCTGTCGATACAGTTCCGCCGAGCGTTCCGGCAGACCTTGCCGCAACGCCCGCCGCAGCGAGCATAGCCCTGACGTGGACGGCCTCCACCGACGACGTGAGCGTGGCGGGCTACGTGGTTTACCTTAACGGCGACTCGGTGTCTACCGTTACCGCCACCGTCTACACTTTTGCCGACTTGACTGCCAAGACACAGTACACGCTTGCGGTGGCCGCCTTCGATGCGGAGGGCAACCGCTCGGCGCAGGCAACGATTACGGCCGCTACCACCGCCGCAGAAAACCCCAGCTCGGTGTCGGCTGAGGCTTACGGCTTGAAGCTCTATCCTAACCCCGTGCACACAGAGTTGAACGTTAGCCTTGCGGCGGAAATTGCGCAGGTGGAGCTGGTGAGTTTGACAGGTGGAAAAGTTCTGTCGCACAACGTACACGGCAGTACATCGTATGTGCTCAGCTTGCAGGGCGTTGCGGCAGGAAGCTACGTGCTGGTGGTAACTCTCAGAAATGGAGATGTGATTACGCAAATCATTGTAAAACAATAAAATAAATCTACAACACGTGTTTTTTATGAAAAAATATTTTATACTTTTAGCTTATTTGGGAGCTTTGTTGTTCTGCAACAGGCTTTCCGCGGCGAATAACCCGGCTGCCAATCCGGCAGCCGTGGTTACATCGGGCAACATGCGCTTTACGGTGCTGACGCCGGAGCTTATCCGCATAGAGTGGAGCGCTCAAAGCCGCTTTGAAGACCGAGCCTCCTTTGTTGTTGTTAACCGGAATTTACCTGTTCCCGCTTTCACCACGAACGAAAAAGACGGTTATCTGATTATTGCTACTGAAAAGCTTACCTTGCGGTACAAAATCGGAACATATCCGGTGAGCGGCGATCCTTGCAATCACAACTTGCAGATAACCTTGCAGGTGGACGATGAAGACGTTACCTGGTACCCCGACAAAAAAGACCCCTACAACCTGAAGGGAACGACGCGCACGTTAGACAACGCCGAAGGCGATGTGCGCACATGGCTGGAAGACGGCTTGCTTTCGCGCTCGGGGTGGGCGGTGATAGATGAAAAGCTGCCTCGCAATGACGGCAGCCTTAGCCTGATGTTCGACGGCAGCAACGGCGTAGATTGGGTGGCGCAGCGCGCCGACAGGGAGTCAATTGATTTGTATTTTCTTGGTTACGGGCACGATTACAAAAAAGCGCTGTTCGACTTTACTCAAATTGCCGGAAAAATCCCCATGCCACCATTCTACGTGTTTGGCTATTGGTATTCCAAGTATCAGCGCTACACCGAGAAGGACATACGGGACATTGTCGACGAAATACAGGAGCACGATATTCCGCTCGACGTTTTTGTGATTGATATGGACTGGCACAGGAACGGTAAAACGGGTAGCGACGCTAATACGGAATGGACAGGCTGGTCGTGGAATAAAGCTTTGTTTCCCGACCCCGCCGGCCTGATTACGTGGCTACACAGCCAAAACCTGAAAACAACGCTTAACCTGCATCCCGCCGACGGAATATTTTCCATGGAGGACAACTACAGCTCGCTGGCGACGGCGCTGGGTGTAACCAATGGCGCGACTATTCCTTGGAATATCGAAAAAAAGCCGTTTTACGAAGCTTTTTTCGAGCATATTCTCCGTCCGCACGAAGAGATTGGCGTTGATTTTTGGTGGCTGGATTGGCAGCAGCATATGATTGCCCGCAACGAAGCCAATTTGGGAAATACCTTCTGGCTGAATCACGTATTTTACTCCGATAAAAAGTTGCAGTCGCAGGGACGGCCTTTTATTTTTCACCGCTGGGGCGGCTTGGGTAACCACCGGTATCCAATTGGTTTTTCGGGCGATACATACGCTACCTTTCCCTCGCTCGCTTTTCAGCCCTACTTTACGGCAACAGCCTCCAATGCAGGCTACGGCTACTGGAGCCACGACATTGGCGGGCATCAGCAGAGCGGCGTCGACGACCCCGAGCTCTACCTGCGCTGGATTCAGTACGGCGTTTTCTCCCCAATCCTGCGGACGCACGCCACCAACGCTTCAAACATTGAGCGGCGTATCTGGAAGTTCCCCAACTTCCGGCTGATGCGCGATGCAATAGCGCTGCGCTACTCCTTGGCGCCTTACATTTACACTTATGCGCGGTATTGTTACGACACGGGCATTTCGCTCTGCCGCCCCATGTACTACGACTACCCCAAACACGACGAGGCCTACCGCTACGAGGGGCAGTACATGTTTGGAAATGAGATTCTTGCTGCGCCAATTGTCAAATCGGACAGGGGCGCTGATTCTGTTGCCCAAACGGTCTGGCTGCCGGAGGGGAAATGGTACGAGGTGGCAACCGGCGAGCTGCTCGAAGGGGATAGGGTTGTTACCCGCAGCTTCACCCGTGAGCAAATTCCTTACTACTACAGGGAAGGCGCAATTATCCCGCTTTACCCGAAGGTGAGCCACCTGAAAGTCCGTCCCGATACGCTGCTGCTGGAATTTGCCCCCGGCAATTCTGGAGAGTTTTTGCTTTATGAAGATGAGGAAGATAACAGCAGCTACGAAAACGGTGCATATACTTTTACCCGCATTACGCAGTCGAAGGAGGGCGCTGTAAGTACGTACACCATTCATCCGCGGGAAGGCTCGTTTGCCGGTATGTCTGACCGGCGCGCCTACCGCCTGAAGCTGCTGCTTAAATCGCAGCCTTCAAAGGTCGAACTTACCGGTGGCGAGCCTATAGCATATCAGTATAGTGATGATACGAAAACAGTTACGATTGATTTGCCAGCGCAACCCTGCAATACGGAGCAAACAGTTCGTGTAACAGATTAATAAATTAACAGATATGTAAAGTAGCTTTCGGTGAATTTTGAAATTTTGATTTCTGAATTTTTGAATTGAATTTTTGAATTTTAAATCTTAAACACATGATAAAAAGAATTTTTTCATTGCTCATTGCATTAGCGTGCATGTCCTCGCTTGAGGCGCAAGCAGGATGGCGCATCACAGGCGAAGCCGTTGATGGCGATTCTGCCGCTTTTGTGCAAACCTCCGGCAGCGAAGGAGAGTTTGTTTTTACCGGAAAGTTGAGCAACCGGTACTTTAAGGTAGCCGGCGACGCCGGCAGCTACGTTGTTGAATGTGGCGACAACGACCCGCTGGATAAGGTACTTACCCTGCGACCGGAAAGCGACCCATCAGATGTCGGGTTGCGCATCCGCTACGTGTTGCCCACCGATTTTTTCAGGCTGACGCTCAAGGCAGAGCGCCTTACACCGCCGGAAAGTTTGTACATCATGGGCGGCCCGTTCAACAAAAACATCGAAAAGGGTAATTGGCTGCTCGACCATGCCATCGAAATGGAGCGCGATGCCGACAACCCGTTTGTTTTCTACTATCGCGGCGAAATCCGCTACAACACTTTTGGCGACGAGCGCGGAAGCATTAAGTTTTTAGTCGGGAAAACGTGGAGCAATAACTACCATCCTGTTGGCGAAACAGATGTTCCGCTTTCGCAGGCCAACAAAATGCGGCTCAGCGGCGGCGCAGACAGCAAGTGGACAATTCCGAAAGACGGCTCCGGCGATGGTTACTACATCATAAAAATCAACACTTTGGAGGAAACCATCGAGGTTGAATTTTTTCCTGAAGAGCCAACGGAACAACCTCCCGTTCAAGCAGTATCGCCCGCCGATATTTTCAAGGTGACGCTCAAGGCAGAGCGCATTGCTCCACCGCAAAGCTTGTACATCATGGGCGGCCCGTTCAACAAAAACACCGAAAAAGGCAATTGGCTGCTCGACCATGCCATCGAAATGGAGCGCGATGCCGACAACCCGTTTGTTTTCTACTACCGCGGCGAAATCCGCTACAACACTTTTGGCGATGAGCGCGGAAGCGTCAAGTTTTTGGTTGGGAAGGCGTGGGGCAACAACAACTACCATCCTGTTGGCGAGGCAGATGTTCCGCTTTCGCAGGCCGACAAAATGCGGCTCGGCGGCGCAGACAGCAAGTGGACAATTCCTGAAGACGGCTCCGGCGATGGCTACTACGTCATAAAAATCAACACTTTGGAGAAAACCATCGAGGTGAAACTTCTTCAGGAAGGCAAAGACCCCGATGAGGATGAAGGCAAAGACCCCGATGAGGATGAAGGCAAAGATCCCGATGAGGATGAAGGCAAAGATCCCGATGAGGACGAAGGCAAAGACCCCGATGAGGATGAAGGCAAAGATCCCGATGAGGACGAAGGTAAGGATCCAGACGAGGATGAAGGCAAGACCCCCAATGCTGTGTCGGCTGAGACTTTTGGTATGAAGCTATACCCCAACCCTGTACGCACAGAGTTGAATATCAGCTTTGAAGGAGAAATAGCGCAGGTGGAGCTGGTGAGCTTGACGGGCAGGAAAGTATTGTTGCACAAGGTGCAGGGCAGCGCTGCCTGCACGCTCAACCTGCAAGATGTTGCAGCAGGGTGCTACGTGATGATTGCCACCCTCAAAAACGGCGCAATTGTTACACAAGTCATTACAAAACAATAAAATATATAGTTTTTAATCTTTAAATTATTTTTATTATGAAACAGATTTTTACAACATTGGCATTTTTTGGAGCGCTTTCTACCACGCAAGCACAATTTGTTGATTTTCTAACTCTTGGGTTAGACGATATTCAAAAAGGCGATTTTGCCGTTGCGGACATCGACAACGACGGCGATTTGGACATTATTTTCAGCGGAGAGCACAGTAATGGAAACGAAAAAGGCGCTGTCCTGATTAACGACGGCGACGGAAATTTCACCCCGCAGAATGGCGACCGGGTAATCCGAATGGGTAAAAGCGGCAATATTCAATTTGGAGATATTGACGGCGACGGCGATTTGGACGTTATTTTTGCCGGTTGGGGCGTTGGCGATATTACAAACGTGGGAATTGCCCTCAACGACGGCAGCGGCGTTTACACGCTTGCCGACGAAGCCGAGTACCCTGTCAACAAGTCCGATAGAGGAGCCGCTTCCTGCGGATTTGCCGATTTCAACCTCGACGGACGCTTAGACTACTACTTCTTTGCCGAGGGACTTGAAAAGTGCGCCATCTACTTCCGGCAACCCGACGGCGCATTTGAGGCGTCAACAACATCGTTTGCCTCTTACGACTTCAATGAGCCGGAGGTAACGGTGGTGGATTTTGACAACGACGGCTATCCTGATATTTTTGTTACAGCTTGGAATAATACTGAGAAAGATCGCTTCTCGGCGCTTTTCAAAAATGATGGTTTTGGTAATTTTACAGAATTTGCAGGCGTGAGCATTTACAAGCAAAAGGCCAACGGAACAACCTCATGGGGCGATGTTAACGGCGACGGCTACTTGGATTTGCTGCTCAACGGCGATGGCTTTGCAAAAACAGGAGAAAGTAGTGACGGGATAGTTCGCCTCTATAAAAACGACGGCGGACTTTCTACCTCAGTTGGGCAAACGTTTGGTGAATCTGAATCTGATGATAATTGGTATCGTCAGAATGGCGTTGGCAACGGCAGCGTTATAGTAGATTGGGATAATGACGGAAACCTTGACCTTATCATTGGTGGCTGGAATGATAAGCGCAAAAAGCAGGAAACGGCGCTCTTTCTGTGCAGCGATCCGAGCAGCTTTTCGTTCACCAGAAGCAACTTGAGCGACGTCTACTTCCCCGGCATTTCCGAGCAGGGTTTCCGCGTTGCCGATCTGAACGGCGACAACAAGGTGGACTTGCTGATTTGCGGCTACAGCGGCGGAGCTATGGATTTTAACCGCCGAATAGTCGGCTACGTGCCGAATCAGTCGCCAACAGCATCGGTTCTTCCCGAAGCTCCAACTAATCTGAGCATCAACATTAGCAAAAGCGAAGATGGCGGGGTGATAGCTGCATTTTCGTGGGAGCATACCGCAGACGGCAAAGGCGGCGTCACCTACAACCTTGCCCTGAAAAGCGTTACCACCGGCAAATGGCTCTACAACCCAATGGCTGTGGTTGACGAAGTAAATAACGGGTGGCGCAAGGTGGCAGGGCGCATGGGTAACGTATTTGCCAACACTAAGTACGAGCTTTACGACCTGCCGGAAGGGGAGTACGAGTGGACGGTACAAGCTATTAACGGCGCCTACTTAGGCGGCGCTTTTGCCGAAACAAAAACGTTTACAGTCAGCTACTCCGATATGCCAGGCAACCCCGATGACGGCAATGGTAATCCCGATGACGGCAATAACCCCAGCAACCCCGATGACGGTAAGGATTCCGAAACATCGGCGCTTGCCGAAACATTAGGCTTGAAGATATACCCAAACCCTGTGCGCAAAGAGTTGAATATTAGCGTAACCGGTAAAATAGCGCAGGTGGAGCTGGTGAGTCTGACGGGCGAAAAAGCGTTGTCGCGCAAGGTACACGGAGTTACATCGTATACGCTTGACATGCAAAATATTGCAACGGGAAGCTACGTGCTGGTGGTAACCCTCGAAAATGGCGCTGTTGTTACGCAAGTCATTGCAAAGCAGTAGATTAATTAAGAATGTGCCGGTAGAATAAAAAATCCCGAAATTCGCCTGTCGCTGTGATATGCGGATTTCGGGGATTTTTTTTACCGCTACGAAAAACGTTTTGCATGGTTTGGCCTCCATTTTTTACGCCAAAGGGGATTTTTGACAAAATAGTACATGTTTTTGGCAGAATAGTACTCGTTTTTTTTGTTTTTTGTTGTCTACCTTTGCCCTCCGATTTAGTTTAAACAAGCGCATAGATGAAATTTTAGCCCGTACCTGCGCCGTCGTTGCACCGATTTTTTCGGCGGCGTTCGGGCAGGCTCTGTGGAAAATGTGAGGAATCTCACCTCCTGTAACCTGAATGGATGAGAAACTCGGCGCTACAAAGCTGTTTTATTGAAGTTTATACATTTTATATTCAATATATTAGTACTAAATTAAAACCGTAAGTAGATGAAAAAGAGCAATTTTTTATCGGCAATCGTAGTAGTTGCCCTATACAGCTTGTCGGTAGCGCAAAGCGTGCAGGCCGAAAACAACCCGCCCCGCGTAGCCCGTGCGGTGGAGCCGAAGGAGATGAATATTGGCGCAGTTGATCAAATAATGTGGCCGGAAGGGCAGCTGCTGCCCTCATTCCCCGCTCCGGCGTCGATGCAGCACCTGTTTTTCCTGCGCAACACAACCAAAGACGAGATGTACCTCTTTTCGTCGCTCAAGGGTATTGTCAACCGCACGCAGCCGCGCCTTTTCTCCTACGAGGGCGACGACTTTGCCGAAGGCGAATACACATGGCTCAACTCGTTGAAGGTAAACTACAACACAGCTTACATAAACAATTCGTGGGGGTTGCTTACCCTGTACAAGTCGGAGGTGGATGGCTTAATAGTTTACGACCCGAATCAGCCTCACACGGTAAACCTTGCCATTCCGATGACCAAAAACCGGAAGCTTCTCATAGCCTCGCCCGCGCTGCTGAATAAGCTGACTGCCGCGCCGTACAATTTCCCCATAGTGGAAGACCTGCGCGGGAAGTTCACGTCGTCGCAGCAGGTGTACCAGCACGTTTTTGACAGCTGCTGGCAGACCGCCGACAAGCGCCTCCTTATAGGTCTCAGCCCCGAAAACCACCAAGGCTCCCTGCGCGAGTACGCCGTGGCGCTCGGTGCGGTTGTCGTTTGGCTCGACCCGAAAAAATCGGCCGAAAGCACCCTGCTCAACCGCTTTTTGGAAACCATGCCACCCGGGGCAAACCACATGGGCTGGTGGCCGGATGAACAGGAGGGCATTACGAGGTTGTCGCACTACGGACTTACAACCATTGCCAGCGACTACAGCACCAACCTGACGTTCCACAGCGGAATGCCGCGCACCATCAACGCCCGCCCCATGCCGGCCAAGCCGGAGCTGAAGAATAAAATCTACGTGGCTTTTATCATTAGTGACGGTGACAACCTGCAGTACGTTGAGCACCTGATGCGTAAGCTTTGGGGCAACCCCGACAGAGGCTCCGTGCCCATCGGCTGGACGGTTTCGCCCGCAATGGTCGACGCCATGCCGGGCGCGCTGAACTACTACCACCAATCCGCCACCGACAACGATAACCTCATCTCTGGTCCTTCGGGCTACGGCTACACCTACCCGAACAACTGGATCAACGCCTCGCACACCAATGCCGATGCGCTGGCTGAGTTTGTCGCCAAAACCGAGGAGTACAACGTGAAGGCTGGCCTCCGCGTGATTACCGTTTGGAATACCATCGTCGGAGGCATATCGGCCAACGTTGGCAGCATCTTTGCCGACAACGCGCCCACGCTGCTCGGCGTGACGGCGCAGAACACCGGCGGCGCTCAAAGCATTTACTCCCTCAAGCTGCCCGGAAAACCGCTCTCGTGCAACTACTGCACAAACGAGCAGGCCATGAAGGAGCATATTGCTTCGGCGTCAAACGGTTGGGACGGAAGCGCTCCGCGATTTCTCATCATCCAGGCGCAACCCTGGAACAACGTTAGACCTACGAGCTTCAAAGAGGTGGCCAGCTCGCTTGATAAGAATAAGTACGAGGTGGTGCGCCCCGACCATATTTTTCAGCTCATACGCGAGCACAACAACCTGACAATCAACCCGGGTGGGGTAGAGGGCAACGGTGACGGGCTTACCGGCGCGTACTTCAACGGTAAAGATTTTGACGTGAGAATGGCCGTCAGAACAGACGACTGCATCAACTTTGAGTGGGGAGGCGACGCACCCCTGACAAACGTAAACAAAGATAACTTTTCCGTCCGCTGGACGGGAAAGATAACGCCGCGGTACTCGGGAAATACCACCTTTTACCTCACCTCCGACGACGGCGTCCGCCTGTGGATAAACAACAAGCTGATTATTGACAAGTGGGAGGAAAATCAAGGCCGCGTGTCTACGGGCGCTATTTCTCTGGTTGCAGGCCAAAAGTACGACGTCAAGCTGGAGTACTACGAGGGTCACAGCGCCGCCACCTGCAAGCTGGAGTGGGCAAGTCCCTTCCACTCGCGCGAGGTTGTTCCTAAAAGCCATCTGTTCAGTGATGCGGCAGGATCTGGGGACGATGATCCCGTTTCGGCTACGGCCATCAACATTTTGGGCGAAACTACCATTGCCACCTGCGGAGGCTCGCTACAGCTGACAACCGCCGCATCGCCGCAAAACACTTTCTACCCTCCTGTCGTTTGGTCGGTCAGCGACAGCAGCATTGCCTGCATCACCGAAATGGGCAAGCTCTACGCCAAGGCAAACGGAACGGTTAGCGTTACGGCCACCGCCACTTTTAAAGACGGCTCAAAGCTGGTTGGCTCAAAGGAGATTACACTTTCCAACCAGAACATTGGCGACTACTCGTTCACTGTGATGGGCTCTTCTGTGCCTTGGGGTCAGGGAGCAGAGCCGCGCGACCAAAAAGGGTACGCATGGCTTTGGACGGACTATTTACGGCAAAATGAGGAGCACAGCTGGACAACCAACAACATTTCCGTTGGCGGGAATACTACAACAGATGTTATTAACCGTTGGGACAGAGATTTACTTGCATCGTGCAGCCGTTACGTGTACTATGGATTATCGCTTGGCAACGAGGGAATCCACGAGCGCGGGAAGGCGGCTTTCGACAGCTGGCGCGATAATATGCTCGCGCTCATTGAGCGCACCCGCAAGCACGGCAAAATTCCGATAGTTGGGAACAACTACCCGCGCGGCGACTTCAACGCTACGGACTACCTCTACGTGAAGCAGCTCAACCTGCTTATCCACGAGTGGGACGTTCCGAGCGTGAACCTGCTGGGCGCAATAGACGACGGAAGCGGCAGGTGGGTTTCTAATTACAAGGCCGACGACGCTCACCCCAACACAGCGGGGCACGCCGAGCTCTTCCACGCAATTGTGCCCTCGCTGTTGGACGCGGTGGCCGAAGGAAAACCACAGCCCGTGCGCAACAGCGAAGCCTCTCTCACGCTGACAAGAACGGATAAGGTCAGGCGCATTGCGCTGAAGCCGGAGGGCGTGCTACACTCGTTCACGCTGACGTTTTCTTTCAGGACAACGTCTACCGGCACGCTTGCTTCGCTAATCAACGCCAACAAATTGACCGCCTGCCTGAAAATTGACGCCGACGGGAGGCTGACCTACGAAACCGAAGCGCAGCTGGGTAAGCTGATTTCTACCGCTGTGCTCAACGACGGAGAGTGGCATCAGGTGAGCTTGACGCACTACCATGCATGGGGAAAACCTTTTGTGTACGTAGACGGCGAGCCGGTAACGGGCGCAACGGTGTCGGAAAGGCTAACGCCCGTGCAGTTCTACCTGAACGACCTCGAAAGTCCGCTGTTGCAGGTTGATTTCCGCGAGCTGTTTTTGCACCGCTCTGCAATGAGCGACATGGAAATACAGGCCTTGCACGCAGGAAAAATGTTGAAATCAAGCCTCGAAATATACACCCCGCTGGATGGAAACGCCGCCACCGGGCAGGAAATGTTGGAGAACAGGGCGCAGAGCCTGAACGCTGCCACCATTGTAGAGGACAACTTTACGGAGGTAGCGCCCGTTGGCGCTGTGTTGCCGCTGCGGGTATACCCAAATCCTGCCGGCGACAATGTATTTGTTGAAAGCGAATCGCCGGAAGGAGGCGCACCCATTGAGATACTCAACGTGCAGGGAGCGGTTGTGAAGCGCGTGGAGGTAAAAACCTCCGGCGTGCAGTCCATCTCCCTGTCGGAGCTGTCGGCGGGCATATACCTGCTCCGGCAGGGCGAAAAGATGGTGAAAATAGTGAAAAAATGAGCCTGCCGCACAAGCAACGGTTAGGGTAAATGGGCATAGTATTAATGGGGGAAAAAGCAAGAACAAATGAAATTTACGTAAATTCACAAGCGCTTTTCCCCCATTATAAAATTTATTTTGTACTTTTGTGCCGCTAACTTCAAAAATTTTTCACATGAATTTTACCAACGCCGGACTGTATGACCCCCGCTACGACCACGATTCGTGCGGCGTGGGCCTGGTGGTAAACCTCCACTCGGCAAAAACTCACGACATTGTAGATAAGGGATTGAAGCTCCTTGAAAACATGGTGCACCGCGGCGCAGAGGGCGCTGATCCGCTCACCGGCGACGGCGCGGGCATTATGCTGCATATTCCCCACGAGTTTATATTGCTCAACGGTATTCCGGTGCCCGAGCGCGGACGCTACGGCACGGGGCTGGTTTTCCTGCCCAAGGACGCCGTGAGGCAGCAGCGCGCGTTGGAGGCTATCCGGCAGGAGGCCGAAGGCAGCGGATTCTCGCTGCTCTCCGTGCGCGATGTACCGGTCAACAGCGCCATCCTGGGCGCGGGGTCGTCGGCCACAGAACCGGCGGTAAAGCAGCTGTTCATAGTCGATAAGGACGGCAAAAACGGTTTGGACGTGCGGCTATACGTCCTGCGAAAGGTTATTGAGCGCAAGCTGGCGCGGGAGGAGTGCTACGTGGTGAGCCTTTCTACAAAAAACATTGTTTACAAGGGTATGCTCACCTCGCACCAGCTGCGCGAGTACTTTCAGGACTTGAGCAACCCCTACTTCACCAGCGGTATAGCGCTGGTGCACTCACGCTTTAGCACCAACACGTTTCCCAAGTGGGAGCTGGCGCAGCCGTTCCGCTACCTTGGGCACAACGGCGAAATCAACACCATACGCAGCAACCGCGAGTGGATGAAGGCGCGCGAGGAGCAGCTTTGCTCCGCAAGCTTCGACAGCATCAGGGATGTGCTGCCCATCATCGAAGACGGCATGAGCGACAGCGCCTCGCTGGACAACGCGCTGGAGTTTTTCGTCATGTCGGGTATGCCGCTCCCGCGAGCGCTCTCCATGCTCATCCCCGAAAGTTGGAACAGCAAAAATCTCATATCGCCCGCGCTAAAGGCGTTCTACGAGTTCTGCTCGCTCGCCTTTGAGCCGTGGGATGGTCCTGCAACCCTCCTCTTTTTCGACGGACGTTACGCGGGCGGAATGCTCGACCGCAACGGGCTGCGTCCGGCACGCTACGTCATTACCCAGAGCGACACGCTGGTGCTGGCCTCCGAAACGGGCGTGCTCACCTTTGAGCCTTCCGAAATCCGCGAAAAGGGAAAGCTACAGCCCGGAAAAATCCTGCTGGTGGACACCGAGCAGGGGTGTATCCTCCGCGACGAGGAAATAAAAGGCAACTTAGCCGACGAGCATCCCTACGAAAAGTGGCTGGAAAACTACCGCCTGGAGCTCGACAAAATAACCTCTGGCCGGAGCGTTACGCAGGCTATAAAGGATTACCCAGCGTTGCTGCACACCTTCAGCTACACAAAGGAGGAGGTGGAAAAAATCATCATCCCGATGTGCGACGAGGTGAAAGAGCCTATCGGATCAATGGGGAACGATGTTCCGCTGGCGGCGTTGTCGAGTTGTCCGCAGCTCCTGTTCCGTTACTTCCGCCAGCAGTTTGCTCAGGTTACCAACCCGCCCATCGACCCCATACGCGAGGAGCTGGTGATGTCCCTCACCGGATACATCGGCACGTTCGACCATAACCTCATCTCGCCCAACCCCGACCTCTGCAAGATGATACGCCTGAAAAGTCCGGTGCTCACCAACCGCGAATTCGACATACTCTGCCACATTGAGTACAAGGGATTTCGCTCCTGCACCATTCCCATGCTGTACGATGTAAAGGCCGGAGCCGAAGGGCTTCGGAAAGCCATTGACGACATCTACCGCGAGGCAGACCGAGCTGTAGACGCGGGCTACAACTACATTATCCTTAGCGACAGAGGCGTTACGGCGGAGAAAGCGCCTATACCCTCGCTGCTGGCGCTATCGGCGTTGCATCACCACTTAATAGACGTAAAAAAGCGTGTACAGATAGGTCTTATTGTGGAAAGCGCCGAGCCGCGCGAGGTGATGCACTTTGCCCTCCTGCTCGGCTTTGGCGCGAGCGCCGTAAACCCCTACATGGCCTACGCTGTTATCGACAGCCAAATCAAAAGCGGAGAGCTGCGCCTTGACTTTGCTACCGCCGAAAAACACTACATCAAGGCTATAGACAAGGGGCTGCTCAAGATTCTGTCAAAAATGGGCATCTCTACGATGAGAAGCTACATAGGGGCAAAAATATTTGAGGCTATCGGCATTTCGGAGGATTTATCGAAGAGCTATTTTGGTGACGTTACCACCAAGATTGGCGGTATCAACCTCGAGGACGTTGCCCGACAGCAGGAGCTGCTTTTGAGGCAGGCATTTGATGCAGAGGCCGGCAGCTCGCCGCGCAGCGAAGGTTTTTACGCCTACCGCAGGGAGGGTGAAGTCCATGCGTGGAATCCCGAAACCATATCCAAGCTGCAGCTCGCCACGCGTCTTGGCTCTTATAAAAAATTTAAGGAGTACACCGCCGCCGTTGACGGCAAGAGCAACCCCATCTTCATTCGCGACCTGCTCGCGTTTGGCGGCGGCTCGCCCGTCCCCATCGACGAGGTAGAGCCGCGTGAGGCCATTGCGCGGCGATTTGTTACCGGCGCTATGTCGTTTGGGTCAATAAGCAAGGAGGCGCACGAGGCAATGGCGGTGGCCATGAACAAGCTGGGCGGAAAAAGCAACACCGGCGAGGGCGGCGAGGATGCCGAACGCTTCACCCCGCGCCCCGACGGGTCGTTGGCACGCAGCGCCATCAAGCAGGTCGCATCGGGACGCTTTGGCGTTACCGCCGAATACTTGGTCAACGCCGACGAAATACAAATCAAGGTGGCGCAGGGCGCAAAGCCCGGCGAGGGCGGGCAGCTGCCCGGCTTCAAGGTGGACGAAGTAATTGCCCGGACACGACACTCCATACCCGGCATATCGCTCATTTCGCCACCGCCGCACCACGATATTTACTCCATTGAAGATTTGGCGCAGCTGATTTTTGACCTTAAAAACGTCAACCCCGAGGCGCGAATATCCGTAAAGCTGGTGTCGGAAAGCGGCGTAGGCACTATTGCCGCCGGCGTTGCCAAGGCAAAGGCCGACATGATTATCATAAGCGGCGGTGAAGGCGGAACAGGCGCCAGCCCCATGAGCTCCATCAAGTACGCCGGATTGCCCGCCGAAGTGGGCTTGGCCGAAACGCAGCAAACGCTCGTGGCCAACAGCCTGCGCTCGCAGGTTGTGCTCCAAACCGACGGGCAGCTCAAGACGGGGCGCGACATTATTATTGCCGCCCTGCTGGGTGCAGAGGAGTACGGTTTTGCCACCAGCGCCCTCATTGTGCTGGGCTGCGTAATGATGCGCAAGTGCCACATGAACACCTGCCCTGTAGGTGTTGCCACGCAGGACGAGCGGTTGAGGGCGCGGTTTAAGGGCAACGCGGAACACCTGCTCAACTTCTTCCTCTTTTTGGCAGAGGAGGTGCGTGAACACCTTGCGCAAATGGGATTCCGCTCGTTAGACGAGATTATCGGAAGGGCTGACCTGCTCCGTCAGGATACCAAAAGATTTGCAGACAACCCCAAGGTGGCCAAAATTGACCTTTCCCGCCTGATATACGTCCCCGATGAAGCCAAAGCCACCCCCATCCGAAACAGCAAAAAACAGGAGCATCTTATTGCAGATGTGCTCGACAGGCAGTTGCTCAGGGAGGCCGAAAAAACGCTGGACAACGGCGCACCGGTAACGCTACGCCACGCCATAGGTAACACAGACCGGGCGGTAGGCGCAATGCTATCGGGCGCGGTGGCCAAAAAGTACGGCAACACGGGGCTGCCCGACAGCGCCATCACGTGCCACTTTACAGGCTCGGCTGGGCAAAGCTTTGGCGCTTTCCTTGCGGCCGGGCTAACCTTCCGGCTGGAGGGCGACAGCAACGACTACCTCGGCAAGGGGCTATCGGGCGGAAGAATAGTGGTAACGCCGCCTGCCGGAAGCACGTTTGCCCCAGAGGAGAACGTGATAGCAGGCAACACGCTGCTCTACGGCGCTACCGCTGGCGAGGTGTACATCAACGGCAAAGTGGGCGAACGGTTCTGCGTGCGCAACAGCGGCGCTTTTGCGGTAGTAGAAGGCACGGGCGACCACTGCTGCGAGTACATGACGGGCGGATGCGCCGTAATACTCGGAACGGTTGGGCGAAATTTTGCCGCGGGCATGAGCGGCGGAGTGGCCTACGTCTGGAATAAAGACCAAAATTTCGACTTTTTCTGCAACATGGAGATGGTGGAGCTCTCGCTGGTGGACGACGCCTCCGACAGGAAGGAGCTCAAGGATTTGCTCAAAAAACACGTCCATTACACCGGCAGTCCGCTGGCAAAGCGAATGTTGGATACATGGAGCGAAATGGTAGAGCAGTTCATCAAGGTAACCCCCATAGAGTACAAGAAAATCCTGCACGACCGCAAGTCGGAAGCGCTAAAGGCAAAAATAGCAAGCGTAGAAAGAGACTACTAAGCGGACATGAGCAATTGCGGGCGCGTTTACAAATGTAAACACGCCCGCAGTCTTTAGTAATACTTCTCATCAGGATAACTTTAAGCATTGACCATCAGAATATTTACATCTCAACATTGTAGTTACTCTGCTTGCGTTCTTTGCGAAAACCTTTGCGCCCTTTGCGGTAAAAAAACATTTTGAACCACAAAGAACGCAAGGGAAAGATACGCAAAGGGCGCATAAGGCAAGAATAGCACACCTGACTTTGACACTTGGGTGTCGCAAGGCGTTTTTTAACGTTGAGAATCGCATATTCGCCATATTTTTCCTGACTTCGTCAACGTGTCACCCAAAAATCATCAGTGAAAAGAGGAGCAATCTTTTTGTGTCGATTCATGATTAAAGTTTTGCGCAGGGTGTCTTTATTTTTTGGCAAGTTGATTTCAATAAGTAATTGTTCAAAATTAAGCAGCATTATGGTTATAATTAATTCTCAACCCATTTCCGATAGC